>JAWODY010000076.1:0-22841 GCA_046483045.1 Anaerolineales bacterium | reverse complement strand
AGTTCTTTCTCCAGCATGACCCCAACCCATCACCATCACCTTCAACAAGGTCTACAGAAGCTACATCACCTCTTCTCTTAGCGTTTCCCAGATCTTGACCATGGCCAGGGTATCTAATTTGCAGTAGGCGAGCAAATCATTCCTCAAATGCTGTACCTGCTCGTCGGGAACCTGTCCTGATACGAGATCTGCCCAGGCCAGCATCGCCTCATCCCCACTGGATATATTCAGCTCAGTATAGTTCTGGCCAAATTCAGGAACCAGTACAGGCAATACGTTCTTGATGGAGGCACTGCCGTGAAAATCAGGGTGTATATAAAGCCCCCTGCTGAATATCTTCATCAAATCGTACATGCGGGAGTTCAAATTCAACAGTACATCCCGGTGTGCTAGGTACCGCTCCGCCATGGCACGATTTCTACCTACTTCAAAGGGTTTGTTCCAAACGATGACCGACCCTGAATCGGGCGCATGCTTCGAAAGATGTTCTGCCAGCTTCATCCCCGGGTCGCCTTCACCCATCAGGAGCAGTTCAATGTGTTCCAGTTTGCTTTCGGGGCTTTCAACAATGTGCAGGGAATACTGGAACACGATATGCTGATATGGCTTGTATCCATCATACAGTGGGACTGCCGGGCTGTACGTCTCGTAATCCAGGAAACTCAAGGGGTATTGTAATTTCGAAAGCTCATCTACTATGGCCGGGGTGTCGATAAACGGGTCCCCGCTTTTCACCGCCTCCACCTGCCGATCCTGCCTGGAGGAAAGCGGATATCCATCTGGGATATCGTGAATGGATAGAATCCCCCTGGACTTTAACTCTTTTGCCTTTGTCGAATACAGTCTTGGAATGTCATAGATGGGGTATTCGGGCAGACCCCCATGGCATAATGATGGACAGGGGCAGTCTTGCGGCTTGGTGCAGGTTTGAATCCCCTCAGGAAAAGGCAGAGACGCTACCCGCCAGGCTTCCTCTCGTTTTGCAGCAACCTCTCTCGCTCGCTCTTGAATTTCCTTATTCATATTCACAACGGTGAACATACTGGCCAGGTCCAGACCTCCCTGGCGCGTGTAGTCCGGATCCAAGTGTACGATAAAAACATCCCGGACATTTACGTTTACTTCACACACCAATCGCTGAAATGCCACGTCGTACTGATCTTCCTTTTTAACGGATGTGGAACTTTTGATTTCATAGATATCGATCACCCCCTCGGCAGGATCCCGGGCGAGCGTATCCACCCGGGCCTGGAAGTTACCGGCGACAAACGTTTTTTCGTGGATGATCTCGGATTTTGTTCCCTCAAGCAACTGTGTTTCAATAAATTCCCTGGCCAGCCTTTCAACCTCCTTCCCCTGCCTCATAAGGTGTTGGTCGTAAAGGGGTGGTGGTTTCTCAATTTGATCATGTTTCGAAGCCCAAAAGTGCATCGGGGCATCAATGAATTCCAAGAAATCTGTCTTTGTGATCATATAAGTATGGTTAGATATTGAAAAAGGAAGGGCCTAATTATGCTTTGTTAGAGATATCTACTGGTCAGGTATTCTATATAAATCTCATCTGAATCGCGGTAGTCTTCAGCCAGCCTGGTAATGATTTCTTGATAGCTTATCTCGTGCATGGCAATATCGTCTTCTTTTGCTTTTTCCATAAATCTAACAATTTCATCTCGATGAATCGCCCCCTCACTCCCCAAGGCATCGTACCACAAATAAAGTAAGCGAAAATATGTTTTTCCATGCGCTCTTTGCAAGCCCAGAATATGCTTTACCAACTGGGCCGCATGCAGATACTTAAAGTGATTATCTTCAGGACTGATAGATGTTGCCAATTCATGTAAATGAGGGATATCTTCCCAAATATCCAGAGCGAGATATTTCTCTTTGAGTCCCGAATGCCCATATCCACCGTATGCTTCACTAAATTTACTTTCGATCGCATTGACCTGATAGCTGAAGTCTTTATCGTTGTTTATAACCACACCGATATTTGGACTGAATGGGAATCTCTCGTCTATAGAATACTTGACTTCAAACGAGATGCTTTCCGAAGCGCCTGTTGCCTTGTTACACAAACCACATGCGTGTGCAATGGCCTTAACCATTTTGCGGGAGTCCCAATATTGAAATACGTTCACAGCTAGTGCAGATGAGGAATGCACTGGCTGCATTTTTGCTGGGTACCCACCAAGCTCCCCGCCATCACCAGTCCTAAAAGATGTTTCGTGCTTCGTTTTCAGCGGTTCGAACAAGTTGTGGTCCAGATTCTGTGTATATGCGGGAGCACCCTTGTCTACCTTGCTTCCGATCAAGTCAATCCCTTGATTTTTTGCCCATTGGATTTGCCTGGTTTTGATATAGTCGTAGGAATTCATGCTTTCCTTTCACCTCAAAGCAATTGCCCACTTTGTTCCGTTTGCTCCTCAAAAAGAGGAGCAAACGATATTCCCACTGTTTCTTTTCTTCCAATTCCCTTGGCAGAATCTTTGTTTCGCAAAAATTGTCGGAATCGTTCCCTGGCCACTACGTGGCCTTATTAATCAACCAGCTTGTCGCGTTTGAACTCCCGTTTCCAATTCACGATGTAAGAAGAATAAATCCCTTCTCTCCGTAACAGGGCGCCTTTTTCTCCAGGTTCAGTACAGGAAGCATATTCTTCCAATATACGCTTCTTATATGCTGCTGAAAACTTTCTTCTCTTTGCTCGTGGTGCCACTTCTGGGTTAGGATCCTGGTGTTTTGGGTTGTTTTTTGATCCCTGAAACATTGGTCATCTCCTTTCCTCTGGACAGCTTCGCTAGCGCCCTGCTCACTAAATTATTGAGAGGATTTGTCCAATCATTATAGTCACAGAGGGATGGCCTTGCATTCGTAGACCTGCGCCGCACCTACGCGGAGCTTGGCCGGCGGGCAGGCGTGCCCATCGAGCATATCAGCATCCTGCTGGGCCACGCGAACATCACTAGTCGAAGGCTGTACACCGTAAGACCACCCAGGAGCACCTCACAGCTAGGCTGTACAGCATAACATCGAGCTCGACCTGGAGGTGACGATCAGTGATTTCGTGCCTTTTTAGGCATTCGATGGAGAAAACGTGTCTTAGACGCATTCTCTCTTATCAACTCCAAAGATTCTAAACATTTACACGCAATCCCAAAGAAAACTAGTAAAAGATGACTTCAAAATAGCCCTGGAGTATACTTTTTGGGGGTATGTAAAATGCCCATAATCGAATTCGGGCGACCTGAATTGGCACTTCTGTTCAAGCAAAGCTGCTAGGGCTGAGCCGGATCGGATTGCATTATTAACCGTTGGAACGTTTAGCCAGAGAAATCTAAATCAAGCACCACAAAAAGAGATGACGATTAATCACAAAACACTACAGAAATGTATGCGGGAAATGGGTCTGGAAGCCCTGGCCCCGGCAAACCTGAGCAAGCCGCATCCCAGACGGGAAAATCTAGCCCTATCTGCTTAAGCGTTACTTCTTTTTGTGATTTTCTAACTTTCAGGTAACAAGTTGAATACAGAAATTATTGAATTTAAGAATAATATTTTAGATAATTGGCAAAGTTTTCATGGAACGAATCAATCCATGACTCAATAAATGCTCTATTCTCAAACAGTGGGTACAGGTCCAGCGCAAGATCTCGATGCCTGATCGCTTTTACATTTATTCGTAACTCATTCCAAATCTCTTCCGACGTATAGGGCCGAACCCCGTCTTTGACCAGCTTGCTTTCTAATGGCTGTGTTCCCTGCTGCATAAACCACAGCAGGTCATAAAAATCGCGACCTTTGATTTTTGTGCCAGTATCTCCTTTCTGGAAGCTGCGTTCCAGGCAAGCTAGCATTTTCCCAGCCATCATTGTTTCCTTGGAAAAATGGGCAGCTACAAAGCTCCTGCCCTGGTAGATCACAGGAGTATGCTTCACTTCTGCCACTTGATGATGTAGACTGATTTCCAGCTTTAAGTGCAGCTTTTCGTCACGATGAGGTGTAAGCTCAAGATCATATAACAGAGGGAATTTCATCGTAATACGCAGGATCCCCTTATCCCCTGTCTGTTCATTCAGAGAAACTTCCCGATAATCCAAACGACTCCTAAAATAGCCCAACAAATCCTGCGCAAGTTGACTAAGATCAACCTCTTCGCTGTTGTCCAGGTCAATGTCTTCTGATAACCGGTTGAGATCATAAAGAACATAGAGACAGGTACCGCCGTAAAAATTCAAACCCCGATACAAACGGTGATTATAAATATAGTCCAAAACATAGCCTTGTAAGGCGGTCTTCAGGAGAATTCGGCGAGTTTCATTTGACAACAGAGGGTCGCTAGCTTCGAGTGTGCGGCGCAGCTCCTGGATTAGGGTCGCCATACGTTCCTCCTCAGGTTCTCCAAAACGTACTCCATTTTGGGAGAATCGCTCTCAAGAATATGCCCGGTAAACTTTTCTCTATCGTGGGGTGAAAAATCATCTATGTTCAACCGGAGATCCTCCGAGAGATTTGTCCGTACCTTGCGATATTTTCTCGGAAGCGGATAAAAATAAAAATAATCAAAAAGTGCCTTTGCTTTGGAGGCAATATAATACATCACGCCGTGGTACTCATGATGAGAAAAGCCCTTGTATAATTCTGGTTTGATATGATGGTATTCATAAATCCCCAGCTGATTTTCAATAGTACGGGTATTCTTCTGGGTTACCCCCGTAACGGTATAGGTTGCTTCGGTCAGGACCCCATGTCGCTGGAGAATATAATGCAAAGAGAGATATGACTGCGGTAAAATAATTGCGCTGACTGCGGGATTAAATTCGGTCTCATTGTGGTGCAGCAAATAAAACTTTTGAGTCATATATATCCCCCTTTTTAACCGTAGGATGTGTCCCTCTTTCGTCCAGCGAGATAATAATTCCCTCACCCGCTGACTGTCATCCTCCCCCGCTCCAACGACCTGCTTAAATGCCTGAATCGTAAAATATGGCAGGGCTTCTAATGGGATTAACCGCTCTCTTTTCGTCATTTAAAACGCATTTTGTATTGGTTAATAGGTATATTTACCATATTATCCAATATGTGTTGCACCTTGTCAATGTCCTTTTCACGAATATTCTCAAGCAGGATCAGCGCTATGTGTTAAGCGCAGAAGGAAACGGCGCCTAGGACCGCGCGGTATCCATCAACGATCGCTTGGCTGATGCCATCATTGATTTGCAGTTCCTAATCAATGCAGAGGGATTGATTTTACGCAGCCTGGGGCGGAATAAAGTGCCCGGGGAAAGCATCAGTACGACGGCTTTATATGATATCGTCCAAAAGCGCGGTGCACTGATCGGGACTAGCGAAGCTGTACAGAGTAAACCCGAACTGCAGCCGCACGACCTGCGCCGCACCTACGCGGAGCTGGGCCGGCGAGCGGGTGTGCCCATCGAGAAGAGCCGTAGGCATGCGGTGCATCAGCATCCTGCTGGGCGCCGCCAACATCACTAGTCGAAGGCTGTACACCGTAAGACCACCCAGGAATATCTCACAGCTAGGCTGTACACCGTAACATCAAGCTCGACCTGGAGGTGACGATCAGCGATTTCGTGCCGTTCTAACTATCTTTTTGGTAAACTGAAAATATAATCTTAGCGGGCTTCTCTCGCCCTGGGCGCACACCGTGCAAGCGGAAAGACCATCTATACTGCCAAAAATTGACAGTAGGCGCCACAAAACCACCGAATTAGCCGCTGAGTGGGCGTCTGTTAAAAGTAGCACCAACTTTTGGTCGACAGGTTTGGGAGTAACAAACAATGGCAGACATGCTGGGGAAAATAAGAAATTGCAGACGGTGTGTTACCGCGGGCTTCGACGCAGTGCGACCCCCTCCGGTATTCAGCGGTGACCTGGACACCTCTCTCCTGATCATTGGCCAGGCGCCGGGTCTGACAGAACACGAACAACAGTCACCTTTCGTTGGATCGAGCGGAAAACGGCTGTTTTCCTGGCTGCGGCAGGCCGGCCTGGAAGAGTCCTGGATCAGAGAGCACGCTCTCATCTTTCAGCGCTACCTCTGCTATCCGGGTAAGCGGCCTGACGGAGATGGCGATCGTCGCCCCGGCTCCGAGCAGCTGGAGCTCTGCTCCCCCCACCTGTCCAGCGTTCTTTCCCTGATGGATGGTTTGAACCTGAAGCTTATCATCCCTGTCGGAAGGCTGGCTATCGATGCCTTTTACGACTCCTCAAAAACATTAGAGGAAATAATTGGGACCCAGATGGGGTACGCCAGCGCGCAGGTTATCCCCCTGCCCCACCCCAGCGGGATTTCTCGCTGGCACCAGAAACAAGAACACAGAGCATTGATCTATCAAGCGTTGGAACTTATACGCCCGGTTGGTCTAACTTGTGATGGATGAAGGAGTATTCTGCTTCCCTGCCCTATCCCGATTAATCTCTCCCTTTGTGTGGAGCTATGTTTAGGACTTGATTGTCTTTGGAAAATGGGAAATTATGTCTTGTGCACGGAAATGCCTATACGAAATATGGTCTCGGTACCCAGGGTTGCTCGTTGTCATTTAAAAATTATCAAGCTTTGACTGCGCCGCCGGCCCGCCTAACCGGACAGCACCCCCCGAATGTCATCTTCATCCCCTAGCCATCCTGAAATTCGTGTCCCCAGCTGGGGACACGACCTCATCGTAAATTTGAGAAGGGCGCTGATCGATGATTAACACGGTGACAGAGTATTTCCTCTTTATTAATGTTAACGTGCAGTGAAATCAGGTCCAATTAAATTTTAAAAAGCGCATTCGCGATTTGATGAACAAACCCATCAACCCATCAAATTTAAAGGTATCGGAATATGTACCGACATCCCGTTACCTATCTATATTTTAAAAAACCATCTATGCTACATTCATTACAAGTAATCAGAAGTGTTTAATAAATAAATCGCCACTCATATCAGGTATCACAAACCTGGCGTATTCAAACTCAAATGTTTAAACAAGTGAATGCTATTAAACGTTTACTTGAAACTCAATATTTTACAAGATCATCCCTAATGGCGCTAAACTCAAATCTTTTTCTAGAATATCGGTTGGTTGGAGGACAACATATTCCATGTCTGAACAGGATAAGAACCTTGAGATATATCGACAGAAGCGGGACGAAAAAAAGACACCAGAACCGGTCAAAGGAAAAGCGGACCTAGACTGGGCTCCTTCTCGACCCATCTTTGTCATCCAAAAACATGACGCTTCTAACCTGCACTACGATTTCCGCATTGAGGTGGAAGGAGTACTAAAGTCGTGGACCGTTCCCAAAGGTCCTTCAACCGATCCCAGCGAAAAACGACTGGCGCTGCCCACGGAAGACCACCCGTTGGCTTATGCTAATTTTGAGGGCGTCATCCCTGAGGATGAATACGGGGGTGGCACAGTCCTGGTCTGGGATCGGGGCAGCTACCGAAACTTGAAAGAAGAAGAGGAAGATGATCCTCCCTCTATTTTCCAGCAGATCAAAGAAGGACACGTAACCCTGTGGCTGCAAGGGCAAAAACTATCCGGAGGGTATGCCCTCATTCGGACCGGAAGCGACGATGATGCCCGATGGCTGCTGATTAAGATGGATGATGAGAAAGCGGACGCCCGGCGGAATCCTACGTCCACCGAGCCAGACTCCGTGATAACGGGTCGTACGCTGGATGAAGTCCGTGAAGGGCGGTGAGAAAATAATGGATGAACTGCTCGAGCTGCTTTCAAAAGAAGAACGGGAACACATTCAGGAAACCCCCATGCCGGAGTGGATGGACCCCATGCTTGCCCAATTGACCAAAGACTATTTCTCCGACCCGGGGTGGATTTTTGAACGAAAACTGGATGGCGAGCGCTGTTTGGCTTTCTGTAGAGGGGATCAGGTTCAACTGAAGTCCCGCAACCAGAAAAATTTGAATATCCAGTATCCTGAAGTGGTCGAAATTCTTGAAGAGCAGGATGTGGATCATTTTATCGTGGATGGGGAAATCGTGGCTTTTGATGGCAACATCACCAGTTTCGCCCGCCTCCAAGATCGTATGCATGTTGAGGACCCGGAGGAGGCTCGCCAGACTGGGATATCCGTCTTCTACTACCTTTTCGATCTGCTGTACATCGATGAATACGACATAACGCAGGTGGGCTTGCGGCATCGCAAATCCATACTGAAGCGGGCCATGACCTTTGACGACCCATTGCGCTTGGTTGCCCACCGCAACGAGGAAGGTGAATCGTTCTTCAACGAAGCCTGCCAGAAAGGATGGGAGGGGATCATTGCTAAGCAGGCGGACAGCCCCTATCTCCACAGCCGCTCGCAAAAATGGCTTAAATTCAAGTGCGTCAATCGACAGGAATTTGTCATCGGCGGATATACGGACCCTCACGGCAAGCGGGTTGGATTTGGCGCCCTGCTGTTGGGATATTACGACGGAGATGATTTGATGTATGCGGGCAAAGTGGGGACAGGGTTTGATGAGGACACATTACAACATTTGGGCGATCGGCTCTCCTCCTTGGAACGAGAAAATAAACCTTTTGCCGATGGCGATATATCTTCAGACGAGGTCCACTGGGTTGAACCTCAACTTGTGGCCCAGATTGGATTTGAAGAATGGACGGACTACAATAAGCTTCGTCAGCCCCGTTTCCAGGGGCTGCGCCAGGATAAAGCCCCAGAGGACGTGGTAAGAGAGGAGCCCCATCATGAGTGAAGAGAAAATCCAAGTCGGATCCAGGGTAATTGAGGTCTCCAACCTCGAAAAAGTGATCTTTCCCGAAGTGAACATCACCCAAAGAGACCTCATAGAATATTACCGCCGGATTGCTGACACAATGCTTCCTTTTCTGGAAAATCGGGCGCTGACCATGCAGCGTTTTCCCGACGGTATTGACGAGGGAGGATTCTACCAAAAAGAAACCCCGGATTACTTCCCGGACTGGATCCGACGGGTTTCCATTCATGTGGAAGAAGAGGACAAAAAACAGCCGCAGGTGATCTGTGACGACACGGCAACCCTGGTTTATCTCGTAGATCAAGGGTGCGTCACGTTCCACCCCTGGTTGAGCCAGGCAGATAAACTGCATCATCCCGACAAGCTGATCTTCGACTTGGATCCACCAGATGACCAGTTTGAACCTGTGCGTTCCGCTGCTCAATCTTTACATGACGCCCTGGAGGAGGTTGGGTTGGTGCCTTTCGTGATGACCACGGGGTCGAGAGGCCTTCATATCGTGGTTCCCCTGGACCGCAGCTCGGATTTTGACGCTGTCCGCTCATTCGCAAAAAGCTTATCGAAGCTATTGGCCCAGAGGGAACCCGATCGGTTGACCACAGAAATGCGAAAGAAGGAGCGAGGGAACCGGCTTTTTCTGGATTATCTAAGGAACTCCTATGGTCAGAACTCCGTGGCGCCTTATTCCGTGCGGCCCATATCGGGAGCTCCCGTGGCGACTCCCCTGAAGTGGGATGAGCTTTCCGATCCCGAACTTCACTCCCAAAAGTATACCGTGGAAAATATCTTTCGCCGGCTGGGACACATAGAGGATCCCTGGAAAGGTATGATGCGCCATGCCCGATCTCTGAGTAAGCCGCAGTCTCGACTTAATGAGATGGAGAATCGTCTTAGCCAAGAGAAGAATTGATTGGGGTGGCTTAACAAAGATCTAGGTTCGCGATGGGTGATCGGCATGAACACATCATGGACCACAAATGGTTGGATACTAAGGAAGCATGGATGATGTGTCGCCTTTTTCGAAGAAGTGTGAGTCAATGGACGATATAGACTGAGAATCAGGTGCGTTTCTTTCACTTGTAATTGGGAAACACTCCCAAAGGAGGATTACGATGACAGTAGCAAAAGTCATTGAGATCATGGCGGAATCCGACGAGAGTTGGGAGGATGCCGCACAGGAAGCATTAAACGAGGCATCCAAAACCGTGGACAATATCAAATCCATTTACATCAAGGAACAGCAGGCAAACGTTGAAGGAAACCGCATTACCAGTTACCGGGTCAATGCTAAGGTAACCTTCATCGTCGAGTAGAGGTAACAATACGCAGATGCGAAGTATGTGGAGAAGTGTGGAAACGCTGCAAGATCGTGTTGAAACTCACATACATCATTGATCCCGGGAATCTGAATATATGCCCGAAGGAGACAATTCCCGGGCATCTTGAAACCCACAGCAAAGGGATCTGATGATCCAAATTATAGGGAAAAGAGGAGAAAATATGGATACCAATAAAGCATATCAAGAACGCATTGAGGCAGAAATAGAAAAATGGAAGGCGGAAATTGAGACTCTTAAAGCTAAAGCCAAGAAAGCCGAAGCAGAGACCAAATCCGAAGCCCTCAAAAAAGTAGAGGAATTAGAAAAGCAGCGTGATGAGGTCGAACGCAGACTGGAAGAATTGGAACAGGCTGGGGAAATGGCTTGGCGTGAATTGAAAGGCGGTGTGGACACCGCCCTTCGAGAACTAAAAATGGGGATAAAACGCGTTTCCTCAGAGGAATAAGGATTCCAAATCCACTTCATGGCCTGATGGATTGAAGATTCAGAAGTATGGGGCTAACTCTGAAAATCGTCATCTTTGACACCGAAGAGTGGAAACAGGGCGCTTTTGACGAGTTGAAAGAACTCCATGAAGTCCAGCTTCCGGAAAGGAAACTGGCCCAGGAGAGTGTCGGTAAATATGCTGACACCAATGCTATATTTGCGCTCACCTATTCGGACATCAGTCATGAAGTGCTGTAGCGGTTCCACAATCACCAAGGTAAAAGGGCGAATAGCTGAGAACAAACAATCATAGCCATATCCCAACAAATAGAATACAGGGAGAACTCTATGAATGAGAAAACACACTGGATGATTTACATCTAAGCTTAGGCAAACGTACTCGACTGCACCGCCTTCTCTATGAACATGGACCGGGAAAAGGAAAGCTGTTATTACTCCCTATCGACCATGGGTTGGAACATGGACCTGTTGATTTCTTTCCCAACCCACCCAGCAACGACCCTGACTATCAGTGCCGGTTGGCGAGAGAAGGCGGTTATTCAGGTATCGTCTTCCACATTGGCCTGGCGGAAAAATATATGCACGATTACGCAGGAGAGGTCCCTCTGATTTTAAAAATCAACGGCAGGCCCAGCATCCCACCCAATGACCGCCCTCTCTCCACTCAGAATGCCATGGTCGAAGACGCTGTGCGGCTAGGAGCGGATGCCGTGGGCTACACGCTGTATGTCGGATCTCCCCGCCAAACCGAGGATCTCACTCAACTGAAAAAAGTCCGGAGTAAATGTGAGCGATACGGCCTTCCTCTAATCATCTGGAGCTATCCCCGGGGAGAAGCGGTAGAAAGAAAGGGGGGGGCGCGACAGCATCTATGCCGTGGATTACGCTGCCCGGTTGGCGAATGAACTGGGGGCGGATGTGGTGAAGCTCAATGTCCCCGATTTTAAAGATCCGAAGAATCTGGACAGCCCCCAACCTTACCAGGACCTTTACGAAGAATGGAAGGCCCTGGATGAAGAGGAGGCTTACCGACAAGCAGTAGAGAAGGTGATCGAGTCGGCAGGGAAAACAATGGTCCTGTTTTCGGGCGGCAGTAAAGTCAGCGATGAAGATTTATTACGTAAAGCCCGAATTTGCATGGAGAGCGGCGCTACGGGGTTGATCTTCGGACGCAATATGTGGCAGCGCCCCTTCCAGGAAGGCGCGGAAATCACCTGGCGCGTGAAAGAAGTACTGCTCACCAATTGAAAAAGAAGAAATTTAAACCCTTTAAGTTCCGTCTGTGACAGAAGAGGCAGATCTTGCAAGTATTTTCTTAAAAGCGGTCATGCTAACTTAACTGAATAAAGGATAGCAATGGTTTCCGAAAAGGCCATTTCCAGACACAAATTAGGAATAAAATGAGCGGTCTCTCCATAAACAACCTGCTGCTATAGGCAGAATGCAAGGAAAACATGAAAAACGATGAAACGCCGCTTCGTCCTCCACACCTCAGGCCTGGCGTTGATCACTCTGCTGATTAGATTTGCCGGAGGCCTATTCCTTGTCCTGCAACTATGGGCCGAAACATTCTCTACGGTGCCCATCCCCGCAGGAACGGATACGGCCAACCCCAGGCCCACGCCCTGACTGACCGAGATGAGTTGGCTCCAAGTTTTTTAAGGGTCAAGCAGAGATGATGTATCCAACATCAAATGTCAAGACAGGCTGACACTACCAAACAGTTTATAGACAATATGTGGTTGAACCTTTGAGGAAGTGGGCGTGTAAAATCTCTATTCCGATGGAGGGCATGGATTTTTTCGAACAGTTACATTGGTTAACTCAAAAAGTGGGGAAATTATGAATTTCCAATCAAATTACCAGTTGCGACTAAGAGAATTCAGCGCTTTTAAAAAACTCTCAACTTAATCCGGTATATGGAACCGATAACACCAAACCCACCCTGACGCTCTCCACCCCCTACCTGTCCAGTGGGCTTTCACTGACGGCTGACCATCGACACTTTTTACGTCCCCTCAAAAACACTTGAGGAAATTATTGGGACCCAGATGAGATACGCCAGCGCGACAGTAATCCCCCTACCCCACCCCAGTGGAATTTCTTGCTGGCATCAGAAACAAGAACATAGAGCGTTGATTTACCAGGCGTTGGAACTTATCAACTCATTTGGTCTGACTTGAAGCAGATGAATAGGAATTTTGCTCCCTGCCCTACCTTGATGAATCTGTGTCACCGTGTAGAGCTACAATTGGGTTTAAATTTTGTTTTGGAAAATTGGAAGTGGTGTATGGTGAGTGGTGATGCCTATACAAATCGTCTATGTATTACTCTGGGGCTTTTACAGGCGCTCACACAAGATGCTTGCTTATATCCAGGGCCGCATAAAATGCACTTTAATTTACCCATAAAAAATGGATTAATATTGATCCTATAGCCACGTTGGCCAGAGTCAGAAAAAATTTGGTAATTTGGAAAAGCAGCCATAAGCCCCGGCAAGATCATCACCTCAAGTCCACCCCGATTGACTTCGGGATGTCTCGGACCTTCAGCTCATTCATCCCAACAGGTGAACAGCGTGATCCTACTACAGCTTATTTTTTTTACGACACCAAAGTACGGACTTCGAAGACCAATTACAGTTACGATCTGCTGCGTCCTTTTCATTATAGTTAAACATACTGGTTGCAGATCGCAGTTGAATCCAAGACCATATTTAACTAATCGACAGGTTCGAAATTTCCCTCTCACCACTAGTAAATTATATCTTCAATCCCTTCCCCGCCAGAATACCCTGACACCTGTATAGAACAGTTGGCAAAGTGCCCTAAGAGTATTCCACGTGAACCAAAGAAATAAGTACAACGAAAACCACCAAGTTTAGGACAACTGTCAACAGGACATTGGCTGTAATATCCCCAGTATATACCCTGGAACCGACAAACGCCCCGAAAGCATCACCCAAAGAGATGGCAGCCGTATTGAACGCCATCATTGTCGCCCGGGCCCGGGGTCGAAGCTCTGTAATTAATGAAATGCCTGTCACGAAACTAAATTCAAAGCTGAGAAAGAAAACAAACAACAATGCCACCACTGTGGCTACCGAACCCGTAAAGACAGTCAGTGAAACCGCAGCAGCAACGTTCAATAAAATGCCAGCTGCGATAGCCCTCCGTTTCCCGACCTTATCCGAAATCGCAACCACGGCAACCAAGCCCACAATACCCGCAACCCCAATGACCGATGAAACCCGTCCCAGCATTTTCGGCGTCATTTTGTGCGTGTTTTCCAGCCAAGCGCCGTATATAATCAAGACGGCCTGGTTTGCCATGACCAGAAGCAAACTCACCAGCAATCCGCCCACAGCAGGGGGGTGAGAGACAACGTGTTGAAGTCCGTCCAATAAACGAAAGCGTTGTCCTCCATTCTCTTTGATTTTAGGGATGGTTTTCCATATAAACACTGTCCCCAATCCGCCTAAACCTGCCAGCCACAAGAAAGGATCGTTCCACCTGCCGCGGGCAAGCAGTATCCCCACCAGAGGGATACCAATCAAAAAAGCTCCCGACCAACCAAATTCCAGGATGGCTATAGCTCTTGCCCTGCGTTCGAACGCTACCCGTTCTCCAACGTAGGCCTGAATGGCGGGATCAAAGATAATCACGCCCACCCAGATTAGAGAGAGGCCGATCAAAAATGCGCTGTACGTGGGCAGGAAGGCAATTATCAAAGAGCTGACAGAAAACAATAACAAGCCGATAAGCATAGCTGCCTTCCGGCCTTTTTGATCCGATAATCTTCCCAGTAAAGGACTAAAAATCCCCAATCCGGAACGAATGGAGACTGCCAGCGCAACCATTCCCAGGTTCACCCCTAATCCCCGGGCGATGACCGGCAGAAAGGGAAAGACCAAACGGTGACCAGTGTACATGAAGGTGCGAATAAAAGTCAGGGAAAAGAGCTGGAACCAAAATGGGACTGCATGATCCCCACTATGAGGTACAGCGGAGGGCGTTTCTGGCTGAGGGGGTTGATTCTTCATAAGAGATTCCTTGTGCTTTGATATTCGATGTAATAAGAGGAATCACCGATGATTTATAAGTCTTTTTGACGCTTTACCCATTTGTACTTGAGGTAAAGTGGAAAAATTGACCTACTTGGGGGCAGTACAACTGGTTGGCCACCGGAAGATAATGATAAGGAGGCAGCCATGCCTAAAAGGGACTCCCCGAAGCTCAAGTTCCAAATCCTATTAGAACTGCGGCAAAGCGAAAAAACCATTGGGAAAGTGGCCAAAGCATATGTTGTTCATTCCAACTCAGCCAGGAAGTGGAAGAAAAAATTCCTCAAGAAAGGTCCAGAAGTATTTGCCAAAGATATCACTGTGGCTGAATACGAATGTACGCTATCCGATCTTTAACAACCCTGGGCAAGAAAGAAGTCAGGGTTGCCCTGTTAAAAAATTTTTACGTTCTACAACCGAAGGATTGCTTAGGCCGAGCCATATGAGTGCTGAAGAAAAAGTAGAACTCGGTGATTCTTCTTGGGAAGAATACGGCCTTGCAATACCACTCGCTTTGGTTGAGCTGCCTACTAGCCTACGGACTCTATCCACCAGAAATCAACATGATATTACCACAACACGGTGTGTACCCGTTTGGTAAAACAAGAAGATCTCTTATGGGGAAAAGTATGCGCATCTTCGCTCTATGTTGGAAAAGATCGTTCGCCAACATCCAGCGTTTGGCACTCCGTGGGTGACTAAGGAACTCATAGAAACCTATGATCACCGTATCAACCAAAAGGACGTCCAGAGGTTGTAAAAGCGCTGGAATTTGAGCTTGGTACGGAATATATAGTGCCCAAAGAGCAGTTTGGTCCAAAAAACCAACAGGAGAGCTAGGAAACGAGCCAATCTGGTCGCTCAACGCAATACAATAAAGTTACCTTAGGTGGCATACACGGTCTATGTCAGAGGCTCGCACAGCGACAGAGCACAGATAAAAGGTCCTCAACGATCACGATGAAGACGCAAAGGAAACATCTATTTTTAGTGGTGGTTAATTGTCATCACTCCTTTGCTTCCAAAAAATGCGCTCCGATCAAGGAAGACAAAAGAGACTTTTAAGTAGTTGGGGGTTTCCGCTTCTATCCGCGTTTGGGATAACTGGGGATACTTTTATACCATCTTCGTCCCTCCAGAATCAAAATGTACCGATAGGTACAGTAAAGTACTGTACACACCGTAAACCCGACCTGCGCCGCACCTACGCGGAGCTGGGCCGTCGAGCCTGCGGTGCCCATCGAGCAAAGCCGTAGGCATGCAGTGCATCAGCATCCTGCTGGGCCACGCGAACACAAAAACCACCCAGGAAACCTCACAGTCTGGCTGTACAGCGTAACATCGAGCACGACCTGGAGGTGACGATCAGCGATTTCGTGCCGTTTTGATTGATATGGTTTTGGTGTGTAGAATTCACGCTCTTAGCGCGCTTCTCTCGCCGCAGGCGCACACCGTGCAGCGGAAGGACCGTATATACTGCTCATAATTGACAAAACACACCACAAAAACAGCGAATTAGCTACTGAGTGGACCTCTGTTAAAAATAGCACCACCTTTTGGTGATAGGCTTTGGATCAATATGTGATAGCGAAAAATACAAAACCCATTTTTCGGTAAGGCGGCTTGCCATTCGCTAACGAAGGTGTGTGAGTTGTTCGCGGATACGTAATATAAACTCACCTGGCCTCAGCACGTTCACGTCGGGATGCCCGGGCTGATAGTCACGGGTGTTGAAGGTCACCAACCAAGGAGACCCCTCGCGTACAGCGGCAACCAGGATGGGCAAATCTTTGGGATCTGCCAGCCCGTCGTGTGGTGATACCGTTTCGGGCCCTGGATCCGGCACAACAGTCAGGCAGCGGCTGACTAGATGCTTGAATGCAGGCAGCGACTTTGGGACCTTGGCATCCAAATTGCGCTCTGCTTCCGTTACCACCTGCTCCGATGTCAAAGCATGAATTAAGGTGATTTCTGAAAGCGTCAAGACCATCAGGCTGGCACTGTGTTCAGATGGCGAGGCTGCCCCAGCAAACAATACATCCGCATCCACAAAAAGCTTTGGGGTTGCCTCTTCATTCCTCACCATACTGTTCCTCGTGATAGCGTTTGCGTTCTTCTCGAAGCCCCTGCATGAGGTCCTCCGTGCTCACCCCTGCTTCCGTTCTAAACCGCTCAATCTCACGAGCCAGTTCGGGTACCATGGGCGTCATCGGCGTGAGAACAAAGATGCCTTCCATATCTACCAGCTGGTATGTGTCCCCTTCTTGAATGTCGTATTTCTCTCGTAGCTCTGAGGGTATGGTGACCACTCCCCTCTTCCGGATTTGAATGGTGGATTCCACAAAACACCTCCGCGTATGTATTTCTGCTTTATCTGCTTTTCTGCATTATATTGCAAAACTCATACTTTGCCAACTATATTCCCATATTATCCATGTCCCTGGTAATGGCGTTCAGCAACTTTTTACCATTCTGATCTGGTTTGGTAAAGCGAAGTTCTCATCTTTCAGCGCTACCTCTGTTATCCCACAAGCCCCTTAGCGGATAAGAATTTGAAGCAGATCATCCCCATCGAAAGGCTGGCCATCAACACTTTTACGTCCCCTCAAAAACACTTGAGGAAATTATTGGGACTCAGATGGGTACGCCAGCGCGCATGTTATCCCCCCCCTGCCCCACCCCAGCGGGATTTCTCGCTGGCACCAAACACAGGAACATAGAGCGTTGATTTACCGGGCGTTGGAAATGATACGCCTAGTTGGTCTGACTTGAGATGTGCGAAAGAGTATTCTGTTTCCCTACTCTACCCCGATGAATCTGTGTCACTGTGTAGAGCTACGATTGGGTTGAAATTTTTGTTTGGAAAGTTGGAAGTGGTGTATGGTGAGTGGTAATGCCTATGCGAATCGTCTATGTAATACGCTGGGGCATCTACAAGCGCTCACACAAGATGCCTGTCTATGTCCAGGGCTCTATGAAATACACCCAGGATGTCAATGTACTCTTTCCCCCTGATTAAATATGCAAACCGATAATGGCCATACAAAAGATCACCCTCAGGTTATGCTTTCTACTTGTACCCCATTTTCGGAAGATCCTGTAAAACCCGAGGCTTTTCATAAATATCAGAGATGACCCTGATTGCTGCCGCAGGGTCATCTCTGATATAATCGCGGATATCTCTAAGCCCCTTTTCAGCTTCTACCGTCCATCTTATTTCTGCCACGTTCGAATTCTTCCCCCATTTCCTCATTCGATACCAACTTTCCTTGGCGGGAATCTTCAAGCCCGCGACCCACCATCAGTTCAAATGCCAGCTCTCTGAGGATGTCCTCATAGGAGCTGTCGTCTGGTTGTTGGCGAATGATCTCCTGCATTTTCTCTTTTAGATCTGACTCCATGCAATCAATACTCCCATCGCACAATGCTAACCATCACATCTATTGACACTGTTCATCCCCCGTTGAACTCGGTCTTTTACGCGCATCATTGTGTATCCGTTACTTTTTACGAGAAGGTGGCGACGGGCACAGAGCGCTCCTTTGCCCAGCTTCCACGATGAAGTTTGATGCGTTCAATCTCGTGGAGGGTTTCCGCAGTGAGATACCTTTCTCCACAATGAGGACAGCTCACAACTGGAAGGCTCTCAATGACTAATAAACTTTCCCCTTCACCATAACTTCTGGTCACATGTCGTACCTGTGCACCCTCTTCTCCGCAAATGTCACAAATCATAGTATCTCCATTTTTCATTCCCGATAAACCGTAATAACCTCCAGTTTCTCAGTTGGCCCAATTTTACATACGGAGGGGGAACCAACCTTAAATTCTCCCCATCACCCTTGGAGGACACCTGTGAAGAGGAACCCTTTCCAGTGTTAACACTCCCCCCTGGGGGGAAGGGCTTCTGTAGATAGTGTTTCATGTCTCTTCATCAAGAAATAAAACCGACTGAATCAACCGGCTGCTGTCCGCCCGGCCGCCCAAGGATCCTGCCAGCGTCCCCACGCTGGCAAGGAACATGCTCAGCTTGAGATGATCGATCACCTTGACTGCGGGATCTACCGTGGGCCAGGTTATCATCAAGCGGTGAGGGAAAATGATCACCGTGCTCAAATAAGTGACGACCAGAAATAATCCGTAGAGCAGAAAAATTGTCAAGTACAGACTGAGATAGGTAGCAGCGGTGGTCACAATCGTGGATTCTACTGCCTGTTTCCTCCTGGTAAGCACAGCTCCTAACGAAAAAGACTGGAAGAGGACGCTGGAAGCGGAGATTAAAGAAATTCCAGAAAACAAAACCAGCTGGCCGAGCTCTATTGTGCTGGCCACATCCCAGGTTTCAGCCGAAAAAAACAGGACTATGATCACTGAGAAGGCGGCAGCCATCATGGTAGGCAAATGGGTCATCAGCCGGAAGGGGTTCGCCCGAATGACCGCCTGGATGATGGATGAGCTGTTTTTTAGGATCATCTCAGCGACAAACGGCAGGCGGCGGTTGTCTTGGACCATATCGTGGGATTCCACCGGAAGCGTCCGCCGGATCCTCTCCAGCTGCTCCGGAAGCAGGACCTGCATCTTTTCCAGATCTTCGACAGACACAAAATCATACATCACGTTCGTAGGATCCGGATGATGGGAAAGATTCACCAGGTGACAGAAGGTGTGCATCATCAAACCGGCCAGCCTCTGGCTGGTGATTTCCAAATCAAACTCCTCTCCCCAGTAAGAGGGCGATAGCCGCCTCAGGGAAAGAATCCCAATGTTCATCAATCGGCTGGGAAAGGCATGGGCAGAAGAGATCGAAGTTGTGGAAAAGTTAACATCAGAGATGATCAGCAAAAAGGGAATCTGGCGTTCAGTCTTTTCAGAGATCCCCAGCCGCAAAAAATCTAAGGGCGAATAAGAGGTCGCCTGAGGGACCAGGTTCGGACCTTCAAAGCTAAAGACCTTGATCTCCAAACCATCTTCTTCCATCAGGGTCGACCGCATCATCTCTGCCGCCCGACTGATGATATCTCGAAAATTAGGCGCCAATTTTCCTTCCACCGTGGTGCCCATTACCCCCACCAAGTAAGTCCGGGGCAGCACCTTTTCATGCAGATGCTCTACTTTCATACAGATACACTCCTCCTAATTTGGCTGTGGTAATGATCTCTCCCGGGCCGTATGCTCCGAAACAAAACTTAGGCGCTTTTCCGGTTTCAGGTGACGTTTTCCTCCAGGTCCGTGGCCTCGGCCCCGGTCTGGCGACGGATAGCAGGGAGAACCTCTTTGATCACCACCACCCGGATCCCGGCATACATCGGAATTGCCACAATTGTCCCCAAAACGCCCGCCATCGACCAGCCTTCAAAAATCATCACCACGGTTGCCAGAGACGACAAGTTAGACTGAGGAATGAGGTTGCCCTCCAGCAGCTGGAACACGATCACAAAGATCAGACTGATTAAAGCCTTGATCATGGACTGCACCAGTCCAACGATCACGATCGCTACGCCTGCCTAGAACGGTCCGATAAAAGGAAGAAACTCAGCAAAAAAATTGTTCAGTCATCTGGCACCATTTACAAGTAACAATCAGCTGAATGCCTTTTCTTCCCTGATCGACGGAATTGAGGTCTTTGGTAGAAAAGGAAGAAATTATATTACTCCAAATATCATAGCACACTTCCAACAGACAGGGAAAAACAATTGCCTGCAGGATGAGATTCCTTGAGTTCGGGGCGTAAAAATATCAACCGCGCTCCAAACTGCCTGGTCTGAGAAATTGAAATCATGCCCTTACACTAATGTGGTTCCGCGAGAGAAGCTTTCTCTCGCCCCAGGCGCACCCCATGCAGCGGAATGACCACCCATGCTGCCCATAATTGACAAAATGCGGCACAAAATCATCGGAAAAGCAATTGAGTTGGCTTCTGTTATAAGCAACCCCCTCTTTTGGTCGACAAGGTTGGGAAGAAGAAGCAAGGGCAGATATGCTGCAGAAAATTAGAACATGTAGACGATGGCCGCGGGCTCCGCCGCGGTGTGCCCCCTCCGGTCTTCAGCGGTGACCCGGATACTTCAGCATTCATCGTTAGCCAGGCGCTGGGATTGACAGGACACGAGCAAAAGTCACCTCTCGTTAGGTCGAGCGGAAACCAGTTGTTTTCCTGGCTGCAGCAGGCCAGAATGGAAGAGTCCTGGGTAAGGAACACGCTCGTCGTTTCGTCTTTGAAAATAGACCCGATTGATTATCTAGTTAAAACGACCACAGTGCCAGCTATCCGGTCGCCCAGTCGTTGTTTTTGATCCGATGTCCAAATCAGTACAGCCCCGACCAGATACAAGAAGAGACCATCAACGATTCGCATTACATTGCGGACCAACGCCGTTCCCCAACCGCACGACGTCCCATCTACCTTGACCACTTGCATCCCCAAGATCTTTTTACCAATTGTAGACCCAAACATAGCTTCCAAGGCAACAAAGTACACAAAACCAATGAAAAGGCCCACACAGCCTACGCTATACATCACCAATCCCCCACCCTTGCTCAGATTCCCCGCAACCGACGTCGAAAGGCCCATCCCAGTAGCGCTGATGACAAAACTCAGGGCGACATAAACCAATCCGAGAATTATAGTATCCAGGATAACAGCTAAGGCTCGACGCCCAACCCCCACGTAAGTCACCGGGGCACCGGTTTCAGTTTCCTCCCGTGTGGAGACATCCTGATCCCGTTCCGGTGTGCTCTGGGTAGATTGGACAGGCTCGCCTGGGTGAGCTCGTATCCACTCTCCTGCCTTGGCGACATACCAGTTCCCCGTTCGCACGCCTATGGTCCACAAGCGCCCCTGGTCGTCTTCCAGTGTCAGCTCAGCCACCGCATTCTGAAACTCATCAGTGTTCAGCTTTCCAGCAGCATGTTTACCCTGAAGTTCATAGTACTTTCTCTCCATCTCATCAAAATTCATCGTATCTTCCTTTTTGTATCTGTCATCACAGCATTCCGATATCTTTCAATCTAGCGTTTCGGGTGGGTGCTCAGGTCTCTCCATATTGATGGCTTCCGGATGTCCTCGGGGCCTAGCCGCCCCCACAGGCCGATTGACTGAAGGATCCTTTCGGGTTAACTTTCCCGCCAAGAACCTTAAAACATCAATAACCCCTAACACAAAGGCAAGTAAGATGACAGGGCCCAATGTCTCATTATAATCGAACTCCTCATCTTCATATTCAGTTCGCAAGTAATTAAAAACTCCATCCTTCACAGTAAAATACACAATCTGCCAGCCATCCCTTACCTGATCAACTAGCATATCCAGCTGATTTGCTAATCGTATGCTGTCCGCAGCCAGGAAAGGATCATCCAGCAACAAGAATCCCTTCTCGCCACCCAAAATCTTATACGCCAGAGAGAGACGGGTCGAAAAATATAGTTGATTATAGGTGCCTGTGGAAAGCTGGTACGTATTAAAAACATCCCCATCAGGCTGTTTTACATTGAGAGTTCCCTTGTCAGGATCGTATTCCACAGAATCATATGCACCGTTTGTGATTTCCGGCGTTCTACGTACTGTGCTGCTGGGAACCTTCCTACATTAATATACGTGTTTCTGTGCCTCATGGTCAGGAGCCTGGGGTTTTTTCAAGGCAACTAAATTGGCAGCAGGCTGGGCATCAATGCACTTTTGAATACACCTGGACCTCGCGCTCAAGTCGGCTGCCCAATTCATCTTCCTCACAATCGAGGTCGTACTGAGACTGGAGCCCCAACCAGAACTCCGGTGAGGTTTCAAAATACCGCGCCAGGCGCAGGGCCGTGTCCGCGGTCACGCTCCGTTTTCCGTGGACGATTTCATTGATGCGCCGGGAATCCACGCTGATATCCAGGGCCAGCTGATACTGGCTCAAGCCCAATGGCTTTAGGAACTCTTCTCTCAACACTTCACCGGGATGAACCGGTGCTAATTTCTTCTTGCTCATGAAAACTACCTCCTAATGATAATCTGTGATCTCCACCTGGTGGGCGTCGTCCTCGTGCCATTCAAAACATACACGCCACTGATTGTTGATGCGTATGGAGTATTGCCCTTCTCGTTCTCCTTTGAGTTTCTCCAGCCGATTGCCCGGTGGAGAACGGAGATCCTGAACGGACTGGGCGTTATTCAACATCCTCAGCTTCCTGAGTGCAGCTTGTTGTATGTCAGCAGGAAGACGTTTCGAGTACTCTCTTAGGAAAACCTTCCTGGTTT
>JAWODY010000067.1:0-22691 GCA_046483045.1 Anaerolineales bacterium | reverse complement strand
CACAAAATGATCCCACACGAGATCGGGTTCATCAAACCCTACAACTCCAACTACCGGCAGTAGTACGAAAGCTGGAAAGCAGAAGGCGGGGAGTGCGGTTCGAATACTGGGCAGGGATGAGCTGGGATCTAATGGGGGAAAAGCAGGGGTTGCTTTATAATCAGTGCGATATATTAATGATGGGACAATCTCTATAGAGAATAACCTTTCATTCCAGTTCAAACACATTGTGCTTGACACCCAGCGCAATACACTATATATTGCCATTGTGATCAAATCCCTTTCAGGCAAAGAAACCAGTAAGATCTATCGAAGGGTATTTTCAAAACATCTTCCCGCCGCCATCCTGCAATCCGCACTTCGGAAGCTGTGGATGCTGAACAACGCCCAGTCCGTACAGGGTCTCCGCTCTCCACCGGGCAACCGGCTGGAGAAACTCAAAGGAGAACGAGAAGGGCAATACTCCATACGTATCAACAATCAGTGGCGAGTATGTTATGAATGGCACGAAAGCGATGCCCACCATGTGGAGATGGCGGACGATCATTAGGAGGTGGTGCTCATGAGCAAGAAGAAATTGGCACCGGTCCATCCCGGCGAAGTGATGCTGGAAGAGTTCCTCAAGCCGCTGGGTTTGAGCCAGCATCAGCTGGCCCTGGATATCAGCGTGGATTCCCGGCGCATCAATGAAATCGTCCACGGAAAACGGAGCGTGACCGCGCCAGGCGCAGGGCCGTGTCCGCGGTCACGCTCCGTTTTCCGTGGACGATTTCATTGATGCGCCGGGAATCCACGCTGATATCCAGGGCCAGCTGATGCTGGCTCAAGCCCAGCGGTTTGAGGAACTCTTCCAGCAGCACTTCGCCGGGATGGATCGGTGTCAATTTCTTCTTGCTCATCAACACTACCTCCTAATGATCGTCCGTGATCTCCACCTGGTGGGCATCGTTCTCGTGTCCTGCAAAACATACCCGCCACTGTTTGTTGGTGCGTATGGAGTAGTGCCCTGCTCGTTCTCCCTTGAGTTTCTCCAGCCGGTTGCCCGGTGGAGAACGGAGATCCTGTACGGACTGGGCGTTATTCAGCATCCACAGCTTCCGGAGTGCGGATTGCTGGTTGGCGGCGGGAAGATGTTTTGAAAATTCCCTTTGGTAAATCTTCCTGGTTTCCTTGTCCGCAAAGAATTTGATAACAAGGGTATTATATTGTGTGTTGCGCTGGGTGCCAAGCACAATGTTTTGGGCTGGAATGACATCCTAGGTTCTCCCCCACTAAATCCCGGATCATCCCTGCTCAGTATCCGACCCACCTTCCCCGCCGTTTGCCTTCCAGCTCTCATGCTGCTGCCGGTAGTTGGAGCTGTAGGGTTTGATGAACCCTATCTCGCGCGGGATCTTTTTGTGTTCCTCGAGCAGGACCACTGCGCCCATGCTCCAGGGTTGGCCATGGCCAGTTCCCCGATTGGCCAAGTGGTCTCTCAACTCCTCCATGCCATCGAACGCTGGCGTCACCACGTTGTCCTCACTGCCAAGGAACACGAAATATTCTTTCACCCCCCTCTTGTCTTCTTTCTCTCTCAGATAATAGCAGTTTTCCGGTTGCAACGCATTCTTCCAGCCAATAACTACAAATTACAATTTATCCGTTGTTTCGTGCGGGCCATTCTTGAATTGTTTGGCGAGATCATCGGTCCTGGGATCCTGGATGAGCGCGTGAGGACTCTCCTACATTAATATATGGTCGCGTTTTCATTTGTACCGTCTTCATAACTGAACTGAAAGGGTTGATGATTGGTTGGTTTTCTTTTGTTTGGTTTTGGGTACGAGGGTTTGGTTTGCTGGTGTGAGGTAATGCCTACACGAAACCTCTTTGTTTATCCGTGCGCCAGCACTCGGTCGCGCAAAATAGCGTTCTTTAGCGTCCGCTCTTCTGATTGACTGATCAATACCGTGGCCATCCAGCCTTCCTCTCTTGCTGCCTTCGCCACCCCATCATTATATATGCCACTTAAAGGTTTTCTGGAAAGGATGCTTGCCTGGCCGCTCCGAATCCCTTGCAGTTTCTTGTCAATGACCGAATGCTAGTGCTACACTCAAAGTGAACGACCCCGCGGAGCTAAAATCCAGTCGCAGGGCTGGCCTGGTCAACAACGTTAAGAGGGGACAAGCGCAGACCCATAGCCGCTTTCCTCGTTTGCCTTACCATCGCCTCTGTTCCGATTCTTACTGCTTGCTCGTGCTGACATTGGCGCTCCCTCTCGTTCAACCTTTCCGGACTCCTCAGAAAGTACGGCACCCACAGATCGAGAGAGCGACACGGCCTTCCCTCTTCTTCCTCATCCGGCTTAGAAGAAAACAACTGCATCCCGGACAGTACAAAGATAGAAAAAGCGGAAGCCCGCAGGGTGATCGACGGGGACACGACCGAGGTCCTGATATCAGGCAAGGTCTACGCCGTGTGCTACATCGGAATCAATACCCCGGAAGCGGATCAACCTTTTGGAGACAAAGCCACCCAGAAAAATAAGGTCTTTCTGGCAAGCGGCGTGGCTCTATTGGTAAAAGATGTCTCTGAGACAGATAAATACAGCAGGTTGCCGCGGCACGTTGTTTCCAACGACATCTTCGTAAACAAGGTGCTGGTCAAAAAGGGTTACGCCCAGGCTTCTACCTATCTGCCCGACGTCGCCTGCTCCAACACTTTCAAAGAGGCCCAAGAATTGGCCCAAGAGAACGACGCTGGCGTGTGGGAATCATATGGAGACGAGAGCGAAACCATTTCAAACAACTGCCACCCCTCATATCCCACCGCCTGCTCTTTTTCCACCTTCTCCAGACCCGGATTATGCTGAGATCTCATTTCGTAGTTCTAGGGTGGCGGGCTCCGATCCTCATCGCTTTGAATATTTTTTCTTACAGGTTATACTTTGCCCAGAGACCCTGTCTGCCAACCGGCATAAATGGTTTGATATACTGATAAGTGAAGAATAGCAGGAGAGAGAAGGCCCTGGTGATTATGCCAACCTTGGCATTCAAAGTGATAAATGTTTTGATGGTCGAACTGGACACGGGGGATCACGCCATTGCGTTTATCTGTTAGCCTGCATTCATTTTTTTGTATTTGGATAAAACAATCATAAGGAGACTTTGCAAATGGATCCCATAACCATGGAGGAATTGAAAACCTTTCTACCCGGACGTCCTGGCTGGCACGTCTCGCTGTTTATGCCTGCTCATCGGACAGGTCGAGGCACGGAACAGGACCCCATTCGCTTTAAGAACCTGCTCCGAGAGGCAGAAAAACGGTTGCTGGAAAAGGGCTTGCGCTCCCCGGACGTGAAGGAAATGCTGAAGCCAGCTCAAAGTCTCCTGCAAGATAAGGAATTCTGGCAGAACCAGAGCCACGGCCTGGCAGTACTTTTGACATCCGAGGAGTTTCATTCCTATCGCCTGCCTCTGCCGTTTGAGGAGCTGGTGATCGTCTCCCACAGTTTTCATCTCAAACCGCTGCTTCCCTTTCTCACCAGCGACGGCCACTTTTACGTCTTGGCACTGAGCCAGAACCACGTCAGGCTGCTGGAAGGCACACGGCATACGGTGGATGAGATCGATTTGGAGACTATGCCCAGAAGCATGGCCGAGGCATTTCATTTTGAAAGTTTCGACAAGCAGATGCAGTCCCACAGCGGCACTTCACCGGGAACGGGAGGTCGCTCGGCGATTTTTCACGGCCACAGCGCCGGTGATGAAGACAAAGACAGGATTTTGCGTTGGTTCCGCAGGATTGATGAAGAGCTGCCCAACCTGGTGATAGGTGAGCAATCACCTCTGGTACTGGCGGGTGTCAAATTTCTGTTCCCGCTCTACAAAGAGGCCAATACCTACCCGCATCTGCTGGATAAAGGGATTCCGGGCAACCCGGAGGAACTGACCCCCGAAGAATTGCACCCCCGGGCCTGGACACTTGTGCAGCCCATCTTTATGCAGGCACAAGAGAAAGCAATCGGCCGGTACAAGCAATTGGCCGATAAAGACCAGGCCACCGCCGAAGTGAAAGAGGCCATCTTGGCCGCACAACATGGGAAGGTGGAGACGTTGTTTGTTGCCCTCGGCGTTCAGGTGTGGGGCAAGTTTGAAAAAGACACAAACACGATCCACATCCGTGAAAAACCTGAACCCGGTGATGAGGATCTCCTCGGCTTGGCCGCCGTTCAGACCATTCTTAAAGGGGGGACCGTCTATGCTGTTGAGCCGGAAAAAATGCCCGGGGCTGCACCCCTGGCCGCCGTGTTCCGTTATTGAGTTCGGGTGGCGAAAGGGTCAAACGGTTGGGGACCTCGATTCCGGCTGCGTATTGGATTCTCCCTCTCCTTGTTAGGAGGTGCTTGACGGTTTCGCAACGTGAAAACAAGGACAGACTAACGACGGCTTCCATCCGGCGCCGTTTTTGAGGCTTGTCAGCAGCAGCCTCACGCGCTTTGAATTCGGGCGTACTTACTTGATAAGGCAAAAGCATGAGTCCCTTTGCGAAAGGCGCGAGTTCAACTTCCCCGGCGATTGAAACCCTTGGATGACCCGCACCTCGGGCAGGACCAGCCAGCTTCCATCTGGGGGGTGTTGGACCAGCGCTTGCCCAGGCGATGGTTCAACCTGACCTCTTGATATGCTTCTAACCACACAGTCACCATCTAAGATGCGAGTTGAACCAGGATTTCTTTAACTAGCCCTTGGGCTGTACACCGTAAAAGGATGATGAGCGCATTGACACTTTTTTCTTCCAGCGGTATATTAATTTCTAGGCAAATTTTCGCCTTGGGCATAGGAACACCTCCTCTTGGTGGAGATGGTGTATCTTATGCCCATTTTTATTCAAAAGTCAAAACAACTTTATACTACTAAAATCATTACATAAAATTAGCCAGTTCAACAAAATCAAAGGAATGAATATGAAATACTTCTACTTTCTTTTGTTATTATTATTCTTTGCAGTAATCCTAACTTTCAGCGTTCAAAACGCTAGTCCAATGACGATATCTTTTCTTGGTTGGAGTGCGAATCTACCCCAATTTGCCATCGTTATTGGAGCATATTTGCTCGGAATGGCTAGCGGTGGAAGTGTAGCCGCTTTCTTGCGTTATTCAGTCAAGGAAGCTAATAAACCAACCAAACCCTCTTCATCCGGATCTTAATCGGGCTGTCACGCAGTAAAAAAGAAGAGGCACAACAAAAGCACAACGAAATCCAGGAGGTGGATGGGGATTCCCGGGAAGAATTAAGGTCGGGAATCGGAAAATGCTGGGAAGTCCTAGGTGACTCAGTGAATAATGCTGTTGGAAAATTACAGGGTTGAATTACGGATGAAACTATCTAAGAAATCAGGGAAGAAAAAGATTGGATTGGCTCTTGGTGGAGGCGCCGTATTAGGCAACGCTCATATCGGAGTCTTAAAAACCATAGATGAACTAAACATTCCTGTTCACTTTATTTCCGGAACCAGCATCGGTGCGTTTGTTTCTGCATTTTACGCTTTTGGTAAAAGCTGGGAAGAGATTGAATCATTTTCCAAAGACCTGAATTGGCTCGATTTAACTGGACTATCTATTTCAAAACTTGGATTGTTGTCAAATCAAAAGCTGGGTAACGTTATCAAGAAAAATATTGGTAATGTCAATCTTGAAGATGCCGATATTCCAATTGCCATGGTGGCGACAGATATTACAAGCGGAGAAAAAGTAATTCTATCAAAGGGCGATGTCGCAACTGCAGTGATGGCCAGCACGTGTATACCCGGGGTCTTTATTCCAGTGGAAATCGAGCACAAACTTTTGGTTGATGGTGGTATTGTCGAAAATGTTCCGGTCTCTCCATTGATAAATATGGGGGCTGATTTTATTATCAGCGTTGATCTGAATGCTGAACACCATGATAAAAAGCCGGAAAACATTGTTGAAGTACTGCTGAGAATTTATGATTTCACCTTGAAAGCAGCTACAGAATTACAGACAGAAAAAGCGGACATTCAAATCAAGCTGGACCTGTCCCAGTTTAATATGGTGGATATGAATCAGGCAGATCAGTTGATACACATCGGATATGTGGAAGCGAAGAAAGCACTATCAAATATTTCGTAGATAGCTTATAACAAGCGCTTGAACAAGGATAAAACCGCTTATCAAACATATTCCGACCCTGAAATCAAAACACGTTACCGGATAAATGTCTGTTACCTGCCCCCCGCTGTAGTGGACCGCCTAACGGCAAGGTGGATCGCCCGATTTTTGACCAATAAGGATGTGTTGAAACAACCACCAGGGGCTAACCCGGCGGCGCATAAACTCATAGGTTGGGCAGCAATTACGAAAATCAGGAAAAGGACTAAAATCGATGAATAACCGAATCAGATTTTTCCTAACCCGAATGCGAGAACGACTCTGGGTAAAGCCATTATTGATCAGCCTTCTTTCCGTCGTCGCATCCTTCTTGGCAAAATTGACCGATCAAATCTTGTTTCTGCAACTTTTGCCAGAGATCACTCCCGAATCATTAGAAACCTTATTGGGTATCATTGGCGCAAGTATGCTGGGTATTTCTGTTTTTGCTGTAGGGTCCATGGTTTCTGCCTATTCATCTGCAAGTAATACTGCAACACCAAGATCTTTCTCTCTGGTAATCGCAGATGATGTGTCACAGAATGCGTTGTCAACTTTTATTGGCGCATTCATTTTTAGTATCGTTTCCCTTATCGCTTTGATGAATGGATTTTATGGAACAACAGGCCGCTTTCTTCTCTTTCTGATTACGATAGCTGTTTTTTCTATCGTCATTATCAATTTTTTGAGGTGGATAGACCGCATTGCTCGACTTGGACGCTTGGGAACCACGATTGACAAAGTTGAAAAAGCCACCCATGACGCAATGCAAAAAAAGAAGCTATCACCTTCTTTGAAATCTATAACTAAACCTGAACACGCGGGGGGTTCTCCTGTTTATTCTCCAGCGATTGGGTATGTACAGCAGATCAATATCCAAAAATTACAGGCAGCTGCAGAAAATTTTGATCTCCAAATTACCGTTCATTCGTTGCCTGGAACCTTTCTAAGCCCTAATCAACCTTTAGCAATGGTTACCTACCCAAAGGACACTCCGGAAGAAGAAACGGATTTAGAAATGATTATCAATGCTTTTACCATAGGAAAAGACCGGACTTTTGATGATGATCCACGGTTTGGTCTTCTCGTCCTCTCTGAGATTGCCAGCCGCGCCTTGTCGCCAGCTGTAAATGATCCCGGAACCGCCGTTGATATCATAGATACATTGGTCCGCCTATTCACAAACTTTTCCAGAACTGAAGAAGATCAACAAAAAGAAGAAGCTGCTTTTGACCGCGTGGTAGTTCCCGATATTTCCCTGGATAATATGTTTGATGACGCTTTTAACGCCATCGCCCGGGATGGTGCGGGAAATATTAAGATTGCCTTACGTTTACAGAAGGCATTCAAATCCTTGAGCTCCCTTTCAAATAAAACGATGGCTAAACTCTCAAGAGATCACGCTCGCCTCGCATTCCGCTACGCTGAGAAGGCCCTCTCTTTACCAGAAGAAATCCATATTCTAAGGGAAAAATCTATCATCAAAAATGATACATAAAAAAATTGTTCATGGCAAAGAAGGTCTCAGCGATTACAGCAAAGTTCCCTGTAGGGGCTTAAGGGATGGGATGAAAACGAAAACAAAGAGTCCATACAAAAGTTGTATACCGTGCAGGAATCTTACCCTTGATCAGCAAAAATTCAGGATGATGACCGGGAGACTCTCCCAAGTAGAAATTAACCCCAGCTTCGATTGAGAATACACAGGAGGGAACATGCAGGACATCCAGAGTGGACGGGATTTCATGAAAGCGGATTTTGGTCGAGGATCAGAGCGGCCATCCGACCAGCAGCGCGGCGTGCCTTACCCCGCGCTTCAAAAGGGGGCGGAGGAAGGGGATATCCTGGAATTACCACCGGCTGATTCAGAAGTGATCTCCAAGCCCAATTTTTTCACCGTCCTGAAAGAACGCCAGAGCCGGCGTAAATATACGAAGAGGGGATTAAATATGGATGAACTCTCCTTTTTGCTGTACTGCACCCAGGGTGTGAAAGAGGAGATAAGACGCGGATACGCTACCAAACGCACCGTCCCTTCCGCCGGCGCCCGGCATCCTTTTGAGACCTACCTGGCGGTCAACCGCATTGAAAGCTTGAATCCCGGATTGTACCGCTATCTGCCGCTCTCCCATCAACTGCTCTCCCTGGGTGCGGAGAAAGATTTACCCCAACAGCTGACCGCAGCCAACCTCGGCCAACGCTTTGTGGGAGACGCCGCCTGTGTGTTCATCTGGAGCTGCATCCCATATCGTGCAGAATGGCGGTATGGATCCCGGGCGCATAAAAATATGCTCCTGGACGCGGGACATATCTGCCAAAATTTATATTTGGCAGTAGAAGCCATCGGCGCCGGGACCTGTGCGATCGGCGCCTACGACCAGGAGCTGATGGACGAACTGCTGGACTTGGATGGGGAAGATGAGTATGTGGTTTATCTGGCGCCGGTCGGAAAGCCCTGAACGCTCATCACCAAGGCGGGTAAACCCTCACCATCCCTGAAATGCGACCTACTGTGCCAGGTACCCACCGTCCACGGGGTAATAGGAACTGGTCACAAACGACGCCTTGTCTGAACTCAACCAACTCACCAATTCAGCGACCTCCTCAGGCTCACCAATCCGACCGATAGGGTGCAGTCCAACCAACCCCTGGAAGGCTTCCTCGTCTTCCTCAAGTTTAGAGATCAAAGACGTTCTGATAAAAGCGGGCCCTACCGCGTTCACCCGTATGTTTTGCTGTCCGTATTCCATGGCAGCGGTTTTCGTCAATCCAACCACGCCGTGTTTAGCTGAAACATAGGCTGGCGCGCCTTGAAAGCCAACCTGGCCCAGGATGGAAGAGATGTTAACGATCGCTCCGCCATCAGACTCCAGCATAGCTGGAATTTCGTATTTCATGCAGTAGAAGACGCCTGAGAGGTTGACGGAAATCACCTTTTCCCAACCCTCTAGGCTGTAATCCGCAGTCGGATTTTGTTCCCCACCTATGCCGGCGTTGTTACAGGCAATATCGAGCTGACCGAACTCTTCCACAGTCGCGGATATCAAATGTTTACAATCAGACGGCTTTGATACATCCGCTTCGATGAATACAGCCTGACCTCCAGCGTTTTTAATGTGGTCTACTGTTTCCGCCCCCCCCTTCTGGTCCACATCGCTGACCACAACTTTTGCACCGTCCCTCGCGTAATACTCAGCCACTTTCCTGCCAATACCCGAGGCTGCTCCCGTCACAAGAGCCACTTTTCCTTCTAGAATATTCACTGCAACCTCCTTTCCATTAAACAATCGTACAAATCTGTACACAACCCCCTTCTTAATTCATAATACATTATTTGTAACAAAAAAATACCCTCTTATTACGGTTTTTATTTGTTTTTAATACACCCGGCGTTGGTGGGGTCGAAACAATCATGTCCACGAGAATGTTAGAAACAATCTTCTGCCCAACACACATGGAAAACAGATTCCAAGGGGTCTGTGCACTTCATGACATACCATTGGTATATTAATTGTAATTTGGCAATGTTAAATTAGTACAATTGTTAGATTGTTAATTTTGAGGAAATGAATAAAAATAGGTAACGTCCTTCCCCGTCACAGAAAAGGAACGTTACCTTTTATTATTTTACCCGAAACCAAGCCCATTCAAAGACCAAACGGCAACAAAGGGAAGTTTACGTAAGTATTAGATATTAACAAAAAAATGTGCCTGCTGTCTACCACCGGTGGTTAATAGTTCATGGGGATGCGCTTTCCACCTGTTTTTATCTCTACCTTTCTGGCAGTGCTGCCAATGTAGATGACGAGGTTCTTTTCACCCGCAATCGCAGCTGAGGGAGCGAGAATTCCGGCGTGACCTCGATGCCTGGCAGCATCGGCCAAATTGCGGCATTTCTCCCAGTCCTCGGGTGTGTCCCCTGTCAGAAAAGGAGATGCCAGATCTACCAAGGCTTCCTTTTGTGACGTTTGATCCAGAACCGATCTGATATCTGCGTTGATTGTGACCAAATCCCTGGGCGCGTCATGTTCAGGCGCCACACCTGCGCCGAATAAAAACTTTTCGTATTCAGCTTCTGCTCCCTGGCGGGTTAGTGCGGTGTAGATGCATCCGTATTCCCCGGGACGGTTCCACCTGCCGCTGGCTTTTAAGATGTACCCTGCGTCAAGAGGATGAGATCCCTTGGGAATGTATCTCCATACTTACCCCCGGAATCTCATGCAAAGGCCCCAGATTGGATACCAGCCAGGATTGAAATGACTTCGTCAAGCCCTCCTTTCCTGATTCGATCTATGGTCCGCTGTCCCCCCAGCATAGGCACAGAGCCATTCAGCCAAGACAGCTGTGCTTCTTGATCCGAGAACACTTCATCCAGCAGTTGGGAGATCTCGCGAAGCTTCGCCAATCTGTCCCGCACGTCTGGAGAAGGTACATTCTCGTGGTTTTTATATCGGCAAATCGTCCGGGGGTGGATTTTCAGGGCTGAAGCGACTTCTTTGAGAGTCAAGCTCAATTCATCTTCCTCACAATCGAGGTCGTACTGAGATTGAAGCCCCAGCCAGAACTCCGGCGAGGTTTCGAAATACCGCGCCAGACGGAGCGCCGTGTTAGCAGTCACACTCCGTTTTTCCGGACGATTTCATTGATGCGCCAGGAATCCACGCTGATATCTAGGGCCAACTGATGCTGGCTCAACCCCAACGGCTTGAGAAACTCTTCCAGTAGTACTTCGCCGGGATGGACCGGTGGCAATTTTTTCTTGCTCATAAACACTACCTCCTAATGATCGTCCGCGATCTCCTCCTTGCAAGTGTCGTTCTCGTCATCCCTGCCCAGTATTCGACCCGCATTGACCACCGGAAGCCTTCCAGTTTCCAAACTCCTGCGGGTAATTGGAATTGTAAGGCTTGATGAACCCGATCTCACGCGGGATCGTTTTGTGCTCCTCAAGCAAGACCACTGCGCCTATGCTCCAGGGTTGGCCATGGCCAGCTCCCCGATTGGCCAAGTGGTCTCTCAACTCCTCCATATCTTCGAACGACGGCGTCACCGCGTTGTCCTCGCTGCCGAGGAACACAAAATATTCTTTCCCTCCCCTATTGCTTTCATTCTCTCCCAGATAAAAGCAGTCTTCCGATTGCAACGCATTCCTCCCGTCAATAGTTTCGATAAATAAATTTTTATCCGTTGTTCCGCGTGTGTCATTCATTGATTGCTTGGTGAGATAAACAGGCCAGGGATCATGGATAAGAGCTTGAGGACTCTCCTACATTAATAACACATCGTATTGCTGGTCTGCGCGAGGAGTGGGAAAATTTTAATTATGTATTGTTTTGGTTTGTAAAGTTGGTTGTTGTTGTGTGGTTTTGCCTATACGCAGTTTTCCCTTTGTGTCAAGAAAGATGAACCCTCCCCGCAGCAAGCTGCGGGGTATCCAGTAGACCACATTGACTTATCCAAATAACTTGAGTTGCTGTCCATGTGGTTTCTGGTACTCTTCTTGTATTCCGTGTTCCTGCACATATCGATACCTTGTAGGACAAACGTAATGATAAATCAACACCGATACTTTATGGCTCTTTCTTACCAGCTTACCCATCGCTTCATCTTACCTTTTATTTTGCGCAGCAAGCTGCGAGGAAAGGCCCTCTTTTGATTCTAAGAGGTTTTCCTTACCAGGTACATCCAGCTCTTCAGAGAAATAGTCGGGGAAGGTGCGCCAATGAGGAACCCTCTCCTTCAGTTGGTCTTCATGAACCTGCTGCAAGAATACAGATGCTGTATAAAACAATTTGAGGGTTACCTGCCCGGATTCGTTTAGACCACTAAGCACATCAGGCACAATGTCCCTTCGCTCAAGCACTGACATTGACTGATCGTATTTTTCAGCGACCTCAGAAAGCTTGGAGTACAAGGAATCACTGACCAAGACGCTCAGCCGCTGTGTTTTCTTTTCTTCGCTCACGCAGCTCCTCCTGCGTTGATCCAATCACGCTCGTATCAATAATATAGGCCACCATCCGTTCTTGATCCACCTTTTCGTTACTCGTTTTCTTCATAAAAAAACTCAAATCCCTCCTGCTCCAGCAGCTCATACAGCCGCTTCCGTGCCGGCTCCCCCCCCACCTCAGCCGCCATCTGGTTGAGGTCTTTGCACCCATGTAATGACCAACCGTTCCTACTACCCAATCATGGGGGTATATATGTGGAGTATTCCATGAGCGAAATGGGGTCTGTTTTATAGATTTCGGTTATTAAACCAAACAACCCCCCACCTGCTTTTTGGTGAGGGCTACAGTTGTTTTGGTATACTCAGAATGCGCTGGACATACTGTAGGTCACCGACAATGAATGCAACCTGGAATATTCTTCGGAAACATGTAAAAAACCTCCTTCTGGTCCTGGCTGCGGCAGTTCTGACCGCCGGTTGTTTTTCGTCTGCAGAGCCTACCCAGCCAACCTTCACATCGCCACCCCTTTCTCCAACCGCTCCTGTTGAGTCACCACCCGTTCACACGTCACCGCCTGAAAAGCCGACCACTCCATCTCCCACAATAGAACCAACCGAAACCGCCAGGCCTGAGCCTGTTCGGGTGATCCTCTTTATCGGAGACGGAATGGGCGCAGAACACCGTCAGGCAGCGGCTTGGATGGGCTTTGGGAGGAACGGCCAGCTGGTCATGGACAGGCTGAAAGTGCACGGATCGCTGCGCACCACATCGGTCGGGAACCAGGTTACCGACTCCGCGGCGGCAGCCACTGCCTTGGCATCGGGTGTGAAAACAAGAAACGGGCTGGTGGGGCTTAACCCGGATAGGGAAGAAGTTATCACTGCTTTCGATCGGGCTCAGCAGCTCGGTCTGGCGGTCGGCCTGGTGACCAACACCCCACTCCCCCATGCCACCCCGGCGGGCTTTGCCGCCCATTCGGAAAACCGCTGGGATATGAACGGGATTGCGCCCCAGCTTCTGGAAGCGGAGGTCAATGTGCTGCTGGGCGGAGGGGAAAACTACTTCCTGCCGACTGGCAGCCAGGGCTGCCACCCGGAATTTGGGAAGCGGGAGGACGGCCGGAACCTGGTCGCCAAAGCACAAAAAGCGGGTTACCACACGCTCTGCCGTCCGGAAGAGCTGACCGCTCTGGAAACTGCGGGCATCGACAGGCTGCTGGGTGTATTTGCCGATGAGGCCATCCCCCGGCCATTTCAGCCCACCCTGGCGGAAATGACCAGCGCGGCGGTGCAGGTGCTCTCCCAGGATCCGGAGGGCTTCTTTCTGGTTGTGGAGAGCGGCCGGATCGATTGGGCCAGCCACGGCAATGTAGCCGTGAACGCCATCTGGGACACTTTGGCACTGGATGAAGCGGTCCAGGTCGGCCTGGACTTTGCGGACAGCCATGCAAACGCTCTGCTGATCGTGACCGCAGACCATGAAACAGGGGGGATGGATACTCACTCTCAGCCCACGGGGAAAGCGGGGGAGGACGGCCCGTTTACCGGACCGGGGGAGTTCGTTTTTTACGTTACCTGGACTACGGACACCCACACCAGCGCGCTTGTTCCGGTCACAGCCCAAGGGCCGGGGGCCTACATACTGGAGGGGGAAAGCGATATCACCGCAGTTTACAAAGCGGTCCTGGAAGCCCTGGCCGTTCGAGGAGAACCGGTTCTGCAATGAACAGCACGATATAGGATAAAGTCCCAGCTGTCGCGTGCTGGTCCTGAGCGTATGAAAGGCAGCGGGAGATACGCGCTGATTAATTACCATTGGACATGCGGGGAATAAAATGAGAACTACTCCACATCTCCCCATCATACCCTTCATTCTCAGGTCCGGATAGGAAATGGTGCACTTTGGCCTGTCTTCCAGGTGGCTGCCATTCCGAGATCCGTGGAGGGTTGTATTTTAAAACTGCTGTTAACTCTGTGATTCCTTGCCTTATATGTGCTGTAGGTTTGCCTATAAAGGGCTTTAGGATAAGGATAAATTATTTTCCGCCTATCTGCACTTAGAAAGGGTATTCTCATTTCACCATCAATGCTCCCGAGATAGACTAACGAATGTATTACATAACATCCTCATCTGACAGACCATCATGTACTCCCACATTGCTATCATCTTCTTGTTTATCAAAACGCCTACATCCCACCCAAAATATGACCCGCTGCGGGTCACCCTGTACCCAAAGGGCGATACATGGAAAAAGATTGGAACTATGGCAGTTCCAAGGCAATTCATAAGCGGTTCAAAGGCAGTTCAAAGGCGGTCAATCTCGGTTTCCCTGTAAGATTTAAACAGCAAACACAGCGAGTGGGCCATTGAGACTCACGCCCCTAAATTTTCTATGTTTAGAACAGCCATGTCCACACGAACAAAGATCATCACGAAAACATCCAGAAAAGGAGGCGTTGGCAAAACCGCTATCACCTCCCTACTCGCACGGTACTTCGCAGAAGTTGAGAGAAGAAACGTGCTCGTGGTCGATTTCGATGCCAGGGGCGGTATCACTTCTCTGCTGTGTGACGAACCTATCCACAAACATGACTTTATCCCCAGGCTTCAACCTCCATTACTTACGGATCTCCACGGGGATTGTCACCCGTCCTCGCATTCCAATTTTTGACGGTTTCACCTTCTCTCCTTCATCTTCAATGGGGTCTCACACATATTAGTTTTCTTGTTAGCTGCCAAACTCATACTCAAATCCCCCCTGCTCCAGCAGCTCATACAGCCTTTCCCGGGCCGCCTCCCACCCCCCAGCGGTCGGCCAGTTTGGTGATCTCCTGCTGCTCTTTGGCCCCCAGGTACTCCGGCGAGTAGGCGAAGATTTTCCCCCAGTGAACTCTCCCCCGCTCCATGCTGGCGCGCACCAGCAGGCGCTCGATATTCTTTCGGGTCTGTACGGACATGTGTAGGACTCCGTTGCCCATCAACCAGGGGGGTCCTGCTTGACGGGCCCTAAGCCTTGACGCAGAATATTTCCAGTTACCCGATATCCGCTCCAACGGACCGGGTGGCTTAAACTAGTTGCCGCTGGCACAACTGCAGGCGGCAATGCTCTTTAAAACCCCATAAGGGGTTGCGAATGAGAGGGGTTAAACACGACGCGCCTCGGATACCCCTCGAGACCGGGATGCAATTTGGACAAGGTTGTGCAACGTAAAAAAGCCCACTCAAGGCGTGACCTTTAGCGGGCTTTACGCTTTTCCTTCTATTCAATTTGTTGTTGGTCATTACTCTTTGGAGAGTTCAGACTTTTCGCGCCTGGTGCTAATTTGTGGGTTGCGAATGGTCGCGCAACCAGGACGTGATCTGCTCCACAGTAAGTTGTGATTGTGCTGCCCCCATGGCAATATCGACAAGGTTGTCGCTGGATGCGGTTATTTTGTGCCCATTTCGCTGCAAGAACAGGCTGGCAGCGGCTGCTCCCGTTCTTTTATTTCCGTCCACGAACGGATGGTTTCGGATGAGTGATTCAAACAAAGCTGCGGCTTTTGAAAATGGATCCGGATACAGCTCTTTTCCCTCAAAGTTGCTCCGCGGTCTTCCAACAGCTGTTAACAGCCCATCCATATCTCGCAATCCATGGCTCCCGCCTGTTTCTTCGATCATCCGGGCATGGATGAATAAAATTTGTTCAGCGGACAGGTAGTTCATTTTTTCGCCAACTCTTCCAGGGCAGGCCGATATTCCTCAATGAAATCAGCTACCTGACGGGTGAACTCTGAGTCTATGCCAGAAACTTCTGCACGATTTTCTGCAGGCTCAATCACAATTCGGCGCTGCTCTCGATCCAGCTTGAGATCAACTTCAGCACCTTCACCGATCTCTAAATATTCAATCACATCCTTTGGCAGCGAGACGACGAGGCTGTTGCCTGTTTTAAAAATTTTCCGGGACATGTTGCCTCCTTGTGTAATTACATTGTAAGCACATTATACCCTAAGCCTTGACGCAGAATATCTCCAGTTACCCGATATCCGCTCCAACGGACCAGGTGGCGATGAAAAATTCCCGCTGGCACAACTGCCGGCGGGAATGCTTTTAAATACCCCATACGGGGTTGCGAATGAGAGGGGTTAAACACGACGCGCCCCGGACACCCCATGGATCCGATACGCAGTTTGATCAGGTTTACACAACGCAAAAAAGCCCACTCAAGGCGTGACCTCAAGCGGGCGTTTTATTTCCTTATGAATTCAATCGAAATGATGATTAGTTCTGTTCTTGAATAAGGTCTTCAGCCATCAACCGAATATCCTCTTTCAGCGCTGGAATTCGATCCCGGGCAGTAACCCATGCTGCCTCTTTGTCCACCCCTGCGGTTGAGGTTGACATCCGATGATTGAGGTCCAACAGGTCCTGCCAGGGAAACTCCGGATGCTCCCCTTTAAGGTCGCTTGATATGTGTCGCGCGGTCTCCCCAATGAAATCCAGCAGCCTGATGATCCCGTCCTGAAGGAGTGGGTCGTTGTAATATTCTTCTTCGCTTGTTTGTTCCAGATACGTTTCCACAAGACCCATGGTATCAAGGATATTTTGGAGATACGCTAGATCGAATTGGGACATCATGACCTTGAACTTACCGCTTAGGGCAAGGATCGCGTATTTCTTCCCCAGGAAGGATTGCCTATCTTCTCCTCCCCTGCTCATAGTTGCAGATATTTCTCACCCCAATAAACGGACATGACCTGCATCACAGTGGCCAATTATACCTTGTGCGCCCAAATTCAAGCACCAGTGATCCAGATCCGATGACGCGGGTCTTCATCGTGTTGCCCTCCAGTGCTTATATCATAAGAGAGCAGACCAGAAAATTTCATTATGGATGAAAACTTTACTCATATTCTTTTCATTGAAAATGAAAACTTTTATAGGGCAGCTTCCCTTTTTCATATAAAGAGATAGCCAGTTCTTGCTTCAATTCCTGGAGTGTCATTTTTTGCAGCATGAATCACTTCCCGGGGGATCTCAAGAGAGACCTTTTTGGACGTCATCCATCCACTCCTAACCTTTCACAGAGCTTTATACCACCTGATCAAACGCTTTCGCTTTCATCATCATCTGATATCAATTCTCCACAGTTTGAACCAAATGTCAAATCCAGATTTCAAGTTTTTGAAATAGGATCTCAAAGAGGCTACCTGTTGAGTTTCAATGCCCCCACATCGCCCTAAGCTCTACAAGGGCGGGTCGATATTTCTCTATGATGTCAGCCATCTGACTCGCATACTCTCGATCGACCTTTGAGGTTTCTGCGGGAGACTCCGCAGGCTTTACCAAGATCTGGCACTGCTCTGCTTCCAGCCTGAGATGGACCTCATCACCCTCTCCAATCTCTAAGTATGCAAGCATATCCTTCGGCAGGGTAACGACGAGGCTGCTGCCGGATCTGAAAATTTTCCGCGACGTCTCACCCTCCCGGTGAAAGAGCATCGGAGGACCCCGTGCTCTGGATGATGGTCAACCCTGTATGCCGAGGCTAACATTGCCGCCGTTTTCTTTTCACTCCATGTGAAAATATGTTTCAAGCGCTTACACACCCTGGCAGAGTGACGAGGATTGAATAAAAACAACCGCAGGAGATCTTTAGATCCCATGCGGTTCCTTAACTCCTATACACCCACGCTGGGCGAGGGTTGAATTAATTTTTATTCACTTTCCTGTTGAGTAATTATATAAGTATTTTCATCCTACAAAAGAAATTTTGGTTTGTCAAGCGAAAATGGTGGGTTTTCCTGGATCCAGCTCTTTCGGATTACGCTCTCTTCCCAGAAATAAAACCTGACGTGTACACCACACTGGGGGCTGCTTTCAATCAACTGACCGCTAAGCGGTCACCTCCTTTCCAGCGTTCTGGGGTGACCCGCGGCGAATCACCCCAGGGCTTCACGGGGATCCAAACAAACGCTGCTCAAACGCCCTGCAAATTTATGAACGAAACAGGCTGTTTTACTGCTCGTTTACCAGCCAATCTGCCGGCACAGGTTCTCTACAAATGGAGTGAAAATAATAATGCAAAATTCGTTCACATCCTTCATTCTGGTGCCAATGTGGCCTACATTAATAATAAAGATTGGAAAAACGGGCAGTATAAAGGTGTTTTTTGTTCTTAATTCATGGGAATTTTGCACTTAATATACCTCGGAAAAATAATCGTTCTTCTTCTATGATCCATTTGGATTCATATGCAGTTTCTTCAGTTTCTGTTCAATCATAATTGGCATTTTATTTAGATTGAAAACTCTTCCCTTATTCATTCACAATCTTATTTCAAATTGATCTACTCAACCGAAATCTTATTATCTATGACTTCGAGGGAATGGTATATCCTCGTGGTTCAGCGATACCGATCAAGATGACCTTCTTAACCGTTTCACGACCACGACGGCAATGATGACCGCCGCAACTAAGAGCAGGCCCGCAGCGCTATACAATATCCACTGAAAGGCGTCCGAATACAGGAAATGCCCCCTTGGCTTCACCTCTTGGGCTCCTGCCAATTTGGCCATCCGCACTGGGTTGGAGAGGGCAACCGCGCGCCCATTCCAAAGCACGACGGTTGATTCGACATCAAAATCATAAATTTGGCTCACATCTCCCTGGTAGCGGAGGGTGTATTCGAATATTTTCTTCTCCCCACTCTCCAATGAGGGCACCTCCACCTCCCAAACCAGGCGCGGATCACTCTCGTTAGGATCGGTCAGCGTGAATTCCTCCTCCGGCGAAACCCCCTCAAACATAGAAGGCGAAAAGTCGTCCCTCAAGGTAATGGACTCCAGAGGGGCATCTCCAGTGTTTACCACCTCGAGATGCACTTCTAAGGTCTGATTTGGTTCCATAATTTTCTGCGGCTGGATTGATTTTTCAACCTGAAGCTGGATGCCCAACCGGGACCATTTTAAAGACGTTTGGGTGGGGAACTGATTCCATACCTCCCGGAAGAGATGAGATCTTCCCTGCTCATCCACTTCTGGGTCCGTAAAGGTTTTATTGGAACCGATGATCTGGTGCACACCTTCCGGCAGGATGATCTCCGTTTCAATCTGATTGGTGCTGTGTGCAAGGGGTTTGCCGTCAAACTCCAGTGCCAGATGGTATGTAAAGGATGGAAAATCCCCCTCCGGAAGGGGAAGGGTGTATTTGCTCAATAAGATCTTGCGTTCCTTAGGCTGGATGGTAAGCGGATCGGAAACGAAAAAGTAGACCAGATGTTCCCTTGCTGCAGGATCCGCCAGCTGGACCGAGATTTGTTCCTCCTGATCTCCTTGGTTCAACAGCACATACTCCGTTTCCACGACAGCCTGGTCTGACAAAGTGATTTTCGTGGAGATCGATTCCACGATCACCTCCCCTTCATAGAAGAGGGACTGCGCCGCTGCCGGGCGTACAGGAAGCAGGAAGGAAAGGCAAAGCGTAACCGCAATCAGGCTGAACGATTTCATACGTCCCTCCTTTAAGGACACACATCCGTATAGTAGGTCCCTCTGGTCCAATGTGTTAATTGAGGACACCCCTCCCCCGCGTAGTAATTCCAGGTCATACTAGGATGCAGTTTATTGCATCCTGCATCATAATTCCCGTCTCCCAAATTATCTTTCCAATCGGGACACCAATACTCGCCGTAAATATCGTTCCAAAGGTTATGCACTTTATGGCTCCCCCATTGGTCAGTAAAGTACGCACCCAGGTTCCCATAATCCATAATCCGCCATTTGCTGCGGTAGAAGACGATGTTAAACGTATGTCCATTTCCCCAATAACCCTTATAGTAATCGGCGCAGAAGGCACATCCTTTTGAAACTCCCAACATGCGCATTAATGTCTCCCGCAAGATGGCGAAGTCTTCACAGTCCCCGCAGTACAGTTTGTCCGGTGGACAGTTGGGGCGTTCCCCGCTGTTCTCCACCGTCCATGCTGCCGACTGGATTTTAGGAACAGGATAACAATCCTCCGAAGGTTCTGGTGGAAACTCATACTCTTCAAAACAGTTTTCAACCCAATCCTGGTAATCCACAGATCGAGGAAGACTTTGACATTCCTCATCCATGGACGGATAGCAAATATCAATCCAGTCGCCGTCGTCTAAGTAATACATGTTGTGTTCTACATAGTACCCCACAGCTTCCATGACGATATCCATATTCCCGACGAGATCATGGATGGTGACCTCACCGTAATCCTCAAAGAAGGCATGAGAAGGCAGCGTGGCCCTGCAGGCACCATTTCGAAGGCAGTTGAGGTATTCATACATAGCATCCAGAGCCACATCTGCGACCGCTTGATTGTCAAAGGAGAAATATTGATCATCCCTACCTCCACCCTTCTCAAGACCGTAGCAATTCCTGCATTCGGCGGGGCAGGGTCCTCCACAGTCAACGCCGGATTCACCTTGATTCCGGATTCCGTCCGTACAGCTCGCTTTGCAGACGCCAGCACCGACATCGCACCCTGCTGGGCAGGTGACAGCCGTCTGGTAAACCACGCAATTCCCGTCTTCCAAGCGGGTAAAGTACTCTATTAAAGTTTCCTCGTCCTGACAGTAATCTTCGTCTCCGTAGGGAGATTTTGCCTGCACAAAGATATTCAGCCCGCCGTCATATCCAAAACAGGGTTGGCACTGTCTGTTGGAACAAGCCGCGCATTGGTGGTGAGTTTGATGGACGTTTCCCCCCACACAGTAGTACTCTGTCAAGATGTCTTCATTACAAGTATCTATCCGGTTCTGGGGATCATTGATGATCCACCCGGGGTTTTCCGGGTCATTGCCATCGTCCGTCTCCTGGCAAGAGATGCAGGCGCCCTGATTACATCCAAGATCGCAGGCATGCTCAAACTCTATCAGCACATAAGTCTGCTGCATCTCCCCACCCGGCGTAACGAAATACCGCCCAGATTCGCTGCAGAAATGCTCGGTGAGGACGTGCCCTGAGCAGCTGTCAGTTACCGGCGGCTCTTCCAAAACGAAATACTGCCCATATTCGCTCTCCAACTCCGGATTTGTCCCCAGGGATTGGTACCCGCACCGGCGCCCAAATGTGTTCTTAACAAATGGATCAGGCATAATCGGTCCCAGACAGTCCTGGGCAACACACTCGTAGCCCTCAATCTCCGGGCACCCGGGACAGGTTTGGTTGATGACGGAAGGGTCAAAGTGATTCAGAAGAATGGCGGGTTGAAACGAGATATCTTGTAAGGATGGGAAGACATGCGCATCGGAAATGTCTGCGGTGGGGGTCGATGTGGGGGAAGGTGGCAGGGTGGGGCTAACGGTTGGGGATGGAGTGAGGGGGGTGTTTGTGAGTGTTGGGGTTGTGGTAATCGTTTTAGTTGGTGTGGGCGGCGTAGGACTTGCTCCTCCGCTGGGTTCAATTCTGGGATCCACCCAAACGGCCCGGTCCTGAGACCAGGAGCCATCCGCTTCCACCCGGAGGATCAAGTTCCCCCTTCCTCCCGCTAAAGGACTTAAGTCAAGGTTCAAACTCTCGATCTTCCCATCGTAGACTTTGGTGATACTCGCTAACTCCACCTCATCTCCCGACTCAATGGGATCTCGATCGTATATGACACGGAAGCGAACGCGCCCAGCCTTTGCTTCTTCTAACAGGCCCACCCGGGCTTTGAAGTGGTCCCCTTTCTGGATCTGCATGTTGAACAGGCTCAAGGGGAAGGTGCCATAAATATACCCATCTTCATAGCGCGCGGGATGAGTTTCTATAGCATGTTGGTAGGATTTCCCGTTTTCCAGTTTCTCGTCTTCCTGCAAAGCCCGGATGAAGCCCTCTTTATCATTGAGATCGCCGGGGCAGGGCAGCGTTTTGGGCCACCGCAGAGCCGGTTCTCCCTTGAATCCACCCTTCCATTCCGCCCGGCAATATACATCTGCCAGGTGAACGGCAGCATCCAGTTCAGGTTTTTCTATAGGGGATGCAAGCACAGGAGACTGGATGACGAAAGCTAGAAGAATAAGGATGCTTAGAAATATGCCATACCGGAGAGTACGATCAACCTGAAGCCACACGAGAGATACCTCCTTGAGTCAACCACCTTCGGCTAAAGCCAAAGGCTTGACCGTGGACTCAGCCTCAATTGGCGACTGAAAGTCGCCCTTTGGCGTCAGCGTCCCAGTCTTTAGGGCTAGTTGACAGGGTAGCCCAACCCCAGAAGACTTTTGCTTCTGGGTACAGTAGTTGAGACCAATGTTCTTAGAGGCGTTATAATCAGCGTGAACAGTGTAACCACGCTCGCGACAAAAAAATACAGCACCATTACGGTTATGGAGCTGTAATAACAAATTCTTCAAGGACATCAAGCATATTTTTATGACGCCTGGTTATCTGATTTAAAGAAGCGGTCACTTCCTGCATTTTTGCTTTTGCTTGCTCAACACGCAACTCATAATTATGTAATGACTGCTTGTAAGACCTTTCTTGTTTTTCAAGATGTTTGGTGTACTCAGGCTCATGATGTCCTTTAGCTACTTAGTTGTAGGTAACTTAGGCAGAGGAGTACTCATGCCTAAGGATGTCTTTGGTAATATTTTC
>JAWODY010000066.1:0-56728 GCA_046483045.1 Anaerolineales bacterium | reverse complement strand
AACAAAAGCATTGGTGATGCCGCCTGGAATCAACTGATACAGTTTACCGCGTACAAAGCCGAGAATGCTGGTCGTGGTTTTGTAAAAGTTGATCCCAGGAATACATCCCAAATGTGTTCTGGCTGCGGCGAGATTGTCAAAAAAGGCCTGTCTGAACGTGTTCATAATTGTCCTCATTGCGGTCTTTCTCTCGATAGAGATGAAAATGCCGCTTGGAATATTTTGGCACGTGGGATGGCGTGCTTGGGTTCTAAACCCTAGAAGCCCCACAGCTTACGGTGTACAGCACATATGCTAGTGCTGTGGGGAGCGTTCACGCTACATTAAATATGAAGGTGTGAGATGAAACATGGTTTTCGAACTGCCGTGTCTGTTCATTCGTTTGACTCATTCTCCAAATCCCGGATGAAGGGAGTAAGAGATGGAGGAAGACACCAAGTATTGGGTAGGGTTTAACATTGTGAAAGGTATTGGTCCTGTCCGTTTGCAGTCCTTGATGGATGTCTTCGGGGATATCCGTACCGCCTGGGAGGCAGCTCTCTCCCAACTGCGCGGAGCAGGATTGAGCGAAAAGCTCTCCCTTCGGGTCCGGGATGTGCGTGAAGGAGTGGATTTGGACCGATTGATGAGCAGGATCCAAAGAGAGGGGATCAGCATTCTAACCTGGGGGAAAGATGGATATCCTGGTTCATTGAGAGATATCCCCCAATCTCCCCCCGTTTTATACACGAAGGGGGAGTGGAAAGAGCGCGATCGCAGGGCGGTAGCCGTGGTGGGGACCCGGCGATATACTTCCTATGGCAGACAAGCTGCGGAAGAGCTAACCCGGGCCTTAGCCCATCAGGGGATCACCGTGGTCAGCGGATTGGCCAGAGGGATTGACGGGATCGCCCATCGAACTGCTTTGGATTCGGGAGGGAGGACGATAGCTGTTTTGGGGAGTGGGATAGATCGAATTTATCCCCTGGAGCATCGGACCTTAGCCAAAGAGATCGAATCCAAGGGGTTGATCTTAAGCGATTACCCCCTGGGTACCCCGCCGGAAGGCCAGAATTTTCCTCCGCGAAATAGGTTCATTTCTGGTTTGGCCCGGGCTGTCGTGGTCATTGAGGCCGGAAGGCGGAGCGGGGCTTTGATCACTGCCAAGTACGCTGCGGATCAGGGTCGAGAAGTTTTTGCTGTTCCGGGGAGTATATTTTCTCCTACATGCAAGGGGACAAACGCTTTAATCAAGCAGGGAGCGCATCCTCTGTTACAATCACGGGACGTGATGGATGTCCTGGAATTTTCGCAAATCCCGGAATTCCGAACCTGTGCAGAGCGAGCTGCCGTCCAACCCTACCGAAGCGAAACTCTTTCAGGTCCTGGGATTGGAACCGCTCCATGTGGATGATATCTGCACCCGGGTTGAGATGCCGGTTGAAAAGGTGACTTCCACCTTGGCTGTCATGGAGGTCAAAGGGCTGGTCCGCAAGACGGGAGCTATGGAGTATATGGCTGTCGGTGAAAGCGACGTGACGTACGATGTCGAAGGGTGAGGAAGGCGGTCCCTCTAAATTAACAACGGAAGGTGGGCATTATGTACGAAAATTATTATGCAGTAATTATGGCTGGCGGGGGTGGAACTCGTTTGTGGCCTTTATCTCGCCATAAGCGTCCCAAACAGATGTTGGCCTTGACGGGAGAACGCTCCCTTTACCAAACGGCGGTGGATCGATTAGAAGGGGTGTTCCCTTTCCGCCGCATTTTTGTTGTCACTGTGCAGGATCAGGCAGATGTGCTGCATACGCAGTGCCCCCAGATCCCTCGAGAAAATTTTCTCCTTGAACCTATGCCGCGGGGAACCGCCTCGGTGGTGGGGATGGCGGCTACAGCATTAAGGGATCGTGATCCCGAAGCTGTGATGGCGATTTTGACCGCAGACCATGTGATTGGGAACGTTTCCGGATTTCAGGCCTTGTTGGATGAGGCCTACCGGGTTTCCCGGGATGATTATTTGGTGACCCTGGGTATCACGCCCACATACCCAGCCACGGGATATGGCTACATCCAAAAGGGTGAACAACTGGGCGCCTATCAAGGTTTGGATGTGTATCAGGTGAGTCAGTTCACGGAAAAACCGGGAATCGAAAAGGCAAAAACTATGTTGTCCAGCGGTGAGTATGCCTGGAATTCAGGGATGTTCATCTGGCGTGTGGAGAGGATTTTTGAAGAATTTGACCGGCATATGCCGCGTTTGGCGGCCCAATTGGAGGAAATCGCTGCGGTGTGGGGCACGGCAGCCCAAGATCGGGTTCTGCAGCGAGTATGGCCGGATATCCTTCCTGAAACGATTGATTTTGGTATCATGGAGAACGCTGACCGGGTTGCGGTCTTACCCGCGGAGGATTTGGACTGGCGGGACGTGGGAAGCTGGGACGCATTGTATGATGTCTTGGCATCCCAGGAAAACGTGAACGTCATTCGTGAAGCGGATCATATGGGGTTTGATACCAGCGGGACATTGATCGATACCACCGAAAACCCCCGCACCGTGGTCACTATTGGCATCGAAGATATGGTGATCGTGGACGCCGGTGATATCCTCCTGGTTTGTAAAAAGGATCAAGCCCAGCGAGTGCGGGAGGTAGTAAACGAATTAAAAGAAAAAGGGCGAACGGAATTTATATAGTACAATCATGACTTGATTTATAGCAGAAGGACCCTCTTCGGTCTGGATGAATGCCAGACCGTAAGAGTTTGTTAGGGAGAATATTTGTTGAGTTGGGTTTTATTGGGAGGTAATTGTTTTGGAAGCTTATTGTGTGAAGTGTAAATCGAAACGAGAAATGCAAAACCCTGAGGCGGTGTTCACATCTACCGGGTCACCGGGTACACGGGGGACTTGTGCAGAGTGTGGGACGAATATGTTCCGGATGGGAAAAACGGAGGCTCATGAAGGTTTGGAACCTCCCAAGAACACAAAACGGCGAAAGAAAAAAAAGGAACGCAACGGTAAATTAGTTGTCGTCGAATCACCAGCAAAAGCGCGGACGATCGGTCGTTACCTGGGTGACGAATATCGGGTGAAAGCCTCTGTGGGTCACATCCGAGATCTGCTGAAAACGAAGCTCTCCGTGGATGTGGAGAACAACTTTGAACCCCGGTACCGGGTACCGAATGAGAAACGGGATGTGGTCAAAGAGATTAAGCGCATGGCAGAAGGGGCGGAAGAGGTAATTTTAGCTACGGATATGGACAGGGAGGGGGAAGCCATTGCCTGGCATTTGATGGAATCCGCGGAGTTGGATCCCGACCTGACCAAACGGGTTGTTTTTCATGAAATCACCCGCTCTGCCATCCAAGATGCTTTTGCAAACCCGGCAGGTTTAAACATGGATCTTGTGAATGCTCAGCAGGGCCGTCGGATCCTTGATCGTTTGGTTGGGTATAAAATCAGTCCTATCTTGTGGAAAAAAGTTCGCAGCCGATTATCCGCAGGGCGGGTTCAGTCTGTCGCTTTGCGTTTGATCGTGGAACGAGAGCGGGAGATAGAAGCCTTTGTTCCTGATGAGTACTGGTCAGTGGATGCAGAACTCCAGCCCGATCATGAAGATGGGGGAAGCGCGACGTATGTGGCGGGACTCTCCCGGATCGATAGCAACAAGTTTAAACTGGAGTCAGAAGAAGAAGTAAAAACCATTCTGGGAGACATGGAGAACGCCCGTTACCAGGTCCGGAAAGTGCGCCGGGGTGAACGCAGGCGCAACCCATACCCTCCTTTCACCACCAGCACTTTGCAGCAAGACGCCTCCCGGCAGCTGAATTATTCCGCAAAGAAAACCATGGCGATTGCCCAGCAATTGTATGAGGGTATTGATGTGGGAAACGGGGGTGAAACAGGACTGATTACCTATATGCGGACGGATTCCACCCATGTTTCCGATCTTGCCCAGAAAGAAGCCCGGGTGTACATCCAGGAAACATTCGGTGAGAAATACCTGCCTAAAGAGGTTCCTGAATACGAGACAGAGGCGAAACGGGCTCAAGAAGCTCATGAGGCGATCCGCCCCACGGGGGTGACTAGAACGCCCAGCGAGATCAAAAAGCACTTAACACGGTCCCAGTATCAACTTTACGAACTTATCTGGCAGCGTTTTCTGGGCAGCCAAATGGCACCAGCAGTATATGATACGCTGCGGGTGATCATCGGGGCAGACGGGAAGGAGCATGTCTATTTACTGCGGGCTTCCGGCTCCTCCATTCGATTCCATGGTTTCCTCAAAGTTTACGATCGATCAAATCGGGAAGAGCGCCAGGCGAAAAAGGACTTGGAACGGATTCCCAAAGACTTAAAAGCAGGGCAGGACCAGGATCTGGAGCGATTATTGCCAGAACAACACTTTACCAAACCTCCCGCGAGGTATTCTGAAGCATCTTTGGTGAGTGAGTTGGAGGAGAACGGCATTGGCCGTCCCTCCACCTACGCACCCATCATGGATACCCTGCAGAGGCGGGCTTACGTCCAAAAAGAAGACCGGCGTTTGGCGCCCACTGAAATCGGGGTCACGGTCAATGACCTCCTGGTGGAGTTTTTTCCTCAGATAGTCGATGTGAATTTCACAGCGAAAATGGAATCTAACCTTGACCAGGTCGCATCTGGAGAGCAACCATGGCAGGAGGTTGTCGAGGAGTTTTATGGTCCGTTTTCTAAGCGAGTGGAACATGCCCGGGAGGAAATGCCTGAAGTAGATGTCGGGGCCCAGCCAATTGGCAGAAAGTGTCCTGAGTGTGGGCATGATCTCGTCCTCCGCTGGGGCCGGCATGGAAAATTCATCGGCTGCAGTCATTTCCCGGAATGTCGTCACACAGAACCTTGGTTGGAAAAAATCGGTGTCACCTGCCCTGAAGATGGGGGGGATATCGTCAAGCGGCGGACGCGGCGTGGGAGGGTTTTTTACGGCTGTTCCAATTATCCGGAGTGCGAGTTTTCAACTTGGAAGAGGCCTTTATCCCCTCCATGTCCAGATTGCGGGGGATTGTTGTTAGTCAAAAACAAGCAGCATGCCGTCTGCAAGGAGTGCGAGAAAGAATTCTCCTTAGATGAGTTTCCCCAAGAAGAATAAATCCCCCCAATGTTCGGGGAAATAGATGGGAGCCACGTGTTTTCCGTGCCTGTCTAAGAAGGTATTGAGGAGAGGAAAAAGGATGGGGAGGCCTGAATACTTCAAGAATTGCGTATAGGTAAATAACAGGAGAAAAGATCGGGAGGTCGTGAAAAGCCGGGTTTTATTTACAGCTTGGCATAAAGCTTGCATCTAACGAGGGTGAAATGGATGGTATTTTGGAAACATTGCAGGAATGCTCTCTCTCGTCTAAAATACCATTATATAGATTTTTGTTTCTACAATACCCTGTAAGTCATGGAGAATGATTATGGATAAGATTCGGAACTACATCGAACATGGCCTGGAAAGCCCACCCATCATGGCGGTGGTGGGGTTGGTTTTTGGAATCTTGTTAGGTTTGTTATACGGTTGGGTGATCGATCCCGTGGAATGGGAAGACACAACTGTTTCCCAGCTGCGTGATGACCTGAAAGTCGAATATCTACGGATGGCGATCGACTCTTACGCCCTCAACCAGGATGCAGCCTTGGCAGAACAGCGATATGAACGCTTAGGTGAAGATGCCCAAAAGTACCTGGAGGTCATCGAACAAAATCCTGACAGCCAGTTGGTGAGTGACATCGATTCCTTCCGAAATGTCATTGAACTGACCTCTGGAGTGACGGAGTCGGAAGAAGAGGCAGCGAAGAAAACCGGGGGGAATTTTTTGAAATGGGCTTTATTGATCACTGTCTTGCTTGCGGGGGGGTTGGTAGGAAGGTATTTCCTCCTCCAACGCCAGTCGTCCACAGGGGAGAAAAAGTCTGCTGCGAACATTGCTCAAGATATCACCTCTAAAATGGATACCACAGACTTTGAAACCCGGGATGAAGGCCCGCCGATGCATCAATTCGTCACCACTTACGTGTTAGGAGATAATTTGTTTGATGACTCCTTCAGCATTGAATCCGCCTCGGGAGAGTTCCTGGGTGAATGCGGAGTGGGCATTTCAGAGGCCATCGGTGTAGGAGAACCAAAGCGGGTGACAGCGTTTGAGGTTTGGCTTTTCGACCAGAATGACATTAAAACGGTTACCAAGGTGTTGATGAGCGGTCATGCTTATTATGATGAGGTCAGCCGATCTGAGCTGGAAAAGAAAGGTGAACCCATCTTGGCTGAGCCCGGGAAGGAGTTCTCGCTGACCACGAATAACCTCAAGGTCATTTGCCGCGTGATGGACATGGGATATGGGGAAGGCCCCCTGCCTGAGGAGAGTTTCTTCGACCGCTTGTCCATAGAGCTCTCAGTATGGCCCAACAACGGGATGGAGGATGAAGGCGCAGCCTCCCAGTTCGGTGAATTCTAAGACATCCATTTAAACAAAAAAAGGCCCTCTCGCTGTAGATGCGGAGGGCTTTTTTATTTGATTATTCGACTTTCAGGATCTTCAGCGTTAAAGTTCCCCCCGGAGTTTCCACGTTCACCGTGGTTCCCTCCCTCTGTTCGAGGAGAGCTTCGCCGATGGGGGACGCATAAGATATCTTGTGTTCAATGGGATCAGCTTCTTTTCTACCTACAACATGGTACGTTTCAGGGGGTTGACCATCCTCCTGGACAGTGACCATCGACCCCACTCCGACAGTGTCCTGCCCGTTATCCTGTTTGTCAACGATGGTGGCATTGTGCAGGATGTGGGTGATTTCCTGGATTTTCCCTTCGATGAAACCCTGATCTTCCTTGGCGCTGATGTAGTCTGCGTTTTCAGAGAGGTCACCCATCTCGATGGCAGACTTGAGTCGCCTGGCAATCTCTTTCCGCTTTGGGCCCTGCAGCTCTTCCAATTCTTTTTGAAGTTTGTTTTTGCCTTCTTTTGTTAAGTAATATGTTTCTTGATTTTCTGACATTCAGATCAACCCTCTAGGTCTAATTACTGTGGTTAAACGCTTTTGCGCGGATCAAATAGTTTTTCGTATTCCTGGGTTGCGAAGCGGTCTGTCATGCCGGCGATGTAATCGCAGATCGCGCGTTCCAACCCCCTTTGGTCAATCCAGCTTTGTATGTGATCCGGAAGCAAAAGTGGTTCTTTTTGATATGCTTGGAAAAGATTTTTTACTATGCTTTCCGCTTTGACCTGCATGCGGATGACCCGATGGTGTTGGTATAAGTTATGAAATAGGAAATCTTTTAATTCCCGGTTATGCCGTGTCATATCCTCACTGAAAGCGATCACGTTATAAGGCAGCTCCTGGAGCTCCTGGACAGAACGGATGCCGCTTTCTCTGATTTTCTGGTCTGTGCTCTGAATCAGGTCTTCGACTTCGATGCCGATCAGACGGCGGATGATTTGATTCCGATTTAACTCACTGAGAAGTGTACCTTTCCACCCAATGCTTTCTACGATGATTTCCCACAAGGTAAGACCTTCCAGCATAGGGGCAGAGATCATACCGGATCGCAGGCCGTCGTCAAGATCATGGGCAGTGTAAGCCAGTTCGTCCGCAGCGTTCGCGATTTGAGCTTCTAAATGTCCTCGTAGATCAGGGTCATACTCTGCAGCATCCGAGGTGTCGTATTCCGTTTCGTGTTTGACAATGCCTTCCCGTGTTTCCCAGGTCAGATTTAATCCCGGGAAGTCTGGATACCGGTTTTCCAATTTGGTCACGATCCGCAGAGATTGTTTGTTATGGTCAAAACCGCCTTGGTTTTTCATCAACCGGTTGAGCATTCTTTCCCCAGAATGTCCGAAGGGAGAATGGCCCAGATCATGAGCCAAGCAAATCGCTTCCACTAAATCTTCATTGGCCCCTAGAGCGCGGGCTGCGGTGCGGCCGATTTGAGAGACCTCCAGAGTGTGCGTGAGGCGGGTCCGGTAGTAATCTCCCTCCGAGTTGATGAAAACCTGAGTTTTATACTCCAAGCGCCGAAAAGCGGTGGTGTGCAAGATGCGGTCTCGATCCCGTTGAAATGCTGTCCGATACCGAGGTTCCTTATCGGGATATTCGCGGCCTTTGGAATTCATGCTGCGAATCCCATACGGGGCTAATGTTTTGTCCTCTTGATCTTCTAACCTTTGACGATTGGTGAGCATAAAGGCCTCTATCTCTTGCTGTAAAAGCTTGCAGCATACAGTTTAATTCAGGGGTTGTCTCATGTCAACTATAACAGAAAAGCTGAGGAAAGGAGGAAAGGTAAGTGGTACATGGCCTTTTGCGGCCCCTTGGGCCCGGAAGAGGGATCTGGGTCTGAACCCTGACCGGCTATCTTCCCTCTGGAGAAGGTGCATTGTGAATATGTGTCCCCTGATGCTGCCCTATCAAGGCTTGAAAGAGCTGATCCTTTTTTCGTCCGGAAAAAATCCAGACTTCCAATTCACCCGCGCTCTGTACCAGGTGGACCATTTCTTTCACCTTGCTCGCCATGCCTCCAGTGACGTCCGTCGTCGTGGCCTCTTGAAAGTTTGAGCGGAGGGAAGGGTAGGTTTGGGGAGTGATCTCGGGGATGACTTCTGTGCATTTAGGGTAGTCGGCCCAAACCCCCGGGTCCTGGCCGGCGAGGAGGATTGTCTGGGGTTTGAGTTTGCGGGTCAGGTAAACGAAAATTTCCTCTGTGGAGAGAATGGTCCCCCCAATCTCCTTGTCGAAGACCACATCGCCGTACACAACAGGAAGCAGCTTCTTTTCCAGAGCCTGTTCCAATGGGGTTGTGTTCCAATGGATGACCTCTCTGGACTGTGTGTAAACGGATGAGGAAGGGGGGAAAGAGAGGGCCGGGATATGAGCGTCATGAAGCGTTTCCATGACAATGTGATTCAGATCAGCAGCGTCGAACCAAACGTCTGTAAAACCCTCCCATTCTTGGAGCGAGTGCACTCCATCCCGGGTGTGATATTTTTGACCGGATGTGTGTCCGAATGAACCCGAACCATGGCCCAGGACGATGTTTAAGTCTGGTTTTTCCTTCCGCGCTGCGGCGATCTCTTGGGCGAGTCGCGCCAATACCCCCTTCCGGGGGCTGCGGGGTTGGGATTTATCCGTGATCAGGGATCCGCCTAATTTCAGGAATACCGTGTCTGGAGTTTTTTTGTTGCTTCCATGTGGTGGCATGGGTTTTTTGAAGGTTTTATTTAGAGGATAAATTTCGTGAGCAGGGTATCTATCATTATACCCAACATAAACCAGAGGCCAAATCGTCGATTGTGTTGGAAAGCGGCTGCGACGAAATAATTGGGCCACACATCCGGGTAATTCTCTGGCTTTTCATCTGGCTTGGGACCTTGAAACATGGGCCAGATTTCCCGCAATACCGGCAGCGCCAGTAAGACCGTGAGCATAGCTGGGGTGAAGTAGCCATCTATGATCAAGTAAAGGGTGAAAATATATTGCAAAATTGATAAACCAAGCAGTATGAAACGGGAGGCCTTCTCTCCTGTCACCACAGGAAGGGTGTGGATGCCTCTTTCCTTGTCCATCTCGTATTTATCGATGTGTTTGCCAAAGATCACGCCTGTGACGCCTAGGGCATAGGGCAGGCTGGCGATGACCACGGTCCAATCCCAGGTTCCGGTGATCGCGTAATATCCTCCCCCGATCATTAAAGGTCCCCATGTGATCAGGACAGCCGCTTCGCCCAGGGCGATATATTTCAAGGGCCAGGTGTAGAAGAGGACGAAAAAGGCCCCTGCAGCCATGAGGTAAAAAGTCCATCCCCCCTGGATGAAAATCAGAGCGACCCCACAGGCAGCTGCCAGGAGTCCGGTGACCGCGGCATAGGTCAGCAGTTCCCTTTTCGTCATTAATCCGTGCACCAGTGGTTGAGGTCCATATTGCGACCGGTAATAGTTATCTTCATCCACGCCGCGAGTAAAATCCGTGTAATCGTTCAGGAAATTATTGGTGGCATGGGCCAGAATCAGGCCCAAGGTGACCAAAAGCCAGGGCAGGACATGGAAACTCCCTGCACGATAAGCAAATAAACCGGCAAATATTGCTGAGAGGAACGTCATCACCAAGACGACAGCCCGGCTGCTGATCAGCCATCTTGAAATGAGGTCGAGCTCATTCCATTCCTCCTCCGTGATGCGGGGGATAACTTGTAATGCTTTTCGCCACATAGATATGTTCATTGCATCCAATCTCCTCAAAATAATGTCTTTCAAATCCTACCACACTGGGGTGAGCTTTCGCAGGTTGGTGCGTGAAAAAAATGATGGAAATAATGTTAATACGTGACTCTGAAAATCAGGTTGGCAGGATGGATGGAGAAAAGGCAACAGGATCTTCCATCTTCAGGAAGGTTCAATATGGGTGATGATTGTCCTAGCAGCGCCAGCTTTTTCCAAAGATATCGCCACCATGTCTGCCTGATCATGGCTCACAAGAGCAATCATATTCCCTCCCCCGCCCCCTCCGGAAAGTTTCGCCCCCAGCGCGCCGGTTTTTTTTGCTACCTCGACAAGTTGATCTAGTTCCGGTATGGAGACCCCCATTTCCTTCAATAAAGTGTGGTTTTCATCCATCAGAAGCCCCAAAACTTCGCTTTTCCCCTCTTGAATGGCGTCTTGCGCTTTGAGCACCAAATTTCCGATGGATGAAAAAAGGTCCTCGTAGCGCTGTTGTTCCGCCTGGTGCGCCTTCCGGACGGAAGCCACGGTGTGGGCGGTAGCGCTGGGGATACCGGTGTCGCCAATCACAAAGGTAAAGGGCTTCCCGATGGATAAGATCTGCAGGTCATCATCTTTGGAGAAGAATACGGGCTTATCGAAAGTGACCACGGTGTTGTCGATGCCAGAAGGGGTGCCATGGTGGATTTTTTCCACTTCAAACGCAAGGGCAGACACCTTTTCCCTGGACAAAGGATGGCCCAGGAAACCTGCCAGAGCCCGAATCACGGCCACGGACACTGCAGCACTGGATCCAAGGCCAGATGCCACGGGTATGGTGGATTGGATCCTGATCGAACAAGCTGGCGTCCTGGAGATGCCGAGTTCATCCAGCACACCTGCGATGGCCAAGCGCAGCGGGTTTTCAGGTTCAAGGGTATCGCAGGTTGCGTCTAAGTCAATCTCCGGGGCCAGGAGATGAATAGTTCCAGCTTTCTGGCCAGTTTCAGCGCGGACGACAGCTCGGCCCCTGACTTTTCTGACCGGGACCGCCAAGGCGGGTTGACCATACACCACAGCGTGTTCCCCCAAGAGAATGATTTTTCCCGGCGCGGTGGCTGTGAAGGCTGGCATGGATTAGAAGATGTAGAAGATGACTAAGATGCTTATCGACCACAGCAGGATGGAGATCTGCAGGGGCCGATCGGTATACGCGATCTCCTCCGGGGCTCCCCCTTTTCCCATTTGCAGCAGGTACAGATATCGGAATAAACCGTAAAGGACGAAGGGAATGGTGAGCATCATGGCGTGATTTTCTGGCAGGTTGGGAGCGGAAAAAGTATACAGGCTATAGGCGACGATGGTGGTCCCGGAGACGATGGTGATCAGCTGATCCAATAAGTCGATCGTATATCCTTCAAAAACGCTCCGGTGCTGGTTTGCTTTTTGAGAGAGCAAATTAAGTTCTGCCCGGCGTTTTCCAAAACCGATGAACAAAGCGAACAGCGTGGTTACCACGTACAGCCAGGGTGAAAAGCGTTTGACTTCGATGAGGGTAACCCCGGCCTGGACCCGGAGCACATAAAAAGAAGCCAGGATGAGTACATCAAGGAGGGGGATGTGTTTCAACCAGGTGGAATAGCTCAGATTCAGGACCAAATACAAAACCCCAATGACCATGAAGGCGGGTTCAAGCAGGTAGGCCAGGATGAGGGCAGCCAACATGATCCCCATGCCGATCCCCCAGGCGGTGGATGTTGGTAACTTCCCAGATGCTATGGGTCGGTGTCGTTTTTTGGGATGGTTTCTGTCCGATTCGATGTCTGCAATGTCGTTGATGATGTAGACCGCACTGGCCATGAGGCTGAAGAGAACCGCCCCGATCAGTGTCCGCAGGAAAGCGTCCGGGTGCAGTAATTTCCGGTCGAATACAAGGGCGGTAAACAAAAAGATGCTTTTTACCCATTGTTTGGGCCGCATGGATCGGATCACAGCGCGTAACATAGGTGAATAATAGCATGATTTCTTTGGCCTTGGTAGGGCCTGGGAATGTAGTTCAAGGTCAATGAGGAAGAGATTAAGAAGGGGGTGAGTTATCTGGCCCCATGTTAAAATATTTTTATGGCAAAAACGGAACGTGTGGATACCTTGCTTGTGAATCGTGGGTTCGCCAAGGATCTATCCCAGGCAAAACGAATGGTGATGGCTGGGGAGGTCCGTGTGGAGGGCCAATTGGTCCACAAACCTTCTATGTCGTACTCTCCAGAGGTGGAAATTACCCTTGATCAGGGGCCGCCCTATGTTTCCCGGGGCGGGGAGAAATTGGCTGCGGCGTTGGCGCATTTCGAGATTCCCTTGGCTGGCCGGGTGTGTGCTGATGTCGGCGCTTCGACTGGTGGGTTTACTGATTGTCTGCTCCAGCATGGAGCCAAGAAAGTGTATGCCATTGATGTCGGGTACGGTCTTTTGGATTGGAATTTACGCCAGGATGAGCGAGTGGTGGTTATGGAGCGGACGAACGCCCGGTATCTTTATCAACTCCCTGAATCGGTGGCGGTGATTACCATGGATGCGTCTTTCATCTCCTTGGACCGTTTGCTACCAGTCTCCGTGAATTGGTTCTCTCCAGAGGGAGGAGAGACGATTGCTCTGGTCAAACCCCAATTCGAGGCGTATCGCGAAGAGGCTGCTGTTGGAGAAGGGGTGATAGATGATAGGCAGGTCCATCTCCGGGTGGTGGAAGAAGTTTCCCGGGCAGCTCAAGAGATGGGATATGGCGTCCGAGACATCCTTCCCTCTCCCCTGCGGGGGTCAAAAGGAAACCAGGAATATCTGGTGTGGTATAGGTACCCAGGAGAGCCGAGGGATGATTTAGAAGCGTTCATACGGTCTGCCGTTCCTGACCTTCGGTAAAAAGAGAAAATCAGTTATACTATCCTCCGCTCATGGACATTCAAAATATCAGAAATTTTTCAATCATCGCCCATATTGACCATGGTAAATCCACCCTGGCTGACCGCCTGCTGCAATTGACGAAGACCGTTGCGGATCGGGATATGTCCGATCAGGTTCTGGATGATATGGACCTGGAACGGGAAAAAGGGGTGACAATCAAAGCCTCTGCAGTGCGCATGATGCATCAGGCACAAGATGGAGAGAATTATGAGTTAAATCTGATCGATACCCCCGGTCATGTGGATTTCGGGTATGAGGTATCCCGGGCTTTGGAAGCCTGTGAAGGGGCCTTGTTGGTTGTCGATGCCGCTCAGGGCATGGAAGCGCAAACTGTGGCGAACATGTACGCAGCTTTGGAAGCGGATTTAGAGATCATACCCATCATCAATAAGATTGATCTGGCAGCAGCTCGCCCTGATGATATCGCGGAGGATGTCAGCCATTTTCTGGGTACGCCAGTGGAAGACATCCTTCAAATTTCAGCGAAAGAGGGGGAGAACGTTGAGGCAGTGATTGAGAAAGTGATCCGGGTTGTCCCTCCTCCACAGGGAAAGGAAGAAGCACCTCTGCGGGCTTTGATCTTTGACTCTCATTACAATCCTTACAAAGGTGTTATCGCTTACGTAAGGGTTTTTGATGGTAAGGTAAGTAAAGAAGACCTCCTTTACCTGATGGTTGCTGATACGGAGGCTGAACCGGTTGAGATTGGTGTCTTCTCTCCTAAAATGAAACCGGTGGATGTCCTGTATCCTGGGGAAGTTGGCTATATTGCCACGGGATTAAAATCTGTCCACGAGTGCCGGGTAGGTGATACGGTCACCAAAGTAGGACACCCCGCCAAAGAACCGCTACCGGGGTACAAGGACGTTAAACCCATGGTCTTTGCAGGTTTTTATCCCCTGGAAAATGAGGAGTTTGGAAATCTACGCGATGCGTTAGAAAAACTGCAGCTCAATGATGCTGCCTTGGTCTTTGAACCGGAAACTTCCCAGGCTTTGAATTTCGGGTTTCGGTGTGGTTTTTTAGGGTTGTTCCACATGGAGATCATCCAGGAGCGGTTGGAACGGGAGTATGACCTGGATATCATCGCTACAGCACCCTCGGTGCAGTACCGTGCCCTGACAACTGAGGGGGAGGTGATTGAGGTCGATTCTCCCGCTGATTTACCGCATCGTGGTAAACTCGAGGAAATTCGTGAACCGTGGATGAACCTCCAAATTCACACGCCCACGGATTATTATGGACCCGTCATGGAATTGGTCACCACACGGCGTGGAAAATATGTCAGCCAGGAATACCCCACCCCGGACAGGGTGCAATTAAACTGTGAAATCCCCCTTTCGGAATTAATCGTGGATTTTTTTGACTATTTGAAATCCGCCACCCGGGGGTACGCTTCCATGGATTACTCGTTTGCTGAATATCGCGCGGAAGATCTGGTTAAATTAAAAGTTCTGGTAAACAAAGAGTCAGTGGATGCCCTGGCGACGATTGTCCACCGTGAAAAAGCTTATCGGAAAGGAAAAATATTGGTTGAGAAGTTGAAAGGCTTGATTCCTCCTCAATTATACGCTGTGCCCATACAGGCCTCCGCAAACGGCAGGGTCATTGCCCGGACGGATGTCAAAGCTGTCCGGAAAGATGTCCTGTCTGGCATTTATGGAGGCGACGTCTCTCGGAAAAAGAAGTTGTTATCCCAGCAAAAAAAAGGGAAAAAACGCCTGAAGCGAGTGGGTGAAATTGATATCCCCCAGGAAGCCTTCATGGCGGTGTTGCGGTTGGAGGAAGACTAGTATGTTGGACAGGAAGGAATCCATCCGTGTGGGAGTTGGTTTGCTGATCAGCATCTTGGTCTCCGGGTTGTTGATCTGGTTTGTGGATTTGGATGAGGTGCTTCACGCGCTGCGTAAGCTTGATTACCGCTACTTCCCGCCTATGCTGGTCTTGATGGTGATCTCTTTTGGCACCCGGGCTGCGGGATGGCGGACCATCCTCCCGGAAAAGGTCACTTTGTGGAAGACGTTCCTGATCATCAATGCTGGTTACTTTATAAATACCATCCTACCCTTCCGTATGGGCGAGGTGGCCCGGGCCTTTTTATTAAAACCCTCCGGCTTGAGTTTCTGGGAAGCAATCCCGACGATCATTTTGGAAAGGGTGTTTGACCTTATTCTGGCAGTGAGTTTATTTCTGGGTGCCTTACCCTTCATATTTGATTACCCCCAGGGGATCCGTTATGCTGTGTTTTTGGGGGGGCTGGTCGTCGTAGGACTGCTCCTTTTGTATTTGGTGGTCCGCTTCCAGAATCCGATTTTAGACAGATTGAATAGCAAGAAGTATTGGGATGGCGGGTGGAAAGAGGCGTTCCTGGTTCGTCTCCGTGCATTTCTGGATGGGTTGGAGATCCTTTCCGACCCCATCCGTTTTTTGCAAGCATTTGCCTGGATGGTCTTGACATGGGGGTTGGCTTTGGGATATCAATACCTTCTATTATTGGCTTTCAACAGTCAAGCAAAGCTGCTTTGGGCAGCTTTTGGATTAGGGGCTGTTGCCCTGGGCGTGTCCCTGCCTTCTTCCCCGGGAAATATTGGCATGTATGAAGCGAGTTTAGTGGCTGCCTTGATGCTCTTGGGGATGGATCGCTCGCTGGCGTTCGCCTATGCGGTTGTCAGTCACATATTAAATGTTGCCTTTACGACCCTTTTTGGTTCCTATGCTCTGGTTCATGAAGGGCTTGCGATCAGGAATGTGTTGGAATTCGCTGCACTAAAGAAGAAGGAAGGTGAGTTATGAAGAAGCGCTTTTTAGTCACGGGAGGGGCGGGGTTCATCGGCACTAATTACGTAGCCAGGCTATTGGAACGGGGAGAAGAGGTCATTGTTTATGATAATTTATCTCGGCGAGGGACACCCCAAAACGCTGCTTGGTTGGAAAAGACCTACGGTGAAGGGAGTTTCCAGATGGTGGTGGAGGATGTTCGCAACGCCAGCACGTTGACCTCCTTGGCTGCAGATGTGGATGTCATCGTTCACCTCGCTTCCCAGGTAGCGGTGACCACGTCGGTCACCCATCCCCGGGAGGACTTTGAAATCAATGCCCAGGGTACCTTGAATGTCCTGGAAGCGGCACGTTTATCGGAACGGAAGCCAACTGTGATTTACTCCTCAACGAACAAAGTGTACGGCGAGATGGAAGAGCTGGAGGTGGAAGAAGGGGAGACCGCATACCGCTATAAGGAACTCCCGCATGGTGTTTCGGAAGCTCAACCTCTAGACTTTCATTCTCCTTACGGTTGTTCGAAGGGGGCGGGAGATCAATATGTGCGGGATTACCACCGCATGTATAATGTACCCACGGTTGTCTTTCGCCAAAGCTGCATTTACGGACCTCATCAATTTGGGATTGAGGATCAAGGATGGGTGGCCTGGTTTGTGATTGCGGCCATGACCGACCGCCCCATCACCATTTATGGGGACGGAAAACAGGTTCGGGATTTGTTGTTTGTGGGAGATTTGCTGGATGCTTATGACCTGGCTCTGGATAATTTAGATTCAGCTGCTGGTCAGATCTATAACATAGGCGGGGGACCGGACAACACCCTATCTATTTGGAAAGAATTTGGCCCTCTCCTGGAAGAAGTTTTGGAAAAGGACATTCGTGTAAGTTGGGAAGATTGGCGGCCTGGAGATCAGCGGGTGTTCATCGCTGACATTCGGAAAGCACGAAAAGATCTTGGCTGGTCACCCAGCACAAATCCTCAAGAAGGAATCAGGCAACTTATTGATTGGGTCCGTGAGAGCAGGGTTCTGTTCTAGGTCTCTGGAAGACGTTATTTAAGGAAGGATATACTCGCTGCCTTATGAAAATATTGACTGTCCTCACGTATTACCGACCTCATACCAGTGGGCTGACGATTTATGTGGAGCGGATGGCAAAAGCTCTGGTCGAGCGCGGTCATGAGGTCACCGTCCTTACCTCTCAGTTTGATCCTGAATTGCCGCGCAGGGAGACAAAGGATGGGGTTTGTATCGTCCGCGCCCCTGTTTTGTTCCGGGTAAGTAAAGGTGTGATCATGCCTACCCTGGGGTACTTGGCGTGGAAATTGGTCCTGGAACATGATGTCATCCACCTACATCTGCCCCAATTCGACGCAGCTGGTGTGGAACTCCGAGGGCGTTTATTACAAAAACCGACTGTCTTAACGTATCATTGTGACCTGCAGCTCCCGAAAGGTTGGTTTAATCGCTTTGTGAATCAAGTGGTCCATTTTATGAACTATTTGGCGGGGACACTTGCCCATCGAATTGTCGCTTACACTGAGGATTTTGCTTCTCATTCCCCTTTCTTACAGCTATTTGAAGACAAGGTTGAGGTCATTTTGCCCCCAGTTGAATTACCCGAAGCTTCGGAGGAGGAAGTAGCAGCTTTTGCAGCTGAACATAATCCCAAGGAGAAATCTCCGGTAATTGGCATGGCAACTAGGTTTGCCACGGAGAAAGGGGTGGAGGTGTTATTGGAAGCCCTGCCCATGATCCTGAAGCGATATCCTGATACACTCGTGCTGTACGCGGGTCAGTATCGTGATGTGATGGGAGAAGAGGAGTATTTTCAACGTCTCCTCCCAAAAATACAGGAGTATCAATCTAAAGGACAGTGGAAATTCTTAGGGGTCTTGGATCCCAAGGAAATGACAACATTTTATCCCAATCTGGATGTGCTTGTCGTACCCAGCCTGAATTCAACCGAAACCTTTGGGTTGGTGCAAATAGAGTCTATGATCAACGGGACCCCCACGGTAGCCTCTAACCTTCCTGGCGTTAGGCAGCCGCCCCGGATGACCGGTATGGGTGAAGTCGCTGCCATCGGGGATGCAGTTTCTTTAGCAGAAAAAATTTTGAAAATATTTAATGAGCCGGAAAAATATCAAGAGGATCCAGATCAGATTGCCCGTCAATTCAATCCTCAGGCCAATGCAGCTGCTTATGAGCGGCTTTATCAAACGCTGCGGGCGGAATTGGATTGAGAGAGGATGATTGGTTCCCCTCGGGAGTATTCCGATTCAGAGCCCACCTCGTATCCTTGTGGTACGTTTTCTTGTTAAAGGTCCTCCCCGCAAATTGTGAGGTGATGAGAGTGGTCAAAGGATATAATGTTTTGACGGAGTAAAAGAGTGCAGGAAACGATGGAAGAACCCAGTGTACTGGACTACCTAATTGAAAAGTTGACCTTTTGGAAAGAGGAGACCATCGAGGTCCCTCCTGCTGCTGAGGAGGAACTTGAGCCTGCTGAACGTCCGCCTATCTATGAAGAGGAAGGGGGTAAGAAGGGCATTTTAAATCGCCTCTGGGTCCTTCTCTTACCTGTTTTCCTGGCGCTCATGGCCCAGTTTTACCTTGAGCCTCCCCGGCGTTCCCAGAGGACGGGAATTGTCCTGTACTTGATCGCGGGGATCCTCGTTGCGGTGTTCATCCATCTTAAAAAGTGGTTTCTTCCCCCTGTTTCCCCTCCATCAAGGAAAGAAGAAGGGTATCATTTACGTTTAATACCCCTCTTCTTTGGAACGGTTTTTTCCCTCCTGGCATTTATATATTTTTCTGGGAATCAATTTACACTTCTGAATGGTGCCTTCTGGGGAATTGGACTTATCCTGATCTGTGCTGCTTTGTGGGAGCCAGAGGGAATGTGGAAAAAAGGCCTTTCTCGCTGGCGGAACTTCAAGTCTCAGGGTGCACATCTTTCACCTTGGTTTTTGCTTGTCATACTGGTTTTTGGGGTTTCCGCCTTCTTCCGTTTTTATCTGATCCGCCAAGTTCCCCCGGAAATGTTCAGCGATCATGCAGAAAAGTTGCTGGATGTCGCGGATGTGCTGGCTGGGAAAACGCGCATTTTTTTCCCCCGCAATACCGGCCGAGAAGCTTTTCAGATGTATCTGACGGCTGGAGTTGCCAGCGTGTTTGGGACGGATTTGACTTTTTTGAGCCTAAAACTCGGGACAATTCTGGCTGGTTTTTTCACGCTGCCATATATATATTTGTTGGGCAAGGAGTATGCAAACCGCCGTGTGGCTTTATTCGCTGTATTTCTGGCAGGGGTTGCTTATTGGCCAAACGTGATTTCCAGGGTGGCCCTGCGGTTTACTTTATATCCTTTCTTTGCGGCTCCCACGTTTTACTACCTCATCCGTGGATTAAGAAGGGGCAGAAGGAATGATTTCATTTACGCTGGTATTGCTCTGGGAATGGGCCTGCATGGTTACAGCCCCTTTCGAATCGTGCCCCTGATTGTCGTTATCGCGGCCTTTATTTATTTCATTCACCATACCTCAAAGGCAGAATTAAAACGGATCCTATCCGCTGTGCTGGTGATCGCCTTGATATCCCTGGTGGTTTTCTTACCTCTTTTCCGGTATTCGCTTTCTAACTACCACATCATATCTTACCGGATGCGGACCAGGATGACGAGCCTGGAACGCCCCTTGCCAGGTCCAGCCTGGAAGATATTTATCAATAATACCTGGAAAGCGTTGTTGATGTTTCAATGGGATAATGGGGGAACCTGGGTCCATTCTACCCCTGGTAGACCTGCTTTGGGCATCGTCGCCGGCGCCTTATTTGCGCTGGGTGTGGTGCTCGTGATCGCCCGGTATGTGCGGGATCGGCACTGGTTAGACTTCTTGATGTTGGCTTTCCTCCCTCTATTTCTGATGACTTCAATTTTATCCCTTGCCTTTCCAAATGAAAACCCGAGTCTGAACCGCACAGCAGGTGCGATCATCCCCGTTTTCATCATTGCTGGAATGACCCTCGACGGTATTTACCTGAACATGAAAAAGCGTTGGAAATCAGTTTGGGGAAATCGCTTTGCTTGGGGACTTGTTGTGATATTGATGGTGCTTTCCGCTTTCCATAATAAAGAGCTGGTTTTTAAGGATTACTATGAACAGTTCCGAAAAAAAGCGTTAAACACTTCGGAGATGGGTGCTGTGATTGAAAGTTTTGATGAGGCCTTGGGTGATGCTGATCATGCTTGGGTGGTGCCGTATCCGTATTGGGTTGATACACGCCTGGTAGGGATCCGGGCCGGGGATCCTCTCAAGGATTATGCTTTGTGGAGCGAGGATATCCCCTCGACTGAGCAGACCCCAGCCCCAAAGTTGTATATTGTTAAGCCCGAAGACCAAGAAACGATCACGGTGTTGAAAAGCTTATACCCTGGCGGAATGGAAAAAGTTTATAATTCTGAAGTTCCGGAGCGGGACTTTATAATGTATTATGTTTTTCCTGAAGGTTCAGGCCCGTAATATTAACTTGAGTTGAATGCTTATGTCAAAGAGAAAAGAGATCATTTCTTCCTGGTTGCTTATCTGGTTCCTCCTTCTCCTCGTTCTAGGGTTGGGAGCTTATCTCCGGTTTGTAGGACTGGCTTGGGATCTTGATCAGCACTTGCACCCGGATGAGCGGTTTTTGACCCTGGTGGAAAGCCGCCTGGAACCGGTGGGCAGCCTCTCGGATTATTTCAATACTGATGTGTCCTCCCTGAATCCTAACAATCAAGGTCATGGCTTTTATGTTTACGGCACACTGCCTCTTTTCATAGTCCGGTACTTCGCCGAGTTTTTAGGACGCGCTGATTATGGGGGGGTCCATCTGGTCGGCAGGGCCTTATCTGCCACGTTCGATTTACTGACTGTCTTCTTGGTTTTCATGGTCGGTTCCAAACTGTTTGATCGCCGGGTAGGTTTGTTAGGCGCTGCCTTTTCAGCTGTGGCTGTCCTGCAGATTCAGCATGCTCATTTCTTCACGGTAGACACGTTTGCTACGTTTTTCAGTGTGCTCAGTTTTTATTTTGCTGCTGAGGTGGCGAAGGCACAAGGCGGCAAGATTAAGATATCTCCTTTCCTTTTCTTTGGTCTGGCGCTGGGTATGGCGGGCGCCTCAAAGATCAGCACGGTCCCTATCGCGGTGACGCTGCCCCTGGCTTCCTGGTTGTATTGGCGGAAAAAGCCTGCTGAGGAGAAAGCGGAAGCGGGAAAAACCTTCATTTTATATATCATCCTGGCAGCCATCATCAGTATCATTACTTTCCGAGTCTTCCAACCTTACGCATTTAGCGGACCAGGTTTTTTCGGATTAAAGCCAAATCCAAAATGGATCAGCAATCTAAAATCACTTCGGGCCCAGATGGGAGGCGATACTGATTTCCCGCCGGCTTTGCAGTGGGCCCGGAGGCCGACCTGGTTTTCTTTGAAAAATATGGTCCTGTGGGGTTTGGGTTTGCCTTATGGGCTGCTGGCCTGGGCTGGGTTCGTCTTCATGGTTTGGCGGATGTTCAAGCGTAGAACCTGGTCACCCTATCTCCTTCTCTTGGGATGGACAGGGTTGTATTTTGGGTGGCAATCTTTACAGTGGAACAGCATGCTGCGCTATCAACTTCCCATTTATCCCCTTTTGGCGGTCTTTGCGGGGTGGGTTCTGATTACCCTCTGGGACAGCGCCCAAGAGGGGTGGAAATTACCCCTGCGTTCGGTCCGTTTCAGTCGAATCGCAGCCCGGATCGTGGTCTTCCTTTTGGCGGGGGTGGTATTGTTATCGACATTGGGGTGGGCTTACGCTTTCACCAGAATTTACACCCGACCCCATCCCCGAATTAAAGCTACGCGGTGGATCTTTCAGCATATCCCTGGTGCGGTTACGCTCTCCATCCAAACGGACACGGGTTCCGAAAGACAGCTTTTACCTTACCCCTCTGATAAAGTGATCCAGATCTCTGAACCCTGGCAGACCAGCTTCACTTCCCGCGTGGATGGAGAATTGACGGAGGTCCTGCTTCCCCATATCAGAAATGCAAACCAGGTAGACGGCACCCTATCTACAAGACTTGAGCTGTCTGCCTCCCAGGGGGGCACGTCCCGGATTCTTGAAAAGGAGTTGTCTTTTCAGGGAGGAGAAACCCGGGGGGTGTTTTCCCTCCAGGATCCCCTGCCTCTTCAAAAGGAAGAAGGGTATGTACTGAAGATCTCGGTGGGTTCGCCGCAAAGTACATTTTCTCTGGAAGGGGCGAGAATCGCCAATGAGAGTACCTGGGATGACGGCTTGCCTTTGCGAATGGAAGGCTATGATCCCTATGGGGGGATCTACCCTGGGGGACTTAATCTCGAAATGTACTGGGAAGACAATCAGGAAAAGCTGGATCGTTTCCTTTCTACGCTTGAGGCTGCTGATTACATCCTGATTTCTTCCAGCCGCCAGTGGGCCAGCACAACACGGCTCCCCGAGCGGTACCCCTTGACGACGAAATACTATCGGGAATTGATGGGTTGTCCTTCCCAAATGAGCGTTGAACATTGTTACAACATCGCCCAACCGGGCCAGTTCCAGGGTAATTTAGGATTTGAGCTGCGTAAGACATTTCAGTCAAATCCGGCCTTAGGCCCCTTTGAGATTAATGACCAGCCCTCCGAGGAGTCATTCACCGTCTATGATCATCCCAAAGTATTTGTTTTCCAAAAAACAGAAGCGTATTCTTCGTCCCATGTGGAGGATGTTCTGAGTTCTGTTGATTTAAGCATGGTTATTCATCTTACGCCCAAAAAAGCGGAGGCGACGCCTGGGAACTTGATGTTACCTCCGGTTCGGCTCGTCGAACAGCGTCAGGGCGGCACATGGGACAAACTTTTTAACGTTGATTCTCTCATCAACCGCAGCCAAGTGATGGGCGTACTGGTCTGGTATCTGGCTGTTTCTGCGGTGGGGATCCTCTCCTACCCGATTTTGCGGTATGTGTTTTCTGGACTCCCCGATCGCGGGTATCCATTTATTCGGACAGGGGGCATGCTTCTTTTGTCTTATGGGACATGGTTGGCGGGTTCCTTCCGGGTTCCCTTTTCCCGGCTGACAATCAGCGGTGTCCTTCTCCTTATGCTCCTTGTGGGGGGGCTCTTTGCCAGGCACCAGTGGGAAGATCTGAAAGAGGAATGGGAGAAGAGAAAAAAATATTTCCTGATCGTTGAAGGGATCGCGTTGGCGGTCTTTCTGCTCGGGCTGCTCGTTCGATATGGAAACCCGGACTTGTGGCATCCGTGGAAAGGGGGAGAAAAACCCATGGATTTCTCCTATTTCAATGCCGTCCTGAAAAGCACATCATTTCCACCTTATGACCCCTGGTTCGCAGGGGGATACATCAATTATTATTATTTTGGTTTTGTGTTCGTCGGTGTATTGGTGAAATTTTTAGGCATCCTGCCTTCTTTTGCGTACAATTTAATTCTGCCCACGTTGCTGAGTATGCTTGCCCTGGGAGGGTTTTCTCTCTCCTGGAACCTGTTCCGTAAGGTCAAAGGCGCTTCTGTTAGGGATGGAAAAGGTGCCTATCGAAGCGGTCTTGCGGGTTTATTGGGAACGGTGATTATTGGGAATTTGGGCACATTGAGAATGATTTACCGGGGTTTCCAAAGACTGGCAGCGGGCGGCGGGGATTTGAAAACAGCGGCTTGGTTTAAGAAAATCATCTGGGCTGGCCGGGGTCTGGTGAAGTTTGTGGAAACCTTATCTTTCCCGTATCGACTGGATGAATGGTATTGGAATCCCAGCCGTGTGATCGCTGGAGAGCATGGAGGGCCGATCACGGAATTCCCTGCTTTTTCGTTTATTTATGGAGATTTACACGCCCATTTCATCGCTTTGCCGTTGACCTTACTGGCGCTGGCCTGGGCTTTGTCGACTGTGTTTAATCGTTATGGAAAAGAGGGGAAGGTGGTTTCCTGGGGACGAATTGCGCTCACCACGATTTTTGGCGCTTTATCGGTGGGGGTGTTAAAGCCGACCAACACATGGGATTTCTATCCTTATCTGGCCTTGGGGGCAGCCGCTATCCTTACTTCGTGGTGGTATGATGCCTCGGATGATGTCCTGGAGCGGTTGGGTACCATCGTGGGGCAGATCCTTTTATATGCTGGCCTGGCCCTGCTACTTTTCCAGCCCTACGCGAGATGGTATGGCCAAGGGTATTCCAGCGTCCGACCTTACACAGGTTTAAAAACTCCTCTGTGGGAGTATCTCACGCATTGGGGGCTGTTTTTGTTCGTGATCTTCTCCTGGATAGTTTATGAGAGCATTCACTGGATGGCGGTAACTCCGGTTTCTGCGTTACGAAAACTGGAGAAGTGGCGGGAGTTGATAATCGCTGCTGCTTTGGCGATCCTGATCATTATGGTCAGTCTGGGGGTCCCTCTGGAGGAAGGGATCACGGTTGGTGAGTTTACCGTAATCGGTGCAGGTGTGCATATCATCTGGCTTGTGCTGCCCCTGATGGTTTGGGCGTTGGTATTGCTGCTCAACCCCCATTTCGGACTCGCTAAGCGTGTGGTAATTTTCTTGATCGGCGCGGGTCTGGCATTGACGTTAATGGTGGAACTCATCAACCTGGAGGGGGATGTGGGGCGGATGAATACGGTATTCAAGTTTTACATGCAAGCTTGGGTGTTAATGGCCGTAAGTGCCGCAGTGTGTTGGGCATGGTTGTGGGGGAAACGTAAACGTTGGCCGGATGTGGTGAGGAAACTGTGGCCTGTAGGGTTCGCTTTTTTGGTGGCTGCTGCGGCCTTTTACCCATTTTTAGGGGGGATGGCAAAGATCAAAGACCGGATGACGGATCAAGCACCTCATACACTGGATGGGATGACATATATGGCGCATGCAAATTATTATGATCTGGGCGTAGAAATGGACCTGTCTCAAGATTATCGAGCTATTCGCTGGATGCAGGAAAACATACAGGGTTCCCCGGTCATTGTCGAAGCCAATCAAGTAGAATACCATTGGGGAACGCGGTATACGATTTATACCGGACTCCCGGGTGTTGTGGGATGGAGCTGGCATCAACGCCAGCAGCGGAACCTGGTCCCCCACGAGTGGGTTTGGGAAAGGGTTAATGAGGTCCATGAATTTTATGAAACCACGGATTTTGAAAAAGCCCGAGATTTTCTCCAATCTTATGATGTCAAATTCATCATTCTGGGACAGCTGGAACGAGCGAAGTATCCTGGGGAAGGTTTGGAGAAGTTCCCCGCCGCTGAAGGTGTTTTATGGCGTCCTGTATTTGTGACTGAAGAGACGATCATCTATGAAGTGATCGATTCTTATTAGGTTCTACCTTGGTGAATTATGTTACATTTTTTGCTATGGTATCTGTTAGCTACAATCATTGGGATGGTGGCTTTCCCCATTCTATATGCTTTATTTCCGAATCTTCCCGATAGAGGATTCGTCTTTTCCCGTACCTTTGGGCTCCTGTGTGTGGGCTACATCTTTTGGCTGCTCGGGGTTCTGGGGCTCGCGGCGAATTCGGTAAGGGGAATCCTGTTTTCCTTTTTCCTTTTCACAGGCATAAGTATTTATGTCCTTCTCAAACGTGGGGGGGATGAGATCACCCACTGGCTGGAAAGTCGTCGCAAACTGATCATTGTCAGCGAGTTGTTGTTCCTGGTTGCGTTCGGTTTTTGGACGTATATTCGGTCCCTGAATCCTGCGATTGTGGGAACGGAGAAGCCCATGGAGCTGGCGTTTATCAATGCCATTTCCCGATCTGAGTTCTTTCCCCCACATGATCCATGGCTGGCGGGATATGCGATCTCCTATTATTACTTCGGATACATTTTTGTCAGCATGTTGGCAAAGGTCACCGCGACCGCCGGTGGGGTGGCTTTTAATCTGGGGATCTCCCTTGTTTTTGGATTATCGGCACTGGGTTCCTATGGGATGGTCTATAATCTGCTTGAAATGACGGATTTAAAAAAGCGAGCACGCTCCGTCTGTTCAGCTTTACTGGGTCCATTTTTCACCCTCATCGTCAGTAATTGGGAAGGTTTTTTGCATTTCATTCACTCCCGGGGGATATTCTGGCATCAAGATGATACTGGTCAATGGGTATCCAGCTTCTGGCGCTGGTTGAATATCCGGGATCTGGTTTCTCCCCCTACAGGCCAATCGTTTGACCATTGGTGGTGGTGGCGGGCTTCCCGTGTTATCCAAGACATTGATTTCCAGGGAAATGGGAAGGAGGTCATCAGCGAATTTCCATTCTTCTCGTATTTGCTGGGGGATCTCCATCCCCACGTCCTGGCTATGCCTTTCGGTTTCCTGGTTATGGTCTTTGCGCTGGCCCTCTTCATCAAAGAGGAAGGAAGAAGCTTCCGTTGGTTAGGTCTGTTTCCCATCCAGGTTTCTCTAAAAACCTTTTTGGTAGGGTCCTTGTTGGCTGGCGGGATGAGCTTCCTGAATATCTGGGATTTCCCCATGTATGTGGCCTTACTGGCTGCTGCCTACGCTTTGCGGGATGTCCTCCATAGGAAAGGTTGGCACCCGGGGTTGATCTTAAGGGATTTCTTCTCCTTTGGACTCGCGGTAGGGGCCACTGGGACCTTGTTGTACCTGCCATTTTTCATAGGCTTTGCCTCCCAGGCTGGAGGGTTAATCCCCAACCTTCTTTACATCACTCCTGGTTCGCAGCTATGGGTCATGTTTGGCCCCCTATTCATTCCACTTTTCGTATTTTTGGTTTATGTGCTTTACAGGCGAGATGGGTTTAAGAACCTGCAGAAAGGTTTCCTGATTTTTGGGGCTTTTATTCTCTTCCTGCTTATTTTTTCACTGATCTTAGTTGCTGTCATACCCCTCATCCCTCCTCTGGATGACATAAGCTCTGTGCTCCAGTTGTATACGGGTTGGATTGATGCCCCCAATTTGCGAGCTGCTGTTGGGGAGGGCTTGCGAAGGCGGATCACGGTCCCTGGGGCTTTACTCACCCTTTTCTTGGTGGGAGGTATGGCGTTGAGCATTCTATGGGAGGAGAAACATGGAGACGATCAGGAGCACAGGGAACCTGATCGTGAAGATCAAGCGTACCGGTTTTCTTTATTGCTGATCATTGCCGGTGTGCTCTTGGTCTTAGTGCCAGAATTCATCTATTTGCGAGATCTGTTTGGATACCGGCTTAATACCATTTTTAAGTTTTATTACCAGGCCTGGTTGATGTGGAGTGTGGTTGCTGCATTTGGAACCGTGATCCTTTTTCGGCGTCTTCAGCTACCTTGGCGCACTTTTTTTGGCGTCCTGCTTGCCTTGTCACTGGGGATGGCTCTGGTTTATCCGGTACTGGGTTTGTGGTCGAGGACGAACGGCTTTAACCCCATTATCGGAAAGACCTTAGATGGCGCTGTTCAGTTCAAAGAATTTTCGCCGGATGATGCAGCTGCAGCCTCCTGGTTGGCGAATGCGCCGTATGGGGTCGTCGCGGAATCGGTTGGCGGCAGTTATTCCTCTCATGCCCGGTTCTCTACATACAGTGGCCTGCCGACGATCTTAGGTTGGGATTTTCATGAAACTCAATGGCGTGGGAGCAGTGAGTTGGTCACCCCTCGTAAGGAGGAAGTCCGGAGATTGTACTGTACCCGTCAGTGGCCGGAGGCGGAGAGGATATTAAACAAATACAATGTCAAATACCTTGTTGTGGGAAGTCTGGAGTACACTACCTACACCAGGGATTCCGATTCGTGCCCCGGTGGGTTGTCAGCAAAGAAATTTTCTGATCACATGCAGGTCCTTTTCAAACAAGGTCAAGTTACAGTGTACGGGCGGTGAGAGTTCTAGGATAGGATTTACCGGGGCCAAAGGTCGAGCGTATCCTTATCTGCGGATGATGGGATGATGTCATGAAGAAAAAAGAACAATTTGCGAGCGATAAGATACTTTTCGGAGCCATTTTTGGTTCTGCCCTGGCGTTGCGTTTGCTTTTGCTGGGAGTATTTCCGCTGCGAGAGGGGGAAGCCAGATGGGCTTATCAGGCCTGGGAACTCTGGCAGGGTCAGAGGTCAGCTGTAGGCTTTGAAACGGGTTATCTGTCCATCACACGTTTGCTGTTTGCCTTGTTTGGCAGCAGCACTTTCCTGGCCCGTTTATGGCCCGCGGTCATGGGAAGTTTTATGGTCTGGGTACCTTATATGTTCCGGAATAAAGTGGGTAGAAATCCTGCTTTGATCATGGCCCTGGGCTTCGCAGTTGACCCTGGTTTTCTAGTCTCATCCCGCAGCGTGGGAAGCCCGATGACAGCGCTGGTTTTCTTATTCCTCACCGCCGGATTGCTCATTCATGACAAAAACTTCTGGGGGAGCATTTGTGGGGCATTTTTTCTCCTTTCGGGAAGGGGATTGGGGTTTGGGTTATTTGTTGTTAGCGTGACGCTTGCGCTTGCACATATCTTAAAGATCATCCATTTCAGAGATGATGTGCTGCAATCCCTTTCTGGCTCGGGCGAACGCCCACCCTTTTTTCCATGGACTCGTGCATTATGGGTTGTGGGGGGCGTCCTGCTGCTCTTTGGGACTTCATTCTTCAGCCATTTTGAAGGGGTGAGTGCGTGGGTAGGGGGGATTCCTGCATTCTTGCGTGGGTGGGTCGAGCCTTCCTCTGTATCTGTGGGTCGTGTGCTGCTTACCATGCTCGTCTATCAACCCCTGCCGATCCTATTCGGGTTGTTGGCAGCGGTGCAGGGGATGCGGGAAAGGGATGTTCTGTCCCGTTTCTTGAGTTTATGGTTTGTTGTAGCGTTGGCAGTGGTCCTTTTATACCCAGGTCGACAGACATGGGATTTGATTTGGGCCCTCGTCCCTTTATGGGGGTTGACAGGTCTGGCATTGAGCCGCGAAGTTTTTCCCTTTGAAAGAGGGCTCGCGGTTTGGATTCTGGCTGGGTTGATTTTCATTCTGTTTTCCTTGATGTGGTTGAGCTTTCTTAGTTTAGCAACCCATCCGGGGGACCAGCAGGCTGTCTTCTGGCAGTGGGGAATCATCGTAGCTTCCATGATTGTGGGCCTGCTTTCGGTTTCTCTTTTCACTGCGGAAAGATCCTGGCAGGAAGGAAAACAGGGTCTGATCATGGGAGTTGTCACAGCTCTCATTTTGTATATGGTGTCGGGGGCAATCTCCACGGCTTATATCCGCGCTGATGACCCCCGCTCCTTCTGGTATCCTGATCCGGGGACCGCTCAACTACCCTTATTAATAGAAACCGTACAAGAGATGAGTGTCTATCAGACGGGTCGTGAAGATAGCATTCGAATTACCGTATATAACAATACATCTTCTCTGAAATGGGCTTTCAGAGATTTCCCCCGTGTGCGATTTGAAACGTATATCAACGGCAGTGAGCTTTCTCCCCTGCTGATTACGGATTTGGAGTTGGAAACCTCCCAGTTTTCTGATGAGTACCTGGGGCAGGATTTTGTCCTTCACACGTATCCGGGATGGCAGGGCGTGTTGCCGTCGGATTGGAAGAGATGGGTTGCGTTCCGTGAGGGCCAGCTTGTTGAGGATCCTATCCTGCTTTGGGTAGAGCGTGATGTATATCCTGGGGGAGATTTGATAGGAGTTGATCAGGAATCAAACGGTCCTTCGGAATGATTATGGCGGGTTGTTTTTCAGACGAGTTGACTTAGATTGAGGAGAGGGTATGGGGTTCCCCAATATTGTGGCAATGGATGGGCCTGCCGCATCAGGAAAGTCTACCGTGGCTAAAATATTGGCAGACCGATGGGGGTATTTATATTTTGATACCGGCGTGATGTACCGGGCGATCACCTGGGTGGCCCTGGAGAGAGGGCTCTCCGTGGAAGATGAAGCGAATGTGACGGCGTTAGCGGAAACGGTGAGCATTGATGTAAATTCTCCAAGCATTGATGATGGTCGCGATTATGATGTCCTCGCAGATGGCAAAGATGTCACCTGGGAGATCCGCCGCCCAGAAGTCGATCAGAATGTATCGGTGGTAGCTGCTTACCCGGGTGTGAGAAAAGCCCTCACCACACAACAACGCCGGATTGGTTTGCGGGGAGATGTGATCATGGTCGGTCGTGATATTGGAACCGTGGTCTTACCAGAGGCGGATTTGAAGGTTTTCTTGGTCGCTTCTGTAGAAGAACGAGCTCGTCGGCGGTATCTTCAGCGGCTGGATCGCGGGGAAGATGTGGAGTACCCAACCATCCTCCAGGGGATGAAGAAACGGGATAACATTGATTCTACTCGTGATGTCGCGCCGCTGCGGGCAGCGGAGGATGCGGTTATCATTGACTCGGACCAAATGACGATCGAAGAAGTTGTGCAAAAAATTGAGACGATTGCCAGGCAAAAGAGGTATCATGACTGAAATGTACCGGATTCCGTTGTTCAATCGAATCACCCGCCGGATTATGAGGCCGTCCTTCCGATTTGGGTTTCGGCTGCTGGGAAAAGTGAAGTTGGAAGGGTTTGAACGGATACCTGAGAAAGGAGCCTATGTGATTGCCATCAACCACATCTCCCTCTTTGAGGTGCCGTTTATGGCTGCATTCTGGCCCACTCCTATGGAAATTATTGGGGCTGCGGATGTGTGGAAACGCCCCGGCCAATCTTTGATCGCACGCCTCTATTATGGCATCCAGGTCAAACGAGATCAGTTTGATCGACAGGTTTTTAGGCAAACGATGCAGGTCCTCCGCAGCGGCAGGCCTTTGATGATCGCTCCTGAGGGGGGGCGGACGCATGAGCCGGGTTTGGTTCGGGCGAAGCCAGGCATCGCGTATATCGTTGAAAAAGCTCGCGTTCCGGTCGTCCCGGTTGGCATTGTGGGAACAACGGATGATTATCTGCAGAAAGCGCTGACCTTGAAAAGACCCACCTTGGAGATGCATGTGGGTGAACCTATCCGCCTCCCCCCCATTGAGGGGCGAGGGGAGGCACGTCGGAAGATGCGCCAAAGGAACGCGGATCTGATTATGGCACACATTGCTAAAAACCTGCCTCCCTCCTACCGGGGGTACTATGAGGAGTATGGTCGCTTCTTCCAGACGGATTCTGTGTAGTGGATCCAGGATGATCTAAAGGGGGAAAACCACAAATTTTATAGAAAGATGGTTGAATTGGAATGAGTCTTTTCACAATATAAACATGCTATAATCGGAATTGAATTCTGATCCTTCACGCGTATTTCGTCAATGAAAAGATGCCATTCATAATCTCCCTCGTACAAAACCAGGCCTACCTTATCTGGCCCGTTGATTGGTTAGGAATATCCGCCCTGCTGGCGTTCTCTCTGGGCGTCCTGGGTTTAAATTGGCATTGGCGTGGCTACCAAAGAAAGATGGAGGAGGACCATTGGTTCACCTTTGGTCTGTTATTGCTTGTGGCTCCCTTTGCCGCTCTAAGTTTTGGGGTGCGGGTTCCCCAATGGGGAGCGCTGCCCCTGCCAAATGTATCCCTGGAACCAATGGGGGGTGCCTTGATGTTCCTGGCAGCCGTGCCTATGTTTGTGGGAGCCTGGTTGTTAGGACCTTCGTGTGCTTCGGTGATTGGTGCGGTGACCGGATTTTCCCTCGCGTATTGGGATACACACTCTCCCTTTACGATTTTGGAATTTGTGCTTATCGGGCTATTGCTTTCCTTTTTCATCCGCCAACGGTACCGAACCTTCGTTTTTAACGTTCTCAGACGGCCTTTTCTGGCTTCTTTTTTGCTGACACTTCTGTATTACTTCATTTTCATCGCGGGATCCTTTTTCTGGTCACCCGGAACCCCTGCAGAGAGTTTAGATTACGCTATTTCTAACGCCCGGAGCATGGTGATCGCCATGGGGGGGAGTCTGTTGATTGCGGGGTTGATCGCTGAATTCGCCCTTCTCGCTTTTCCGGAAGCGGATGGCCTTTCATCCACAACCCAACCCTCACCAGCTGAAAGCAGTTTGAAGATCCGTTTCTTGAGTTATCTGGTGTGGTTGGGGGTTGTATTGATCGTGATCTTGATGGCTGTGAATTGGTTTGTGGCTGGAAGGTCAGCTGAAAAAATGCTCAAGGATCAGATGGCGGGTATAGCTCGGACCACGACCAATGAAATCCCCTTTTTTTTCAATACAGGACAGAGCTTAATCGCACAATATACGGATGATTTGGGGGGGTATTTGGATTCGCCGGAGATGATGGATCAAGCATTGAAGCGCAGCTTCCGTTCCATCCCCTTCTTTTCTCAATTAATCGTCTTTGATGAACTTGGCGACCAAATCGCTTCTTACCCTGAGAGGGGATCCTCTGAAACTTTGTTCTCGGCGGAAGTCCAGCAAAAGATCACTTCTGCAAACCGGGGAGTGCCCATTCAAGTCTTTGTATCTCCACCTGCCAATGAGTCAGAATCCACCATCATCACCTTTATGGGCGCGATTAAATCTCAGGAAGGGGATACCGCGGCCATGCTGATGGGCCAGGCGCATCTGGCTACGAACCCGTTCACCCAGCCCATCATCAGTGACCTAAGGGGGGTCAATCATTTCAATGGGGTTGGATATTTGCTTGATGAGCAGGGACGGGTGTTATACTCCTCCGACCCCGATCAACTCGGAGGGATGGTTTTGGATTATGATATTGGGCTTGGGGATCATTTTTATGAAACCACCAGAGCGGATGGCACGCGCCAATTGGTCTATGTCAAATCCGCGGTAGGTCGACCTTGGGTGGTGATGTTGACTGTCCCCGCTGTTCGGGCCCAGCAATTGGCGCTGGATCTGGCTGCTCCTTTGTCTGGTATGGTTTTATTGATTGCCCTGTTTGCGACAGGGACGATGTATGTGGGATTGAGTGCGGTGGCGGATTCCCTGCATGATTTGACGGAAGAGGCGGATCGGATTTCAAAAGGAGATCTTGACCATCCTTTGGAAGTAAATCAGAGAGTGGATGAGGTCGGCAGGATGAGAGAAGCTTTTGAAGAGATGCGGAAAGCTCTAAAAGCCCGCATGCGGGAGCTAAACCGTTTGTTAAACGTCAGCCGCGGCGTGGCCTCTTCCCTGGAGATCACAGAATCGGTAAAGACGATATTGAAATCCGTTTTAGACACAGGGGCTAGCTCTGCTCGAATCGTCCTTGATCCAAGCATCATGCCTGAAGAGGTTCGAGATCAAGCTGAATTCACGAACATCGGCATTGGACCCGAAACCGAAAAATATAGATTTCTTGACAGCCAGATTTTAGAGATCACAAAGGATCGATCCCCCCATAAATTATCCAACCCAACACGCATGCCCCTGCTTGAATTCGGGAAAAACGATTACATCCCGGGAGCTGTGCTGGCGGTTGCATTGCGTCATGAGCAGAATTATTATGGGTCTTTGTGGCTGGCCTTTGAAGAACCGCATACGTTCCCGGACAGCGAGGTTCGATTTGTGGTCACCCTGGCGGGGCAAGCAGCGTTGGCAGCCTCCAATTCGCAGCTGTTTATGAAGGCGGAAATAGGACGGCAGCGGTTGGCAGCTATCTTGGCTTCCACTCCCGATCCCATTTTGGTAATTGACCATCGTGATCGGTTGCTGCTGGCAAATCCAGCAGCTAAGGGCACACTAGTCATGGAGGAAGGGGACGGGGTAGGGGAACCCATTGAAGAGACTACAGATAAAACCGCTCTCATCGAGCTGCTGCGTTCTTCTCCGGAAGAAAAATCCACGACGGAGATTGAACTTGAGGATGGACGGATATTTTTAGCGACCGCATCTCCTGTGATGGCAGAAGAGAGCCAGATTGGAAGAGTTTGCGTACTCAGAGATATCACCCAATTGAAAGAGGTAGATGAGTTAAAATCCGATTTTGTGTCCACGGTAAGTCATGATTTACGATCACCGCTGACGTTGATGCGGGGGTATGCCACCATGCTGGAGATGGTGGGTGAATTGAATGAAGAGCAGCAAAATTATGTCAATAAAATCATCAGCGGTGTGGAAAGTATGTCTCACCTGGTGCAAAATTTGCTGGATTTGGGGCGGATTGAAGCGGAGGTGGGTTTGAAATTGGAGATGATCTCTGCGTCAGATATCGTCTCTGAAGTCACGGAAAACCTTGAGCTGCGGGCTGAACAAAAGGACATTGAAATGCACGTATCGACAGCGGATCAGAATATGCCTTTTATCTCTGCGGATAAAGCTTTACTCCAACAAGCTCTGCGAAATTTGGTTGACAATGCAGTCAAATTCACTTCCCAGGGTGGCGAAATCTGGGTTCGCTATCATCTGGAAGGGGACCGGATTTTCTTTGAGGTTGAGGACACCGGGATCGGTATTTCGCCTGTCGATCAGCAGTATCTATTTGAAAAATTTTATAAGGTGGACAGCCGCGGGAAAGAAGAGGACCGCGGAACGGGATTGGGGTTAGCGATTGTGAAATCCATCGCGGAACAACATGGGGGGGAGGTTTGGGTGGAAAGCGAACTGGGAAAAGGGAGCACGTTCTATCTCTCACTTCCCATTCAACATGAAATACTCGAAGAAAAAAATAGAAACGGTTGACCTGGGTGGATTACTTCCCCGATCGCGCTTTTCGTCTTCACAATGCGCTTGACTTGGGTTAAAATGGGGGGTGAACTGATCAGAATTTGGGCTGGATGAGAGCTCATGGGGTAAAATCCGCAGAATCCTATTGACTGGGTGTGTTTCTCCCTATATAATGTTAATTTGCATGCTAAATTACCGCTTCTTTCCTCGATTGCGAGCGCTTGAGAGAATGCTCTCATGCGGTGGCATTTTTGCGTTTTTCAATTAGATCAAATGTTCTATGCAGTAGGTGAGCCATAGAGATAGTTAGATCTCAGGGTAACTAAGTCATGAGCTCCGTTTTGCTGTCACCCAAGATAAAGTCGTTTTTACCGTTAGCCAGGTAAGGTCCTCAATTATTGATCAACCCGGAACTACTCAGAGATTGAGAAACAAGCCTGATCTTATCATGGGTACCAGTGGCGGGAATTGCAGCTTGGTAGAGGGAAGAATTGTATTTTGATACATTCTAGGAGGTTGTCAAGTGAAAACTAAGGGGTTGAATAAACTTCGGATTGGTTTGGCATCACCAGAAGACATTCTTAGTTGGTCTTATGGAGAGGTATTAGAGCCGGAAACCATTAATTATCGACGACTGCGGCCAGAAAAAGATGGTTTATTTTGTGAGGCTATTTTTGGCCCGACCCGAGATTACCAGTGCTATTGTGGGAAATATAAGAACATTCGTTACAAGGGGATTGTGTGTGATAAATGCGGTGTGGAAGTCACTCGTTCTTCTGTTCGCCGGGAGAGAATGGGTCATATTGATTTAGCTGCTCCGGTGGCTCACTTGTGGTTTTCAAGGCGGATCCCTTCCATATTAGGCCGTTTATTGGATATGTCCCGCCGGGACCTGGATCGGGTGCTTTATTTCGCTCAATACATTGTGACCTATGTAGACGAAGAGGGCAGGCAAAAGGCCCTCGATCAATTGGAAGAAAAATATACCACTGACGAAGGGGAAGTGGGGGAAGCGTTTACAGAGGAAATTGAACTCCTGGAGATGGAACGGGAGGAAAAACTTGCTGAGTTGAATGAAAAACGCGAAGCAGTGGGAGAGCGTTACGATGAAGAAACGGCCTTGCAGCTGGAGCCGGTTATCAAGCAAGGCCAGCGTCTAGAGCAGACCCTTCGGGATCAGGTGGGAGAGGTCGCCAAAGATGATCTGGTCTTTCCTGATACCGATGAGGTGATGGTGGAGAAGGGGGTCGAGATTAGCACCTCTCATATCTCAAACATCCAGGAAGTGGTGAAAGAGCGCCTACAGGAAATTGAAGAAAGCCTTCAAGAAGAGAAAGACAGTGAGATAGAGCACATCAAATTAGATATCGCCCGAGTTCGCGCAGAAACCACTCGGGAGATTAACGAACTGCGCGAAGAACGGGATGAGGCGTTAGAAGCTGCCCAACAAGAGTACCAGCGATTGCGAGAAGAGTTGATTGACCTTCAACCTCTCACCTTTTTGGGAGAGGCTGAATATCGAGACCTCCGCAATCGGTGGGGACAAATTTTCCAGGCAGATATGGGTGCGGAGGCGTTTTACGACATTCTCAAACGTTTGGACCTTGATACGCTTTCCGAAGAGTTGTGGCATGAAATCCGGACCACGGGGAGCAAACAAAAGCGGAAGAGAGCGACTAAGCGCTTGAAAGTTGTCGATGCTTTCCGGGAATCGGAGAACAAACCGGAGTGGATGATCCTTACCGTCCTACCTGTGATCCCTCCGGATTTAAGACCTATGGTGCAGTTGGACGGGGGTCGGTTTGCGACGTCTGATCTCAACGACCTTTACCGGAGGGTCATCAACCGCAATAATCGTTTGAAGCGCTTGCTGGAGCTGGGAGCGCCGGACGTGATCGTCAGAAATGAAAAACGTATGCTCCAGGAGGCGGTGGATTCCCTGATCGACAACTCTCAGCGTGGGAAAGCCCTCTCCCGGCGAGGGAGAAGGGAATTGAAATCCCTCAGTGATATGCTGAAAGGAAAGAAGGGTCGTTTCCGCCGTAACTTGCTGGGGAAACGCGTGGATTATTCTGGCCGATCTGTGATCGTTTCCGGTCCTAAACTGGAAATGCATCAATGTGGTTTACCAAAGAAGATGGCTCTAGAACTCTATCGTCCCTTTGTGATTTCTCTCTTGGAAAAGAAGGGATATGCTACCAACGTCAAGGGGGCCAAACGCTTGATTGAGCGAAATCGACCAGAGGTCTGGGAAGCCCTGGATGAGGCGATCAAGGATCGACCGGTGCTCTTGAACCGAGCTCCGACGCTGCATCGCTTGGGTATTCAAGCTTTTGAACCCCAGTTGATTGAGGGCAGCGCTATTCAGCTTCATCCTCTCGTTTGCCCTGCCTTCAATGCGGACTTCGATGGAGACCAGATGGCAGTTCATGTGCCTTTATCTAAAAAAGCCATCGAAGAAGCCAGAAACCTGATGCTGTCCACAAGAAACCTACTGAAACCAGCGAACGGGGAACCGATCATCGCTCCGTCCAAGGATATGGTGATGGGTTTGTATTACCTCACTCGACTTGATGAGCGCTCCTATAAAGGCGACGGACGTGTGTTTGCTACCCTGGATGAAGTGGATACCGCTTACAGCCTAGATCAGGTGGAAGTCCCAACCAAGATTAGATTGCTCACGGACACATGGTATGACGACGAAAATCAACGCATGGACGAGCCAGAGCAGAGATTGGTGGAAACCACTGTGGGCCGGGCGATTTTGAACCGCGCCCTACCCCCCGAGGTTCAGTATGTAAACTGGGCCCTGGATAAGGGAGATGTCAAAGACCTGATCACAGAAATTTATGAGTATTGCGACAACGAGACAACCACCCAGGCAGCGGATCGAATAAAGAATTTAGGCTTCAAATATGCCACCCAATCCGGATATTCCATCGCCATTGCTGATCTCATGATCCCTCCGGCAAAGGGAGAGATCATCCAAAAAGCCTTGGACGATGTGCGGGAAGTGGAGCGCAGCTTCCGGCGCGGCCTGCTCACAGAGCAGGAGAAAGATGAACGGGTGGTGGACATCTGGCAGAAGACCACCTCGGTCGTCGGTGATGCGGTAGAAGAAAACATGGATCCTTATGGAGACATGTCGGTCATGGCTGTATCAGGGGCGACAAAGGGCGGTTATGGTCCTGTTTCCCAGCTGGCGGGTATGCGGGGTTTGATGGCGGACCCGTCCGGTCAGATCATCCCCCTGCCCATTCGTTCCAGCTTCCGAGAAGGGCTGACTGCGCTGGAGTACTTCATTTCCAGCCACGGGGCCCGGAAAGGCCTTGCGGACACCGCTTTACGAACTGCAGATGCAGGGTATCTCACCCGACGCTTGGTGGATGTATCTCAGGATATCATCGTCAACGCTGATGACTGCGGCACAGAAGACCATATACTCATCGATGATGAGGAAGACATTGCCGGACAAACGTTGAAAGACAGGGTCTTCAGCCGGGTGGTTGCGGAACATGTGGTGGATGAGGAGACCGGGGAAATCCTGGTTGAAAAAGGAACCATTGTGACTCGAGAACGGGCTCGGCAGATAGGACGCGCGAATGTGGAAAAGATCCGGGTCTATTCACCGCTAACTTGTAAGTTAGAACACGGCGTGTGTGCGAAGTGCTATGGGCTGGATCTTGGACGGGGGCAGCCTGTGGAGAAAGGGGCGACGGTGGGTATTGTCGCTGCCCAATCCATTGGTGAGCCGGGGACACAGCTCACACTGCGGACATTCCATACGGGTGGTGTAGCTGCTGTGAGTGATATCACCACAGGTTTACCCCGTGTGGAGGAGCTTTTTGAAGCTCGAAAATCCCCCAAAGGGGAGGCCGTCCTGACCGAGATAGCGGGAACGGTGAGCGTCGAAAGTTCGGACCGCTACAGTGACATGCGCGTTGTCCGTGTCACCCACAGCGAGATGGTTGGGGATAGCTATCAGATCCCGGAAGAATGGGAAATCAAGGTTGAGGAAGAAGATGAAATTGAAGAAGGGGATGTGATTGCAGTCTCAGAGGAAGAAGAAGAACTAACCGCCGAGAACGGGGGACGGGTCCGTTATGAAGACGACAATGTGATCGTCTCGTATGAAATTCATGAAGAGAAAGTGTACGAGATCCCCAGCAATGCCCGATTGGCGGTGGATGATGGAGATCAAGTCCAACCTGCTCAGCCCTTGACAGAAGGGTCACTCAACACACACGACATCCTGCGCATCAGCGGCCGGAAAGAATGTCAGAATTATATTCTTTCCGAGGTTCAGAAGGTGTACCGCTCCCAAGGACAGAACATCCACGACAAACACTTTGAGATTGTGATTGCGAAGATGATGTCCCGGGTTGAAATCACGGAGTCGGGGGATTCTGAATATTTACCCCGCGATCTGGTAAACCGCGTTGAAGTCATGTTTACGAACGAGGAACTGCTGCGGGAAGGGAAACGTCCCGCAAAATACAAGGATGTTTTATTGGGGATCACCAAAGCAGCCCTCAACACGGATTCTTTCCTGTCAGCTGCTTCTTTCCAACACACGATCAAAATCCTCACCCGGGCAGCTGTAGATCGGGCCGAGGATCCTTTGTACGGATTGAAGGAGAACGTGATCATTGGGAAATTGATTCCCGCGGGTACAGCGTTTGAGCTAGGACCTTTTGCACCGGAAGAAGAGGTGGATGAAGAAGACCTTGACCGCCCAGCCGTTGCTCCTGAACCGGGTATGCAGCCGGAACTGGGGGAGGATGGGAAAGAAGTCAAAGCGGAGGAAGAAATCGAGGTGGAAAAACCTGTAACAGAGTGATTCTTTGCAACCGAAACACAAAACCCCGGTTGATTTCTACCGGGGTTTTTTTGTTTAATGTTTTGTAGATCGTTCTCCTGGAGGCTTTTTTTGCGCGTGAGAAATCATGTTATAATGCCAGCGATTGTGATATTCCTTGCGTGCACTTTTAAGGAAAGAATCGGATATCGTATTGTGGGGAAATGTCATCAAAAACCGGGTTCTGTGGTTTGTTCCCAGTGGAGGGAAAAATGGAAGTAGGTTTGGTTCGTGAGATTGACATCGATGATGAAATGCAGCAGTCCTATCTTGATTATGCCATGAGCGTGATCGTCTCCCGGGCTTTGCCTGATGCCCGTGATGGGTTAAAACCCGTCCATCGTCGAATCTTGTATGCCATGCATGATATGGGGCTGGATCCGGAATCAGCGTATAAAAAGTCAGCCCGAATCGTGGGTGAGGTTTTGGGGAAATATCACCCTCACGGGGATATGGCGGTGTATGATTCCATGGCTCGCATGGCTCAAGAGTTTTCCATGCGGTACCCGCTTGTGGATGGACAAGGTAACTTTGGAAGCATTGATGGAGATTCTCCAGCGGCGATGCGTTATACAGAAGCCCGTATGGAATCTCCCTCCCAATTTATGTTGGAGGATTTAGAAAAGGAAACGGTGAGGTTCAGGGAGAATTTTGATGGCACCCTGCAGGAACCCACGGTTTTACCATCTTCTTTTCCAAACTTATTGGTAAACGGTGTTACGGGTATCGCTGTGGGTATGTCTACCAGCATCCCTCCGCATAACCTGGGTGAGGTGGTGGACGCGCTGAACCATATGCTCGAAAACTGGGAAAAACTAGATGAGATCACGGTGGAGGAATTGACGAATTTTATCAAGGGGCCTGATTTTCCTACCGGGGGAGTGATCCTCCAGGATCGGACAAGAAGCGGTTTGAAAAGCGCTTACGGCGGTGGGCGGGGTAAAATTCGCGTTCGGGCCCGAGCTCTGGTGGAGGAGATGTCCCGAGGCCGGCACCGCATCGTGGTCACGGAACTTCCCTATATGACCAAAAAAATCACCGTCTTGGAACGAATTGCCCAGTTGGTGCGTGATGAGCGGTTGGAAGGCGTGGCAGACCTTAGAGACGAGTCCGACCGTCAGGGGATGCGGGTTGTCATTGAACTGACGAAATCTGCCAGGCCGGAGCGGGTGCTGGAAACCCTCTATAAGCATTCCACGATGGAAAGGACATTCAGCATTATCATGCTGGCATTGGTAGATGATGAACCCAGGCTGCTCAGCTTGAAACAAGCGTTGAAGATTTATATCACTCATCGGATCGAAATTGTCACCCGGCGAAGTCAATATGAGTTGAGAAAGGCGGAAGCCCGGGAGCATATTTTAGCTGGTTTGAAAGTGGCCCTGGATCATTTGGATGAGGTGATTGAGACCATCCGCCGTTCCCGGTCTGCGCAAACAGCAAAAAACAACCTTGTACGTGATTTCAACCTTTCGGAAGAGCAGGCTCAAGCTATTTTGGATATGCCGCTCCGACGGTTGGCTTCCATGGAAAGGAAAAAGATCGAAAAGGAGTACGCGAACGTTACAGATCGAATCGCATCCTTGAAAGCGTTACTCACCTCCCCAAAAGAGATCCGGGAGATCGTCTCCCAGTCACTGCTTCAGGTGAGGGAGCAATTTGCTGACGCGCGGCGAACCCAAATTGCTAAGATCGAGGGAGGACGGGATGCAGCTCCAACAAGGATCCACGATCTGACCCCTTCAAAAGACGTCTGGGTGATGATCAATCGGGAAGGACTGGTTTCTCGAACTTTGGAAGATGATACACCCCGTCCCAGCGGTTGGGATGTCCCTGATTGGTTGATCCGCATTAACACACGGGATACGTTATTCATGGCCACTGAGAATGGAGAGGCGGTAGCGATCCCGGTGCATACTATCCCGGAGGCTGAAAAACCTTCCCAGGGTGTACTTTTTTCCAAATTAACTCCGCTAAATGAGAATCAAAAAATAGGCGCTGTGTTTGGATTGCCCCCCAAAATGGAGCGAGAAGAGGAATGGTATGTGCTCACCGTGACGGAGCAGAGTATGGTCAAGAAAAGCGAGATCGGGGAACTTCCTGGGCCATCAGCTCAGCCTTTCACGTTGGTCAAGGTAAACGAGGGGGACAGATTGGTATCCGTCCGGTTGAGTAATGGGTCCAAAGATGTTTTCCTGTGTACCAAACAGGGGATGTCAATCCGGTTTTCAGAGGAAGATGTCCGTCCTATGGGCCTCGTAGCAGCCGGCGTGAATGGGATGAAATTAGAAAAAGAGGATTGTGTCATCGGTATGGAGACCTTACCCGCGAAGGGGTCAGTGTTCTTATTGACTTCCGCGGGTCGTGCCAAACGGGTTGAGCAGAAGGGTTTTCCCCAGCAGGGTCGTTATGGGAAAGGGGTGATCGCCTGGAAATTACCACAGGGAGATGAGTTGGTTGGAGTGGCCGTGGGTAAGGACAATTTACGTGTCACCATCCACCTTGATGAATATGCCCCGAAGTCCGCTCGCCTTGATGATGCCCCCTTGCAAACCAGAAGCGCTGTGAAAGGCAAGCAGGTGGTTGACGTGCGGGAGGGTGACCGTGTGACTCTGTTGATGATCCCCTGGGATGTCGCTCGGCCTGTGGTTGAAGAGTAGGACGCGGGAGGGGACATCTGAGTTCGTCAGTAAAAGGGGGGCAGTTTCAAATCTGATCCGGAGGCAAGGGGGGTCCACCCCCTCCACTTACCGCCTGTTTATCGTCTACGGAGTTACTGAGAAATCACAGTAGTGGTAAGCGATCTTGTCTTTATGCAGCCCAAATGTATCGCGTCCGTTTTGCACCCTGCCGTTGGAGGAACTTGCGGTCCATGTCAGATGTCGGGTTGGACCCTTACCTGAATAGGTCGAGACGCTGAAAGTGGCGTCCGGCAGGATATCTTGGAATAAAGATGAGTACCATCCTTTTAAGGCATGCAGGCCTTGCACGGTCCGTTCAGACGTGATGTGAACTGCGTTGTCTTGGTAAAGAGCCACAATCTGGGTCGGGTCGTGAGTGTTGAGTGCTTCAACGTAGGATTCTGTGATATCGTCGGGAGGTTTGGATGTCGGTTCCCAGGTGTAATCTCGGATGGTTTCCCACACGTTATGGGATAGATTTTCCCGACAACTGCTCCACTCCCAGAAATTTGCGCCTTTCAAGTTCATAGTTTTTGCCTTGTTCAAAAAATCTTGGATTTCTTCCGCTGTAGGGGACCAACCCCATTCTTGATAGGCAGATCCTGTGGGAAATATGGGAGGCGTGAATTCTAGATTCTGATATTCCTTCACGCTGTGTTCGAGCTGGGATCCGGGACTGTTGGATTTCAGCCAATATACCTGGGGCATATTAATATCGCATTTGGATAGGAATTCATTCCAAGGAACTTGGGGGTGGTAACTGGGATACCGATAGGAGCTAAACCCAATGGGGATGTCCGTGATTTGGCTGGTCAGTATCTCCATGAATTTCTTTGCGGCGGCGTGTTTCCCCCGGTAATGTCCTTCAGCGTTTATGATAAATCCATCGACATTTAATTCCCTTATCCGTTGAATAGCCTTGTAAGCTTCTTTGATCGGTTGCTCCCCGTAAATGTAATGCCATCCCCAGACCTGGATCCCTTTTTGGTGTAATTTTCCTGCAAGGGGAGGGACGAGGTCAATGTTATTTTTCCAATCATAATTGTAGCTGTAAATACCATTGGCAATTTTAATTAGCAGGTGGCTGAAATTCGCTTCTATCGATTTGTCAACGATCTCATTCACATCGCCATTTTCACAATGCTGGATTTTCCAGATGTAGATTCCTTTCCCTTTTAACATGTCCTGAAGCTCCTGATGAAGAGGTAGGTTACCTGCCGTGATCGGTCATTCGCTGGTGGGTCGATGATTAAGGGGATCATTTGATCCTCACTCCGGGCTGTTCAAAGCTTGCTTTAGGATTTGGCGGATTTGGCCGGATTTGGGTAATAACACATACGCTCCACCGGGTGTCATCCACGGGTTTGCTGCAGAGCGGTCAATATAATATTGATGGATCCTTGACCGGTCTTGAAGTTTTGTGGCCGTTGGAACAAGAGAAAGGATGGTTTTCAGGGGGACATTTGTACTCACGCTGTTTACATATGTGTTGTAAAGTTTAGGTATTTTCCCCAGGATGTCGAGGGCCAATGCCCGGTCCAGGACGGCGTTCAGGACTTGTTGCTGGCGGCGGTTGCGGTCAAAGTCGCTGGTTGTCTGGCGGGAACGTACGTACCACAGGGCTTCTTTTCCGTAGAGAAGATGCTGGCCCGGATTGATGCAGTGGTGCTGGGATCCATTCCATTTGTTATCGCATAAGGTATGAGGGACGTTGACATAAATGCCGCCCAGCTCGTTGATGATTCGCTCAAAGAACCAGAGATTGACAAGCACATAGTAATCAGGTTTGAAGCCGAAATTATATTTGAAAGTGTTTTGTAAGGTAGGGAATCCACCACGTGGAAAAGCCGCATTGATCCGCTGTGAAGAATGGCCTGGAATGTACACATACAGGTCGCGGGGGAAGGAGGTGATGCTTACCGAATTTTTTTCCTTGTTCACGGTGAGGATGATGATCACATCGGTGCGGAAACTGGTACTGTCTGCGTGTTGGTCTGATCCCAGGATGGCGATATTGACCTGGCGATCTGGTTCGATGATCGGCGGGCTGCCTGAGGGGTTTTTTGATCTGGGTACGGTTGGTTTGGGTGTGGGGGTTAATGTGGGAGTGTTTGTAGGATAGGCAGTGGGAATATACGTTTCCGTGGGGGACGCGGGTTGGAATGCAGTGGGTGTGGGAGTAGAATCCTCAGGGACCCCGATGGGGGTGCTTCTAGCTGCCGGGGTGGCAGAATAGATCAGCCTTACCCCAAACAACGGGAAGGCAATACAACCCCCTAGGAGAAGGATGATGACGATGAGGAGGATGAATCGTTTTCGTTTTGTCATGTAACTCTTTTTCTGGGTCCTACTTCTCTGATCCGGGTTCCTTTTGAAGGGAGACTCCTTTCCTGTTGGCTCAGGGTAGAGAGACCATGGAAGCCCTCAGCGAAAGCGGGATCTAAATAATATACACACGGATTAACACAAAAATCACATGGGTAATGTGGTAGTACAGGAGCAAGATCCATTCCAGAAAAGCTAGCTCGTGTTCGGTTCCTGGATCCGTTTTTGAGGTATGAAGGGGATTAAAATACTGACAATTTTTCCCTGGTTAGGGTGGTTGTCCACCCAAATCCGTCCTTGATAGTTTTCTACCATGTCTTTTGCGGAAGCAAGGTCGACCCTGATCTTTTGAGATGGACCTTGTTCTGACTCCGTTTCACTTGTTTGATGATCGATCACATAAGGGAGTTCGCTCGCTGAAAATCCCTCTCCTTGATCTGTGATTTGGATATGGGCGAAGCTTTGTTCTGTGTTTTCTTTATAGATCCGCAGTTTGATGTTAATGGCTCCTGTTGCTGGGGATTCTTGAACGGCATTGGCAAGCAAAATTAGGATCAAGTCATTCAACACATCCTGGGGCATATCCAGGGGGCGCAGAGTTTTGGGTATGTCAAACGCCAAGGAGATGTTTTTACCTTGGATTTGTTCCTTTGTCGCCAGCAGTGATTGTTTGACTGCGTCTTTAAAACTTGCAGGATGTAACCCGGCATCTGCCCATGGGGAGGTCCCTGCTTGGTCGGGTAAGGTTTCTTGGACCAGGTTATCAATTTGTTCCTTATACATTTTCATACGCTGCAGCATTTTCCTCTGCATGGTATTCAGCACATTACGAGATTGGTCCAAGAGTAAATCGCTGTATTCCACCAGGGAATCAAGCGGCTCTCGAATTTCTTGGGCGAAAAGGGCCAGGTTTTGCTTCCTTGTGGCGAGAGAGGTGTCTTTGGAAGGGGGAGGCTGGAAGTGCATTCGTTCCCTTTCAGCTTCGGAAAGGTCTTCTCTCAAGGAGGCGATTTCTCTTAAAGCGACCTTTAATTGTGCTTTAAGTTTGGTTTTGTCCTCAACTGTGGCCAGGGCAGTGAGCTGCTTTTTCCTTTTTTCAATATCATCGTCTTCTTGCCAAATTTTATCTAAATAAGAATCTGAAGTGATCTGGTCAGCCAATTCTGTTTGGTCTTTGATCATCTTTTCCATTCGGATTATCTTTTCTTGCAAAGTTTCGTTCTCTTCTTTTTCCTCCTCGTACTTAGCCTTCCATTCTTGCAGGGATCGTTGGATTTCTTTGAGATTAGCTTGGGGAGAGGTCTTTCTTTTCTCAAAGGTTGATGTGAGAAGCTTGACCAGGTCCTTGAGATATGCCTGGTCCTTTTTGATCCATTGTCGATCCGAGAAGGGTGATAGCAAGACAAGGGCTTTGGGTGTCTTGGAATTGGGCAGCTTCATCGGCGTAGACAACAAGTGTCCCGATCTTCTGATTTGCAGGAAGTGGGAGAGATTTATCAAATCTCTAGAAGTGCTGCTGGCAGGTAAATGAAGGGTTTGTTCCCGACGGATAAATGTGGATAGGAGGGGAATTTTATTACTTTGGACGGAAAATTGAGGGATGTAATCTTGTCGAATGATATCAAATCCCTGGAGCACTTTTACGTTTCCCTGGGGGTCGGGAGCCTCGATTAATAGGCAAATGTCAGCTACCATGGCGTAAGAGGTTAATTTGACGATATTTTTGTGGAATTTTTTGGGTTCTAATTGGCTGGAGAAGTCAAGGATGGCTGCCAATACGGGAAGATCGATGCTTGATCGACGCCGGGCTTGTTTTTCCTGTTCTCCTTCCTTGATTTGGGCAGGTTTAGCCAACGCATATCGAAAAGGGATCGTCATTAATAGTGGGTAGGCTGCCATTTGTGTAATCCTGATCACACCGGAGTAATCATTGTCGAGATCAGGAAGATTAAGGTGCAGTATATATCCTGAGAGTATAATCACAGACATGCCTATGCCATATACCCACCCATTTGGCTTACGCTGTATAAGAAGGCTGGTTCCCAACAAGAGCAGAAAGAGACCGAAACCGAGCCAGATGAGCTCCACCCATGTGAACCTGGAGACCGGGGAAGGGTTTCGACTGGATGGGACGAAAATATGAATTAAAATCAAAAGGAGTGTGATCAGGCTTAGGAAGGTTGTGGTCGAATCTGCGAAACGTTGGGGTTCGGGAAATGCCCACAGCCAGAAGATGAAAATGATACCTAAAGTGATGGCAGCCTGGTCGAGGACAGATAAAACAAGACTGGGAACAGAGCCATTGAAACCCAAGAATCCGGTGCCAAGAAGAAGGATCACCCGGATCCCAAGTAAAAAGCTCAAACCGATGATCAACCGGTATCCTTGGGGAAATTTCCTGCGCCTCCAGACTGTAAACGCGCTGTAAAGAGCTCCCAGGATGGCAAAACCGAGTATCGCGTGATAGGCGATACTTCCGGCAGGGGAGTTAAAAAGGGCAGCGATTTGCTGGTAAAAAGACATATTCGTTTCCTGTTTGGGATTATAGCATGCACTACTTATTTCGTATTTGATATTTTCATGTTCTTGACCCAGGAAAACGTCAAAAATGGGTCTGTTCTGGATCAAGGAGGTTGACAAAAAAATAATTCGGGGTAAAATACCGCCTGCAGGCAGGATATATTTCTGTTGAGCCGAAGTGGCGGAACAGGCAGACGCGCTACGTTCAGGGCGTAGTGGGCTTTACGCCCATGTGGGTTCGACTCCCACCTTCGGCACTCTATTTTTTCTGTTTTTCTCAAAACATGGGTAGATGTCCAAGGTTTGCGCTTCTTTGTGATCTGCGGTATGATCAAACCATGGAGAACACGAGATGGAAAACCATTTTATTGGTTGTCTTCCTCTTGGGGCTCATCCTCTGGATGGCGGTTTTCAGCGATCGGATTGCCAATTTGCGCCGCCTATCGGCCGAATATGAGGAAGCACAGCGCACGATTGAAGCGCTTACGGCAACTACTGAACACCTTGCCACTCAGGTCGTGATCGCGGGATCAGATCAGGAAGTGGAAGAATGGGCGTATGAAGATCGAAAATGGGTTCGGGATGGCGACCACCGATTTGTGATTATCCCAAAGGAAGGGAATCCTGTCACGCCCACCTCGCACCTCCAAACTACACCTAAGGCGGAAAACAACTTTCGTGTGTGGTGGAAGCTTTTCTTTGACACCCAGCCTTGACGGTCAAAATTGCCCATGCTATAATCTCTCCGCTGGAAAAACTAACGCGGGGTAGAGCAGTGGCAGCTCGTCGGGCTCATAACCCGGAGGTCCCAGGTTCGAATCCTGGCCCCGCTACTAAAAACCACAGATCGGGGGTGAGAACGGCTTTGCCGTTCTCTGTTTTTTTTAAAATGGGAGGGTCGAGCACCAGCCAGGTGCGGGGAGGGAGACCTGTATTGCAGCCATTTCCTGTTTCCTTTTTGAGGGTATTGTAAGAAGGTTGTTAATTAAACTCACTACCATATCCAAGGGGGGTAGGGATTGGTATAATGTTCCTTGCTCATCAGGTCAAGCTTGGGAAAAGAACAACACGCAGCTCCGGATAACTCACTGACGGTAAGAATACCTTTGTTGCTTTTTGAATTTTTGGAGGTTTGCTCGTGGATTCATCTTCTAATAACCGTTCCTCAATCATCTATATCTTGCTCTTTGCAGCCATTTTGGTTTTAGTCTTCTACAATTTTCGCCAGCAGGCGATGTCGGAAGAAGAACTGACCATCAGCGAAGTGGCTGCTCTGATCAAGAACGGGAAAGTTTCACGGATCGTAGTGGATGAGAATAATTTGCAATTAATTTACCCAGATGGGACCGAGGCTACATCCCAAAAAGAACCGGACGCAACATTCATCGCTCAATTGAAGGAATTCGGGGTGGCGACTGAAGATCTCAGTCCATCCAATGTCAAGATTGAGGTAAAACCTCCAAGTCCCTGGTTTGGGATCATTAATGTGCTGGGTTACATTTTACCTTTTATCATGGTAGCCGGGCTGTTCTGGTTTGTTTTCCGTCAAGCGCGAGGGGGAGGAAACGCGGCTATGAACTTCGGCCAATCCAAAGCACGGAAATTTGCCGGAGATAACCCGACGGTTACATATGACGATGTCGCCGGGGTGCCGGAAGCCAAAGAAGAGCTTTTTGAGGTGGTGGAATTCCTCAAGGAGCCGGAAAAATTCATTTCCCTGGGGGCGAGGATCCCGAAGGGTGTCCTGCTCATGGGCGCTCCCGGCACAGGGAAAACACTACTGGCCAAAGCGGTTTCGGGTGAGGCAGGGGTCCCATTCTATTCCATCTCTGGCTCTGAATTTGTGGAAATGTTCGTGGGTGTCGGCGCTAGCCGCGTGCGTGATTTGTTTGAAAAAGCTAAAAAAGATTCACCTTGCATCGTCTTCGTCGATGAAATCGATGCTGTGGGGCGCCAGCGAGGTGCGGGGCTGGGTGGTTCTCACGACGAGCGGGAACAAACCCTGAATCAGATATTGGTTGAGATGGATGGGTTTGATACGGATACCAATGTGATCATCATCGCCGCCACCAACCGGCCTGATGTCCTAGATCCAGCTTTGCTGCGTCCAGGGCGTTTTGACCGCAGAGTGATCCTGGACAGGCCTGACATCCGGGGCCGGGAAGCGATTTTGAAAGTTCATGCCCGCGGAAAGCCCCTGGATGCTGATGTAGATTTGCGTAAACTGGCCCAGGCCACCCCAGGGTTTGTGGGCGCTGATCTGGAAAATATGATCAACGAAGCCGCAATCCTGGCTGCTCGAGAGGAAAAAGAGGTTATTGAGCAAGAGGATTTTGAATCAGCCATTGAGCGTGTGATTGCCGGTCCAGAACGCAAGAGCCGATTGATCAGTGAAGATGAGAAAAGGATTATCGCTTATCATGAGGCTGGCCATGCCATAACAGCCCGTTCTCTCCCGGAAGCAGACCACGTCCACAAGGTGTCAATCATCGCCCGCGGCCAGGCGGGAGGGTATACGCTGATATTGCCCGAAAGGGACCATACACTCATCTCGCGCAATAAGATGATGGCGGATATTATTAGCATGTTAGGGGGTAGAGCAGCGGAAGAAATCGTCTTCAGTGATATCACTTCTGGGGCTTCCAATGATTTGGAGCGTGTGACGAAACAGGCCCGGAATATGGTCACCCGCCTGGGGATGAGTGAGGAATTGGGCCCTATGGTCTACGGACAGCAGGATGAGATGGTCTTTTTGGGCAGGGAGTTTTCGGAGCAGCGAGATTACTCTGAATCTGTAGCTGAAAAGATCGATAACGAGGTGAAGAAGTTGGTCACGGATGCTTATAAACAGGCCAAAGAAATCTTAAAGGAGTATCGAGAAGAGATGGATGCGCTGGCTGAAAAGTTATTAGAACAAGAAACTGTGACCGATGAAGAGCTTGATGAGATCTTCCCTGTCCCGCATACAAAGACTGCTGGCATGCCTGTGATGAGTGAATTATAGAGGTTGGGAAGGTTCATCATGCTAAAATTTAGGGACGGTACCCCCCGTCCCATTTGTTTTTAATCTCCGTTAGAATCCTTCTATGAACAAAGATATTTGGGAACGCGCCCTGAAAGCTCTCGATCTTGGCCCCCGATTTTATTACGACCGTGTGGGATCGACGAATGATGTCGCTCAAATTAAGATCGCGGAAGGGGTTCCGAACTTGACGCTGATCGTCGCCGATGAACAGTATCAGGGTCGGGGGCGGCGGGGAAGGTCTTGGTTTACACCGCAAGGTGCGGGGTTGGCATTCAGCGTCATATTCTTTCCCCGCACGGGGGGGATCCAGGCTGAGAACCTGAACCGCGCGAATGGGTTAGGGGCTCTTTCCGTAGCTCAGGCATTCAGAGAGTATTTTTCCTTGCCGGCTGAGATCAAGTGGCCCAATGATGTCTTGATCCAGGGTCAGAAGGTGTGTGGGGTGTTGGTGGAATCACATTGGGAGGGGGACATGCTCCATGATATCATCCTTGGCGTGGGGATCAACATCCATCCTCATGCTGTGCTAGAAGAGGAAACACTCAGCTTTCCAGCTACCAGTTTAGAGAAAGCGTCGGGAAAAGAATGGGAGCATCCCCTCGTCTTGGCCAAAGTTCTGGAAACCATGCTTGACTGGGTTCCGAAGATTTCCGGTAGCTCTTTCCTTTCAGCCTGGGAAAATTTACTCGCTTTTCGATATCAGGTAGTGCAATTGATAAAGGAGGGAAAGGTGGTCGCCGAAGGCAATATCGCTGGTTTGACGGAAGATGGATCCTTGGTGCTGGAAAAGGGGTCTGGGAATAAGGAGGCCTTTCAGGTCGGTGAGATCCATTTACGTCCGGTTGACAGATCTAGAAAATGAGCTAAACTAGAATAGAATCAGGAAAACAGGAGAAAGTGTATGTCCATTGATGATATCCGGAATCAATTGGGAGATGATTTTGATTTCTCCGAAGAAGGCGAGCGGGATGAAGGCGGATCCCCCCAGATTTTACTGGGGATGACGCCTCCCCAGCGCTTTGTTGTTGCCTTTTTGATGTTTTTTATCGTTATCATCGTCAGTATCTTTTGCCTGTTAGTAACTGGAAAGATTGCCCTTGCCTTGTGAATGTTTTCTGACCCTTGATAAAACACACCGCCCGTGTCTTCACGAGCGGTGTGTTTGTGATATCTATCCGGTTGAGATGGGCTTTTGATGTAACATGGTGCGTCTGTCAGTCTTCTTTCTCGTTCTCTAACTCCGTGTCCGCAAAGAGGGCCATCGAGGCCACTTGATCCCCTTCCCGCATTTGCATGATATGCACGCCTCGGGCAACGCGGCTGTAACGGGAAATATTCTTTGCCCTTGTGCGCAGTACTGTGCCTTCTTGAGAGATGATGTTCACCAAGTCCCGATCCTGATGAACGACACGTGCGGAGGCCACATAGCCGATCTCGTCAAGTGATTTTTTGTCTAATGTCAGGATCCCTTTGGTTGCCCGGCTCCTGGTCGGATACTCTTTTAAGGGCGTGCGTTTGCCGTACCCTTTTTGGCTGATGACCAGGAGATCTCCGTTGGGTTCAACGATGTCCATGCCAATGACTTTATCTCCGGGTCGGAGCCGAATACCAATTACGCCCATGGCCGGCCGATTCATGGGACGGACTTCTTCTTCCTGGAAACGAAGGGTGTAACCCTTTTGGGTGATGATCACGATTTCGTCTTTTCCGGTCGAGAGATGGACCCACCCTAATGTGTCATTATCTTTTAAAGTGATGGCGATCAAACCGGAGGGTCGTACGGACTTGAATTCAGAGAGGTCCACCCTCTTTACCATCCCTTGACAGGTGATCATGATGCAATATTTCGCCTCTTCGAAGTCCGATATAGGGACAATGGCCGTGATCTTTTCCCCCGGGTTGATATTGAGTACGTTGACGATGGGAAGCCCGCTGCTGGTGCGGCCAGCGGCGGGAATTTGGTAAGCCTTTGAAGAGTAGACTTTCCCTTTATCAGAAAAATAGAGCACAGTATCGAGGGTGCGGGCGGGGATCATGGTCATCACCTCGTCTTCTTCTCGCGTGGCATGACCTTTGACGCCAACCCCGCCGCGTTTCTGAGCCCGGAATGTTCGGGCCATCACCCGTTTGATATATCCGCGATCCGTGATGCTGATTAGAATCGGTTTGTCAGGGACAAGGTCCTCTTCTTCGATGTCCTGTTCAGCATCCGGAGCGATCTCTGTTCGGCGCTCATCCCCATATTTTTCCACCAAGTCGTCGAGATCATCCTCAATGATTTGAAGTTGTTGGTCCTGGTCAGCGAGCAGCCCTTTCAGATAAGAGATCTCTTCTAAGAGCTCTTCATGTTCGTCTTCTATTTTTTGGCGTTCTAACGCAGCCAGGCGACGCAGCTGCATATCAAGGATGGCCCCTGCTTGTTCTTCTGTGAGCTCAAATTGGACGATCAGAGTCTCTTTAGCTGAGTTCGCGTCTTGCGCGTTGCGGATGATTTCAATCACCTCGTCCAAATTGGCCAGGGCGATCAGTAAGCCTTCCAGGATATGAGCCCGGGATTCCGCCTTGGCAAGTTCGTGCTGTGTGCGGCGTAGGATGACCTCCAGGCGGTGATCGATATAGATTTTTAAGGCTTGTTTGAGAGAGAGGAGGCGAGGTTCCTCATCGATCAAAGCCAGCATCTGGGCTCCAAACGTGGATTGCAGGGCAGAGTATTTATAGAGCTGGAAGAGTACTTTCCGGGGTTGGGCTGTCCGTTTGAGTTCGATGACGATCCTCATCCCACTGCGGTCGGATTCATCCCTTAAATCTGAGATAGCTGTGATTTTATCTTCGCGAACCAGGCTGGCGATGCGTTCGATAAGGGTGGTTTTTTTCAATTGGTAGGGGATTTCCGTGATCACAATCCGAAAACGACCGCCATCCGGCATCTCTTCGATGTAGGCTTTACCCCGGAGCACAATTCGGCCCCGCCCTGTGACGTACGCCTGGCGGATTCCATCGTCGCCCACAATGGTCCCACCTGTGGGAAAGTCCGGACCGGGGATGAATTTCAACAGGTCTTCAATGGTCACATTTTGGATGTTTTGATAATGGCTGATAAGGTACTTGATCCCCGCGACCAATTCATTCAGGTTGTGGGGGGGGATGTTGGTGGCCATCCCCACAGCGATGCCAGCAGCTCCATTGAGGAGCAGGTTGGGCAGCCGGGATGGGAGGGTGACCGGTTCTTGAAGTGATCCGTCGAAGTTGTCAATAAAATCAACAGTATCTTTTTTGATGTCAGTGAGCATCTCCTCAGAAATCGAAGCCATCCGGGCTTCTGTGTAACGCATGGCTGCCGGTTCGTCACCATCAATCGACCCAAAGTTTCCTTGACCATCCACCATAGGGTAGCGCATGGAAAAGTCCTGGGCCATGCGAACCATGGCATCGTACACAGCGCTGTCGCCATGTGGGTGATATTTCCCCAGGACCTCCCCGACGATGCGGGCGGATTTCTTATACGAACTGCTGGCGTCGATTCCCATGTCGTGCATGGCGTATAAAATCCGCCTGTGGACAGGCTTGAGGCCGTCCCGGGCGTCAGGTAAAGCGCGGGCCACGATGACACTCATGGCGTAATCGAGATACGAAGAGCGCATCTCCTGGTCAATATTGATAGGTTCTATCGATCCGATATCCATAAATGGAAATCCTTTATCATTAAAAGAAGTGTGCTTTTCGATGCCGCACACCTATCTAATTATACCATCTTGGATGGCTGTTTTAGCTTAAAAAGGGGGGGCGGCAGGGTGGTTCGCGGACTAATCAGAGATAAAAAAACTCCCCCGTTTGGGGGAGTTTTAATGATTTTAAATTAGAGAACTTATTTTTTCATCAGATACTCATTGATGGCGGCAGCAGCGGTTCTTCCTGCCCCCATGGCTTTGATCACTGTGGCGGATCCCGTCACCACATCTCCACCGGCGAAGACGCCTTCCTTGCTGGTTTCCATGGTATCTTCTTCCACATTGAACGTTCCCCATTCGCTGGTTTCCAGATCAGGGGTGGTATCAGCGATAAACTCTCGGGGCATTGTGCCCAGGGCGACGATGACGGTGTCCGCTTCTACGATGTGCTCTGAGCCTTCGATGGGAATCGGGCGTCGTCTTCCCGAGTCGTCGGGTTCGCCTAATTCCATGCGGATGCATTCGATTTCCTTCACAACACCTTTCTCATCCCCGATGAAGCGAATTGGGTTCGTGAGGAGGTTGAACTCGACCCCTTCTTCTTCCGCGTGGTGGATTTCTTCTTCGCGGGCAGGCATTTGTTCCCGAGAACGGCGGTAAATGATGCTCACATCCGATTTCCCTTTTCCGACGCGGAGCGCAGAGCGCGCGGAGTCCATGGCCACATTTCCAGCGCCGATGACAGCGACTTTCTGACCCACTTTGACCGGGGTGACATATTCATCTTTGTAGGCTTTCATGAGGTTGACCCGGGTCAGGAATTCATTTGCGGAGTAAACGCCGTTCAGGTTTTCTCCGGGAATGCCAAGGAACATGGGCAGGCCGGCGCCTGTGCCGATGAAAACAGCATCGAAGCCATCCTCTTCTAGGAGCTGGTCGATGGTTTTGGTTTTGCCGATCAGCATGTTGAGCTTGATCTCAGCACCAAGGTTTTTCACGGTTTCGATTTCCTCATGGACGATTTTCTTGGGTAGACGGAATTCAGGTATGCCGTATACTAGTACCCCGCCGAGTTCGTGAAGGGCCTCAAAAATCGTCACCTGGTGTCCTTTTTGAAGCAGTTCATATGCCACGGTGATACCCGCGGGTCCGGACCCGACGACAGCCACTTTTTTCCCTGTGGCAGGATCGGTCTCAGGGAGTTTCACTTCTCCATGCTCCCGCTCATAATCTGCGGCGAAGCGTTCCAAACGCCCAATGGCCACCGGTTCATCAACTTTCCCCATCAGGCAGACTTCTTCGCATTGTTCTTCCTGGGGGCAGACGCGGCCACATACAGCAGGGAGGGTGTTGGTCTCTTTGATTTTCCGGGCCGCTGCCACAAACTTGCCTTCAGAAATAAGTTCGATGAATGCCGGGATGTCAACAGCTACCGGGCAACCCTCTATACAGGGATGGTTTGTGCAATGCAGACACCGCTGGGCTTCTTTTTGTGCCAACTCCGCGGTGAATCCCAGGGCGACTTCTTGGAAGTCGCGAATTCGTTCCTCCGCTGGACGCGTAGGCATGGGTTGGCGAGGGGGTCGTTCCACCTTTTTCCGTCGTTGTTTACTTCGGCTCCGTGTTTGTCGTTTGCGATTTCGACTGCTTGTAGCCATTAAGCTTTCTCCTGTTCCAATTTGTCAATTTCTTCCGTTAACTTACATTCTTGGTCTTGATAATATTGGTGCCGCTTAATTTGTTCATCAAAATCTACAAGGTGGGCGTCGAACTCGGGTCCATCCACACATGCGAACTTGGTTTCATCGCCTACTGTAACCCGGCATCCCCCACACATCCCCGTGCCGTCGATCATGATCGAGTTCAAACTGGCTATGGTTTTTATCTCGTAGGGACGCGTGACCTCTGCGACAGCCTTCATCATCAGCGTGGGCCCGATCGCAACTACGAAATTAATCTCGCGACCTTCTTCCAACATGTTCTTGAGCACGCTGGACCCGAAGCCTTCAATGCCGTAGCTGCCGTCGTCGGTCGTCACGATTAACTCGTCGCTGTATTCTTTCAGTTCTTCCTCCAGGATCACCAATTCTTTGGTGCGGGCACCGATGATGGTGATCACCTCATTGCCTTCTTCTTTCATCGCTTTCACAATGGGGTAAAGGACCGCGGTCCCCACTCCACCTCCTACACAGGCGACCGTGCCGTAATTGTGGATGTCGGTTGGTTTTCCTAGGGGACCCAGCACATCCAGAAGGTTATCTCCTGGCTCCATCCCACACAACTGATGGGTGCTGTAACCTGCATCCTGTATGATGAGATCAATCGTCCCCGCCTCGGGGTCCGAATCCACGATGGTGAGGGGAACGCGTTCTCCCTCTTCGCAGGCCCTGATCACGACAAATTGACCGGGTTTTCTGGATTCTGCAACCGCGGGTGCTTGCACAGAGAACTGGGTTATATTGGGAGCGAGCTTCTTTTTCGAAACGACTTTGTACATGTCTACTTCTCCTCAAACATTCGTAAGCTGGGACGGACAGGAGAAACCTGGGAGAGCTTATGCTTGTTTATGATCTTTGATTTATCCGAAAAGGTCAGCTTCCTTTATGATTAAGATGTCCCAAGAAGTATGATTCCAATCTTTTCGTGATATATCACAAGTATATCATGGGTTAAAAACTATTGTAAATGTGTCGAATGAGATGAATGATAGTTATGCAAAGGATAAAAATAACATTTACGTCAAGGTGCCCAATGCATCCTTCGAGTAATTTTTCGTTGAGGCCTGCTGTCTTCCTCTTCCGTGTAGGAGAAGGATATTCTGTCTCTCTCCTGGGACAGGGATCTGATGGGGAACAGCACCTCCTTCCCAGAGCACCTTTGAGAAAGGGCATTTGTATGCTCCCTTGACTTTTGGCCCTCACGGTCATATACTTACTTACCGATCGTTCAGTAAGCTGTCTCGTGGGGCATTTGGATGCCGCCGGGAATAAATTTTTATTAATCCAAATAGGCGGTAAAAACCTTCGCCTTTAGGCGAATTGCTTTAGCGGCCTTGGTAAGGTAGACTAAATGCGGAGGTGAAAAATGGTAGCGTATCGAAAAGGTCCGCATGCAGTTTATGACATCAAGTATCACCTGGTATGGGTGACAAAGTACCGCTATAAAGTATTGAAGGGCGATTT
>JAWODY010000019.1:0-10416 GCA_046483045.1 Anaerolineales bacterium | reverse complement strand
GGCTGCGGAGAAACGCTGGCGAAGGATCAATGCTCCTCATCTGGTCGCGTTGGTTAAGGCCGGAGTTGAATTCCCGGATGGGAAAGCTGAAATGTTGCAGTTGGAGCCAGTAGAAGAAGATGTTATTACGAATCCTCCATCGATATTTGCCGCTGAAGAAATGTTAATCCACAACATTTGACAATAACCCATAAAAAGGAAAGCAAATGGTCTAGATAATGGTTTGAAGGAGGATTAGCGGTCGAAATCCTCATCCTCGACTAACCCGGGAAGAAGATGAACTTTGAGGAGATTTTCCTCAGGAAGGATTTCCAGGATGACCTCTTCGGTTGCGGGGAGAAGAATTTCCTTTCTTCCTTCCCGCTTCACGACATAAACGTCATTGGCGCCGGTGGCCAGAATTTCACGAACCGTGCCCAAATTCTGCCCTGCATCGCTGACCACGTCTAAACCGATCAATTCATGAATATAAAATTCTTCGTCGGATAAGTCGGGTAAATCGTCTGCCCGCATGAAAAGCAAGTGATTTCTGTAAACCCCCACCTGATCGCGATCCTCAATCCCCTCAAAAGCGATCAAAATATCATCTCGGTGCCAACGAACGCTGCGGACTGTAAAGGGCTGATATTCTTCCCCTACAAACACCTGCCGGGGGGGAGACAGCAGCTCAGGATAATCTGTAGCCACTGTCATTACCATTTCACCCCGGACGCCGTGAGGTTTGCGCAGTTTTCCAACCACAACAAAGCCCGGGGTCTCCTCAGGGGTCCGGTCCGATTGAAGTTCGCTTTCTTCCCGTTCAATCATCTCGGTTCGACTATATCGAGTTTGGCTTGTTTTCCCTTTTGAGCGACTGCCACTTCAACCAGGGTGCGCATCGCATTCGCGACCCGACCGTTCTTACCAATCACTCGTCCCATATCTTCTTGGGCAACTTTAAGCTGGTAATTGACTTGATCCCCCTGGGTATGATAGGTGACCTCCACTTGCGTGGGATCATTGACCAAAGAACGGGCAATATATTCAATGAGCTTTTTCAACGAAACCTCCGCCGTGTTGATACTGCGTTATTCAAGGTGTGAGGGAAATTATTCGTCCTTTTCTTCCTCTTCTTCCTCATCTTTCTCATCGACGTCGCTGCCTTCTTCCTCTTCTTCGTCCTCTTCTTCCTCATCGACGTCGGGTTCCTCTTCCTCTTCGTCGTCGCTTTCTTCTTCCTCTTCCTCGTCTTCTTCTTCCTCGTCGACGTCGATCTCTTCTTCCTGCTCTTCTTCGACTTCGTCCTCATCTTCCTCGTCGACGTCGGGTTCCTCTTCAGCTTCTGCCGGAATCTCCTCCGGTTCTTCCGCTTCCTCTTCTTCCTTCTTGGCTGCAGCCTTTGGCTGCAAATCATCTCGACGAGTTCGAGGATCTTTGTTGTGTTCCCGCTGGACTTCTTCGGCCTCTTCCAACAGCGTTTCTAACTCCTCTCCATCCTGGAAACGCTTGTACCGATCCATTAATCCGATCACGTTGAACACCTGAAGAACTGCTTTTGACGGTTGAGCGCCAACGCTCAACCAATGGTAAACCCGATCTTCCTTGACCCGGATTGTTGCCGGTTCCGTTCTGGGATTATAATCCCCCAAAATCTCGATGAACCGTCCATCCCGGGGGCTTTCCTTATCCGCAGCCACGATGCGGTGCGTGGGTTGTCCCCTGCCTCCTGCACGGCGTAGGCGAATTCGAACCATAATACTTTCTCCTTAATATATACAAAATTGAACGCGCTCGAGTCTACACTCCAGCGACATATATTATAACCAGAAACATTTATCCAAACAATTGCGATAAGTTTCCCATACCTGACTTTCGTAATCGCTCAAACAACTTTTTAGCTTCCCGATATTGTTTTACCAACTGATTTACATCATAAACGCGAGTCCCGGAGCCATCCGCGATCCGCCGCCTGCGGCTGGCATTTAACACCTTAGGGTTTCGGCGCTCCTCAGGTGTCATAGAATGAATGATTGCTTCCGTGGTTTTCAAACGCTTCTCAGCTTCCTGGGGAGATATCTGCTGCGCCATCGCTCCCATTTGTCCAGGCAGCATGTCCATGATCTTCCCGATGGGACCCATCTTTCTGAGCTGCTTCAACTGCTGAGCAAAATCCTCCAGGGTGAACTCCCCGGACAACATCCGCTCCGTCTGCTGGCGGGCTTTATCTTCATCAACAGCTTCTTCAGCCCGTTCAATGAGACCGATCACATCCCCCATGCCCAAGATTCTGGACGATAACCGAGAGGGATTATACGTTTCAAGCTCCTTCAAGCTTTCACCGGTCCCTAAGAACTTAATGGGGATGCCGGTCACAGATCGGATAGAAATCGCAGCCCCACCCCGGGCATCGCCGTCCATCTTGGTCATCACGAGGCCAGTCAAAGGCACAGAGTCCTTGAAACCTTGAGCCACATTGACCGCTTCTTGGCCGATCATGGCATCGACGACTAACAGCGTTTCCGTGGGCTGAACCCGCTTTTGGATCGCTGCCAACTCCGACATCAGGCTTTCATCCACCTGGGAGCGTCCCGCAGTATCCATGATCATCACGCTGAATCCCCCCCGTTCCGCTCGACGCTGGGCCCCCTCCGCTATCTCAGGAGGAGAACTGTCCAACTTAGAATACACCGCTACAGACAACTCTTCACCTAAGGTATTTAACTGCTCCACAGCAGCAGGCCGATATGGGTCTGCGGCCACCAGGAGCACCCGCTCCCCTTGGGAGCGTAGGGAGTGTGCTAATTTCCCAGCCGTGGTTGTTTTGCCGGATCCCTGCAGGCCGACAAGCATGATCGACCTCGGTTTTGGACCGCGCAAATCCAAAGGCACAGGATCGCCCAGGGTTTCCGTCAACTCCTCATGGACGATTTTCACCACCTGCTGACCCGGATTTAATGCCTTAGAAACCTCCTCCCCTACGGCGCGCTCTTTAACGCGGGCGACGAAATCCCGCACCACACCGTATTGGACATCCGCCTCCAACAAAGCCAGCCGGATGTCTTTCATTGCTGCATTTACATCCTCTTCAGAAAGTTTCCCACGCCGGCGCAGGTTATAAAATATATCTTGCAGACGATCCGATAAATTCTCAAACATGATTGATCAGTATCATTAATAAAGAAAACAGCGGATGACGAATTCAACTTCCAGCCAGCCAGCCGCAAGCTTGCATTGTAGCTTGCAAGAGGGGTTTGGTCAAGGGAACACCTGCTGTTGCATTGCGTTGCTATATCTCCTATGGTAAAATCTCCCCGCTCGGAAAGAGTTTTCTTAAGGAGGGATGGCCGAGTGGACGAAGGCGGCTGTCTTGAAAACAGCTGTGGGTGTCAAAGCCCACCGGGGGTTCGAATCCCTCTCCCTCCGCCTGATGCACCCGTGGGGAGGTGCCAGAGTGGCTGATTGGGGCCGCCTGCTAAGCGGTTGTCGGGGTTATACCCGACCGTGGGTTCGAATCCCACCCTCCCCGCTTGAATTAACAATATGCCCTCGTAGCTCAGTGGATAGAGCACTTGCTTGCGGAGTAAGGGGTCGCGTGTTCGAATCACGCCGAGGGTGCTCAAGATGAGAGCGGACTCTCCGCTCTTCCATTTTTTTTAGAGGGATTATATGTCAGAACCTATTATCTTACTCACGAACGACGACGGCATTCGCTCCCCCGGTCTGTGGGCGGCGGCGGAAGCGTTGGATCCACTTGGTTTTGTCAACGTGGTGGCTCCTCGCGAACAATCTTCCGGGGCAGGTCGAAGTTTGCCCGCTCACTCCGACGGGAAAATTGATCTTGAGGAAGTAACCGTGAACGAAAAACCATGGACCGTTCATGCCGTGGGGGGAACCCCAGCTCAAGCCGTCCTTCACGGCATTCTAGAAATCAGCTCCCGAAAACCGGATCTCGTTGTTTCCGGGATTAATTACGGACTTAACGTGGGCACCGGGGTCACCATCTCCGGCACAGTGGGCGCTGCCCTGGAAGCCAGCGCATCCGGTATCCCTTCCCTGGCTGTCTCCCTGGACACGGAGGATAAATATCATCTCTCCCACGCCCCCCATATTGACTTCAGCACCGCAGCATATTTCACGAATTATTTTGGAAAGCTGATGTTAGAGAAAACAATGCCGGAGGACGTGAAGGTCCTTAAGGTTGAGATCCCCGCAGATGCGACCCCTGAAACACCCTGGAAAATTACCCGATTATCTCCTGTCCGGTATTACAAAGTCCTTCCCCCAGAAAGGGAATCGTTTGATGACGAAACCCGGATAGGCTACCAGGTCGCCGACGACTGGGATAAAGCCCCCCCTGACTCAGACATCTATGCAGTCCACATCGATAAGGTGGTCTCAGTGACACCTCTTTCCCTCGATCTCACCTCCCGCATTGAATTAGATCAATTGGAAAAAGAACTAAAAAGCTGATATCCACCCGCTTCACAGAGTCAGCCTTTTCTGGACCTATTTTCCCCCTAAGAAGATGCTCCCCAGCTAACATAGAAACCGCAGATAGATTCAAGATACACCGCGGAGTTCCTGATCCAGGTGCTGAAAAAACTGGAGCATGATTTCATGTCGTTCCTCCGCCAACCGTTGACCCGTGTCCGTGTACATCTTCCGCGATAAATGCCGCAGTTTAAAATGAAATTCATGGGCAGGCGTATGCGGTTCCCCGGGTTCTTTCTCCCCCGTTTCCAGAAACCTCTCCGACGGTCTGTGATACAACTCCTGCCCGTTGTGGACAGCGTAGGCGATGGCACGTATTGTCCCCACAGCTCCGATCGCATCTAACTTGTCGGCATCGAAAAGCACTTTCGCTTCTAGAGTCTGGGGCTCTTCACCCGGATCCCGATACCGGTGGGCTCGAATACAGTGCTGCACAGCGGAGATATCCTCTCTCGGCCATCCTTCCTTTTCCAGCACTTGTTTTGCAAACCGGGCAGCAGCCAGGTGATGCCCTCCTCTGGTTGCGCCCCCCTGTGCATCATGGAGCAGGACAGCTGAACGGACGATATCCCACCTTGCCCCTTCATGCTGGGTTATATATTCCCCTAAACCGTACACACGCAGGACATGGGCAAAACCATGGGTGGGATCGTCATCGGGATACCAGGCCCGGGCTTGATCAAGGTGGATCATAAAAAACCCTTCCCTCTTCCAAATCACAGCGAGCAGCCGCTGGAAACAGAAAAGCCGTTCAAGGCAGAGCGGGTTGAGCCAAATAATTGGAAATCAGGATATAGATGGCCACCACCAACAGGACAATAAACCCGATGCTGAGTACTTTCTTGGTCACATTTAATATGAAACGCAGAACCAGCAACCCAACACCTGCAACGACAATCCAGATCAACAACGAATCATTAATTAAATTCATGAAAACTCCTCGCTTGGTACGTATTTTCCGTCCTTGATCACACTGTGGACAAGATTCGTGCCAAATCGATACCCCAGGTGGCGGTAATCTGATACATCCAGGATAATGATATCGGCTTTCTTTCCCGGTTCCAGGGAACCAACTTCGCTTTCTTTCCCTACAGCTGCAGCAGCATTTATCGTAGCGGAAACGATGGCTTGAGAAGGCGAGAGGTTCATATAGCGGCAGGCTAAAGCGACCGCGAACTGCATCGATTCACACCAGGCCGTACCGGGGTTGAGATCTGTAGCGACCGCCAATAATCCGCCCGCAGACAGGATCTCCTGGGCTGGCGTGTAATCGCCCTCCGCTAACCCAAAAGGCGTACAGGGCAGTGCCACGGCCACGGTATCCGACCCTGCCAGGGCCTCAATATCTTTTTGAGAGGTAACCACCAGGTGGTCTGCGGAAACAGCTCCAAGCTCGGCAGCCAGCCGGGCTCCCCCCAGATTCTTGAATTCGTCCGCGTGAATCTTGACAGGAAAACCCAATCTTTGAGCTGTTTCCAAAATGAGGCGGCTTTGGGAGAGGTTAAACGCGCCCTCCTCACAAAAGACATCCACAAAGGGCAAAGTGCGGGACGTATGTTTGGACCACCATTTTTTGATCCCGGGAATCATCTCCCGGCACACCAGAGCAGTATATCCTTCCGGGTCACCCGCATACTCCAGAGGAACTGCGTGCGCGCCCAAGAAAGTGATCACCAGGTCTTGAGGCACTTCTTCCGCCAGCTCCAAGTAGGCCTGGAGAGAGCGGAGTTCCGATTCCATCTCCAAGCCGTAACCCGTCTTCGCTTCAATTGTTGTGGTTCCGTGAGCGAACATGGTCTGAAGCCGCTTCCGGGTTTGGGATTTGAGATCCGCCAAAGACGCCTTGCGGGTCGCTTTCACCGTGGAAACGATCCCTCCCCCCGCTTCCATGACCTCCAGGTATGATTTCCCTTGAGTCCGTAACTCGAATTCCCGCGCCCGGTCACCCACCCAAAGGACATGAGTATGGGGATCAACAAAACCCGGCATCACCACGCGTCCCCGGGCATCGATCTGCTCCTGATGAGGATATTTGGATAACAGGTCCTCGGAAGGTCCAGTTTCAACGATCACTCCCCTCTCAATCAGGACCGCACCATCCTTAATAACCTCCAGATTCCCCAATTTAGGTCCTCGCTGGGGGCCGCCGGCAATCGTCAATAGTTGAGAAGCAGAATGAATTAACACCTTGATCCCTGGCTATGGTTCCGTCTTCAATACAACTAAAATTGTAACATCCCCCTCCCCTATTCATCTATATAGTGAACGCTCCCCACAGCACTAGCATATGTGCTTATGGGATAGACTCAATAGTGCAGCCCGACAGTATGGTATAAAAAATGAAACTTATACCGAATCCACTGCCAGGGCTGCACCAAGGAGAAGGCCGCCTATGGGCTCGCCCTATGAGGGCCATGTACAGACCGCCTCCCTTGGATGATAGCAGAGGGATTGTTTACTGTCAAAAGAAAGTTGTGCCTTGAGCACCACCATAAGCTCACATACAATCTCAGCCTTCTGGTTTTGGGTTCCTATTCCAAAAGGAGACCAACTATGATCTGTGTAGGTATTGATTGGGCTGATGAGAAACATGACGTTTGCATCCGTGATCTGGAAGACCGACGCATCCTGTCTGAGTTTGAAATCACCAATGATGCTGAAGGCGTCGCAAAATTTGAGGAATTAGTCTCAGTGTTTGGATATGCCCGAAGTGAAATTCCCGTCGCTATAGAGAAACCGGATGGACTGCTAGTAGGCTATCTGCTCCAACAAGGATATGTCGTTTATGCGATCAATCCGAAGTCCGTAGACCGCTATCGTGATCGACTTCATGTCGCGGGGAGTAAAACGGATAAAGATGACGCAGCTGTTTTAGCAGACATCCTCTGTGTGGATCGAGATTATCATGACCCGATCCCGGATGATAGCGCTCTGGCCAAAGAGATCAAGGCAGTGAGCCGCAACCGTCAGAGATTGGTCAAAGAACGGACCAGGATCGAGAACCAACTCACCGCTTGCCTGAAAAAGTACTATCCAGCGGTCTTAACACTATTCACAGACCTTAATTCAAGCATTAGCAGGGCTTTTCTGTGTAAGTATCCCAATGGCAGGGTCGCGGAGCAGGCTTCGTTAGAGGACCTCAAAGAATTTTTCGACGAACAGGGATACACCTGGATGCGCAAGGTACCTCGTATTTATGAGCAGTTACAGGCTCCTCGCATCCCTATTCCTGACTGGCAGGTAAGGACCCAGCAGCAGCTCATGCTTTCCCTCGTGGAGATGCTTTCTGCAGTGGTCAGGCAGATCAGAGAATACGAAGAAAGGATCACTGAGCTCCTTGAAAAGCATGAGGATGCCTTTATCTTCCGTAGCTTACCCAACGCAGCGGACGTCACCGCTGCATGGATCCTGGGAGAGATTGGTGATTGTCGGGAAAAGTTCGAAACAAGCTCTGGCATGCAAGCCTTGGCTGGTTCATGTCCTGTCACGAAGCAGAGCAGCGGTACCCGTTATGTTGAGTTTAGGACAGCTTGTTGCAAGTCCTTCCGAAACGCCATGCAGCAGTTTGCTCGAAACAGCACACTTGGGAAAGGAGCCTCTTCTTGGGCCAGGGGTTATCTGAGCAGTCAACTGGAACGAGGACATTCTATGTCTCGAGCTACCCGGGCTCTTGCGAATCGCTGGTTATCCATCATTTTCCGTTTGTGGAAAGACAGAGTCGTTTACGACGAAAAAGTTCATCTACGAAACCGGGCTCAACACGGGTTGAAAAACCCTGCTTAGAAAATATATTTGCTACTCGGAATCAGAAGGCTTGACAAAGAAAGTACGTAGTCGCACCTTATCTACATGGGTCAGATAGATGAGCATTAAGCAGGTCATATTTTGCCTCAAGATCCATGCTCAAAAGCGCCTCCTCGACATTCAGAGTTTCAGAGGCGGGCGTGGATGAGGGCCCAAATGCCTTGGTGAGGTCATATGGATCCTCATACTTGAGGCAGTGATATACATGTCTGGCCAGTGCCGCACACACAAAAGGCATAGCTTTATACCACGGCCGTCCATCTTCCATCTTGCGTTGGTAAAGTTCTTTATACGGATTTTCGCCCGGATCAAACCACACTAAGGGGGTTGCAATCTGATAGTACGTCCTCTTTAAATCCCGATTGCCTCGTTTCGACATACGCGTACGGTCAATGGTTTGAGAAGTTTCCAAACCGGCGAAATATCCTGAATAAGCCACATATTTGCGGTAATTCGAGAAGCGTTTGACGTTTCCTGTTGCCGCGATAATCATCCCCAAAGAGATCGGACTGGAGTACGGTAGTGCCGAAAGCAGTTTGTACTCTGGACGGGACGTCACCCTTTCTTCGATGTATCGATCCAGCGTGGCCTTGGCCTGAAAATTGTCCAGCATATAGTCGGTCAGCCACGATAATCGCCAGGCACGTCCCAGATCCGGTAGGACGCCGGAGCTGCTGCGCGCGAGCTGCTGTAATTCATCCACCCTTTTTGCATGATGATAGGCTCCCACCTGCCACAATACGTCGTAAACATCTTCTGCGGGGGAGGAAGCAATCTCAACAGGCGAAGGGAAATGGTGCATCAGGGTCACCGGCGCTATTGAAGACACACTTTTCGTGAAAAAGGTTTTAAGCTCTGGGAAAACAACCGCCATGAGCTGTGAAAATTGATTGCGGGCCCGGGTCAGAATGGATTTCACTTTCCAAGCATCCCGACACAACTGAAGCAGTTCCCGGTTCTCTGGTCGTGCCAACTGCAGCGGGCGCAGGGAAAATTCTTCTCCCACCGCTTCATGCAAATACCCGATCCTGGTCATCACCCGGGCATCCATGGGATCCGTTTTGGGAATATGCCCGAAGATTTTCTCCCGCATGTTCCGTGTGAGGCTGTTTTCAATCCACCACATGGGAAAACCCTGGCTGAGTAAATATCGATACACAGTGACACCATAGAAGCCACCCGTGGGCTCGCACAACCCCAGATAAACTTCCAGATGAGTGCAGTAACTGTCCAAATAGGCTTGCAGCTTTTCCAACCCGGCTTGTGTGCTGGGAAATTCTAGAAAAGGAGCCTTCTTCCAACCCTCTCCGCTTTGGAGAAAGTCCTCTAGACTGACCACAACAGCCACGTGCGCCTTGTAGCCAATATCAACACCCAGATAATATCGCTCGGGCAATCCCCCACCAACTTTGTCCAGGAATGTCATTTACCGCTCCTCTTGCTGATCAGGTCGAGGCCAGGCCAAGCCTCCAAAAGTACGTACAGTGGTCGCTTGTGCGCCACAACGGTTTCTAGCATGGCTGACTTGGCCTGGACCTCCTTGATACAATTCAAACCAGAAACCGTACCTGTAGCATACCTGAGTTTGCAAGATGTAGAAAGCAACGCCGGATTGCCAACCCGCCACACGGTACGTACAAGGGTCACTTCCTGTGCCCTAACAGTCTCAGCAGTGGTCTGTCTTTGTTCTCTTCTACAAAGACCTGGGTCGGCGACGCCCAACGTTTGTTCTATGGGTCACGAGGTGCCCAAACTTTCTTTTATGGGTCGCCGCCGTTGCTTTCTGAACGGTTCGTGAGAAAGCTATTCTATTGTTAAAGTGCAGAACTGGTTCATACAGACATGTTGCTTATGTACTCATCTTACCGGAAATCGGTTCAAATTTGAAGCATTTTTGCTCGAATTTGATGTGGTTTGCCCTAGACCGTTTGTACACCGTAAGCTGTGGGGATTCTAGGGATTAGAACCCAAGCACGCCATCCCACGTGCCAAAATATTCCGGGCGGCATTTTCGTCTCTATCAAGAGAAAGACCGCAATGAGGACAATTATGAACACGTTCAGACAGGCCTTTTTTGACAATCTCGCCGCAGCCAGAACACATTTGGGATGTATTCCTGGGATCAACTTTTACAAAACCACG
>JAWODY010000014.1:0-9442 GCA_046483045.1 Anaerolineales bacterium | reverse complement strand
AAGGGGCTGTCTAAAAAGCAGCCCCTTTTGTTTTTCCCAAAATCCAGGATGAGGAAAATAATAAAACAAAAAAGTGGCGGCTATTGAACCGCCACTTTCGCAATATCGTGAGCTATACATAAAAGCCCCCACGCGACTTTCACTTTTTCTATTCCTCTCAATAAAAACCTCCGAAACCCCCAGTTGTGTTTCAAGCGGCTGTATACAGCTTCCACTTCAATAGGCCGCTGGGACCGCAGCTTCACCCCCTCAGGAGACTTCAACAGCTCACTGGCTGTCTTCCTCATGGCCATGAGCTCCTCCCCAATATACAATCTGCGGTTGTACTTCGAACGGGTGCATGCCTCTTTCACCGGACAACCCGTACAATCGGTACATTCATACACCCTGCGCTGACTTGGATATCCGTTGTAGCTGGTCACTTCTTTGGTGAATTGATAGGTCAGCCGCTTTCCTTCCGGACACTGATACTGATCTTTCTCGGGCAGGTAGCGAAAGTTGTCCTGTCGGTAAGGATTCTTCTTGCGGTAGTTTCGCTTCTGCTCCTCGTGGAAATGGTTGTATTTCACGTACGGAGTAATCTTTTTCTCCTGTAAATAGGCATAATTTTCTTCCCTGCCGTATCCCGCATTGGCGATCAAGACCTGAGGATCTTTCCCCAACCAGCGTTTCCGCCGCGCCAGGTGGTCTTTCAAACAGCTGGTGTCCCCCGCCCGCTGATGAATGCTGAAACCAGTGATAAATTGTCCCTCGGTTCCCATCTGGATGTTGTACCCTGGCTTCAGCTGACCATTTCTCATGTGGTCTTCCTTCATTCTCATGAAGGTAGCATCCTCATCCGACTTGGAGAAACTGTTTCTGCCCTGGAAGGTTTCTTCATACCGTTCATACTTCTCTTCCCGAGGGATGAAATCCTTTTCCAGATCCCGTTTGGCTTTTTTGAGCTTTTTGTTCTCCGGGTCTTTTTCCAGCCTCCGGTTGATTTTCTCGGCCGCCTTTTTCATCTCTTCGGCATCGATTTCCACCCCTTCCCCCACCTCCGGATAGTCTTTGTCCCCGTAGCGGCGGTCCTCTTCTTCCTCGATCTCATCAATTTGATCCAGCATTTTTTTGACTTTCTTCTGCAGATTGGCTTTGTATTTCTCCGTGCTCTTCCGCCACACAAAACTGTAGCGGTTGGCATTGGCTTCGATCTTAGTCCCATCCACAAAATATTTCTCCAGATCCACCAGCCCCATCTCCAACAGCTGTTCCACCACCCCGTAAAACACTTCCTCCACCACTTTCTTCATCACCACGCCCCGGAAGCGGTTGATCGTCCGGTGATCCGGTTGGCTCATCCCGCTCAACCACATGAAATGGATGTTTTCTCGCAAAGCTTTGGCAATTTTTCGGGAGGAAAAGGTCTGCTGGGTATAGGCATAGACCAGCACCTTCAAAAGCATCTTGGGGTGATAGGCACTGGTTCCCCCTCCTTTGTACTGTCTTTTCAGCGGTTCGATATTCAACCGCTCGATCATCTCATCCACCACCCGATCCAGGTTTCCCTCTGGGATCATCTCCTCTAGATTCGGGGGCAGCAGGGCTTGTTTTGGCGTGTAGGGTTTGAAGATTTGTTTTTCATTCCCCCATTATATTAAAAAATTCGGGGCTGTGCCAATGACTTTTGGGACAGCCCCTTTCTGTCTTTCCCCCTCATCCCCGAGCAGGCTCAGCTGCTCTGGATCTCGATTTTTTTAGTCCCTTTTCGCGCTCCGGGGCTTTTGGGGAGATTCACGTTGAGCACTCCATTTTCATAAGTGGCCTCGATCTCTTCCTCTTGGACTTCTTCAGGAAGTGGGATGGAGCGCTGGAAGGAGCCGTAGGATCGTTCAGAGCGATAAAATTGCTCGCCTTTTTCCTCTTTTTCCTCGCGCTTCTCCCCCTTCAGGGTCAGCCTATTGCCTGTCATGGAAATGTCGATGTCCTCTGCGTCCATTCCAGGCAGTTCAACTGAGATTTTGATCTCTTTGTCCGTCTCCGTGACGTCCATTTGGGGGATGAAGTCACCCGCGAGAGATGATTCTCCTCTGAATGGACTCATCTCAAAGGGGCGTTGAAAGAAATCATCGAATAGCTGATTCATCTCCTGTCTGAGATCAAGAAGAGCGTCTCTCTCCTGTTCCCGCTGAACGGGAATGTTTTCTTTTTTTTCTCGCTTCCAAGGGATCAAATCAGAAATAGGCATCTCATTCACCTCCGTTTTTTTGATCTGATGTTACCCAGAAGGATCAGCCAGTTTTGACTTTGATTTTCCGGGCTTTGGCTTCTTCCGCTTTCGGGAGCGACAAGCGCAAGACGCCGTTCTCATAGGATGCTTCGATGTTCTCGTGATCGATCTGATCCGTGAGCCGGAAACTTCGTTCGTAATCTCCGATGTTGTATTCCGCCCGGGCCAGCGAATAACCTTCTGGGCGTTCGACATCTGTGTAACCGTTGATGGTCAGAGTGTTCTTTTCCAATGTGATGTCGATCGAATTTTCTTCAACGCCGGGCATATCCAACACTAGGTAATAATTCTCTTCCGTTTCGAAAATATCCGACTGCGGTAAATAACAAGCTTTGTCACGAATGCGTTCCGTTCGTTCCTTGGGAACTCTTTCTTGTTCTTGAACTTCCATAGCTTTGGCTTCTTCAGTCATTTTTACACCTCCAGTTTGAGGTTGATGAATTGTGAAAGCTCAACCTATTGGGTCTTGATGGTGATTTTCTTGGGTTTGTCCTCTTCAGCTCGAGGGAGCACGAGTGTGAGCACGCCATTTTTCATGGTCGCTTCCACGTCGTCCGCTTCGATTTTGAAAGGCAAACGAATGGATCGTGTGAAGCTGCCGTAATTTCGTTCCTGACGGTGATAGGTGGCGTCCTCGGGCATTTCTTCTGGGGGGCGTCTGCCGCTCAGGGTCAGGTCGCCTTCATCGATGCTGATGTCCAGGTCATCAGGCTTTAGACCCGGCAGCTCCGCTCTGATGATCACGCTCTCTTCATCCGCCCAGAGGTTCATTGCCGGATAAGAGGATGCGGATCGGTAACGGGCGGGAGTGTAATCGGTGAACAATCGGTTCATCTCCCGTTGCATGCGTTCCATCTCGCGCCATATTGAAGGTGTTGAAGATCTTCGAAACATAATTTTAATCCTCCTTGTGCTTTGAATGGTTCATATAAAGCGTTGATTGGATTTTGTGATGGGTTTACATTCAAAAACCCTCAGGTATCCTGAGGGCTGCTTTTCACGCTGCAGATGATCAACAGGGTTACCTGCAAAGTCATCCATTCGTGACTTTTATTTTTTTACATGATTAGTATAAAAAGAGGATCTCAGAATCGCGTTAACTCAACATATGAATTATGTAAAAATTTGGATGAAGATCCAGAAGATCGCCCGTTTCAGAGTACTGTATCCTGCCGTCATTTTGGCAAATTAAGGGAGGGGGTCCGTTTTTTAAGGGAGCATTTCACTGTTTAGGACAGGCTGAGATTTCACTTTCTCCATCTCCCGGTCAAGACTTGACTTTCATGACTTTCCCTTCTTGGTACCCGACGATGACTTTCAGGTATCCGCGGAGCATTTGGTCCACTTCTGCATCCCCCGTGTCCACCCGCAAACATTCCAACTCGTTGAGCTTCTGTTTGGTCGCTACCACTTGAATATTTTCTCGCCCTACTTCTCTGATCACTATTGGCGTGAACTGCTTGTTCCCCCGCCCGAAGATGAACCCGTTTCCGCCAATGGGGGTGATGATCAATACTCGCTCTGGATATTTTTGAAAGAGCTCCAAAATTTCCTTCTCATTGATATCCTCTCCGACGAGGTCTTGATCGTACACAGCGTCGACGCCCAGCAGCGTTTTGGGGACATCCAGTTCTCTTGCGACCGCGCGCACCGTGGTCCCTGGACCCAGCAGATACAGTGTGTGAGAATTCATCTGGGTTTCGACAACATAGGCGGCGATGGATCGTTTGGCCGCTTTCGTTGAGGAGGTGAGGCTGGAGGCCACTTTGCCGGGTTGGATGTATTCCCGTACTTCAGGGACGAGCAGGTATCCATATAAGCGCGAATCCAGGCGGTCTTCCCGGAAGGATTTCTCATCGATGTCGAGCACTTCCTCCTCTGTGACATCTGCCCCTTCCAGAAAGGCGTCCACCATCTCCGCCGCAGCTTTAGGGTTGACTGCAAAAGCCCCGCTGTACATTTTTACCCCCGCCGGCACGGCCACCACAGGGGTCTGGGCACCTACTGCGTCAAAGATGTCCCTGGCAGTGCCGTCCCCACCCACGAAAACCAACAGATCAGCTCCGCGATCCAACATCAAGCGGGCGATCCTTTTCGTGTCCCCCGGTGAGGTCTCCTGAGGGATGTCCCCCACGGTTTGATAATGCAGCTCCCTGTCCTGCAGGTAGTTTGCCCCCATCACGCCTGGAGCGGCGAGGAGTTGGATGCCTTCTTTGTTTTCTAAGTGGTCCAAAAAGGTCTCTGTCCGGTGAGGGGTTATCGGCTCAGCTCCCAAGTCCAGGGCTTTGTGGTACATCCCTCCGTCCGTCCCTTTCAACCCCACACTGCCTCCCATCCCTGCCACAGGGTTGACAATGAGACCGATGGTTTTTTTCATGAAGATGCTCCTTTTAGGAAGATTTTTAGATTGGGGGCTGACATGTCGGAAGATGCCAGCGCGGGAGACCCCTCGGCTCCCGCGGCTGGTTCATGATCTGATTCTACTTCAATTTATGGTTGCATGTCCTGGAAAGGAGCTGGATCACAAAAATCGTTGAAGTCCTGGCAGCCTAGCTGCACCCATTCGTAAAACGGTTCGGGATCGCCTTCGATGGCGTATAAAACCTTCTCAACCCCGGGTGTCTGGGCCTGGATGGTTTCTTTCACCTCCGCAAAGAACTCCTGGCTTCCGCAGGAGGAACTCACGCCGGGGATCATGGATCGAATATCCTCTAGATTCACGTATGCCGTGTTTCTTTCGATTTTTATGTCGATGAGGATGTCCCCTGTTTCCTCTGAGAAAAAGGAAACGTATCCTTCTTCAGCTTCAGAGGAGGTCGGGCCACGGAACAGTTCGTTCAGGGCAGCAGCCAGTTGGTTGTCTTCCGGGGTGATCTGGCGGGTAACGGGGAAAACCTGGTCACATTCCGCTTCAGGATTTAGTTCCGAGTTGTTGAAAAAAATGGTCACTGTCTTCCCGTTTTCCTCAAAAGGAGCTGGATCGCAAAAATCGTTGAATTCCTGGCAGCCCAACTGCACCCATTCGTAAAAGGGTTCGGGATCGCCTTTGATGGCGTATAAGACCTTCTCGACCCCGGGTGCCTGGGCCTGGATGGTTTCTTTCACCTTGGCAAAGAACTCCTGGCTTCCGCAGGACGAACTCACTCCGGGGATCATGGATCGAATATCCTTTAGATTTACGTATGCTGTGTTTCCTTCGATTTTTACGTCGATGAGGATGTCCTTTGTTTCCTCTGAGAAAAAGGAAAGGTATCCTTCCTCAGCTTCAGAGGGGGTCGGACCACGGAACAGTTCGTTCAGGGCAGCAGCCAGTTGGTTGTCTTCCGAGGTGATCTGGCGTGTGACGGTGAAAACCTGGTCACATTCCCCTTCAGGATTTAGTTCCGAGTTGTTGAAGAAAATGGTCACTGTCCTTCCGTTTTCCTCAGATGTAAATTGGGATGTATCCAGGGTATGAAGGAGGATGGGGAGATATTTATTGATCCCTTTCTCGTCAGGTGCCCCAAGGTAAAAGTCATAAGCTATTTTTGAATCTTCTTCTGTCTTGATGTAGATGACATGGGTTTCCACCCCCACCGGCTCTTCCCCTTCAGCGTTGGGATCGACAATGTGGATGGTGTAGCGGAACGCGTCGCCCAGGTTAGTGGAGATTTCTTCTCGGCCTTGAGTGATTGCTTGTGGGGAAGGGGCTAGAGCAGAAGGCATCATCACGGCTTCCACTTCCGCTGGAGGTTCGATTTCCTCCGTGTGAAAACCAAGATAGACCTTATCATTTCCTTCCGGGTTCCAGGCTTGAGCTCCTTCCACTTTCTTCCAGGATGCAGGGATCTCGAACTGCAGTCCTTCGGAAGGGATGGTGATCATCTCGGACTCGCCATCAGCGGTTTCCGGTGTGGCTGTTTCTTCCGGCACGAGGACCACTCGTGATTCAGCTGCGTGGTATTCATAGGTGTCGCCGCCGGCTTCAAGGATGATGATGTAACCGGGGGTCGTAACCTGGGCGTAGGACATACCCGGTTGAGGTACCCCCAGGCTGGCGTCTGGAAACACTTTCTCTTCCACGCTCTGGGTTGAGATGTCCTCGGTTTCCAGGTTTGTTCTTCCTGCTAGGTCCTCTTTCGCCAGTTCGGCCAGGGCTTCCGCCTCTCCCTGGGTTGCCTCTTCCGTTGCTGTCGGGGTCGGGGGTGGGCTGGTGGGTTGGGAGGGAGTCGCCGACATGCACCCGCTTAATACCAACAAGCAGCTGATCAGGCAACCTACCCAAAATAATTTATTGTTCGTGGATGTTTTTTTCGTTTGCATGATAGTACCTCTGTACCTTTGATGATAGTTGTATACCAAGTAGTTGTGCTTGGTAGAGCTTAACTGACGGCCAGGATTTCCCTTTCCAAACTAGAATGGGGAGAATCTCCTTGTCTTATTTGATTCGATTTCTAATATCTAGACGCAAACACTGGAGAAAAAGTTCCCATCATTTGCTGATTTTCACGCGCTTGGGAAACTTCCTGGAGCGTGTTTAATCATAATATCCGTTGAGGAGGGTGTCAAATTACCTGCGGATGGATACGGAATTGAGTCACATCCATTCCTGTACGCCTGAACGTCCTTTTACCTCTTGGGTCAGCACCCTGCAAACCAAAGTTATTTTCTATTTTTGTGAATGCATTCCGAGTCTCTGATCCTTTTAATTCTTGAAGATGGATCCTTAGGGGAAAGAGTATAATGGAACATGGGAAGGGAGGAGGCAGATTATGAAAGATACACCCATTTTTCCACAGATTCTAATCTTATTATTTATATTTATCATCCTCGTTCCGGTTTCCCCTTTACTGGTAACGCAGCGCTGGGGGTGGTGGGAAGCGTGGGTCTATGCCTTGATCCATATCTTGGGTTTTGCCGTCAGCCGGGCCCTGGCTGCCCGGCAGCATCCTGATCTCTTGAAAGAGCGTGCGAATTTTCTGCGCCAAGAGGATGCAGAAGCCTGGGATAAAATCTTGTCCCCCTTGGTTGGCTTTGGTGGGGGATTAATTCCCCTGGTTGCGGGGCTGGATGTGCGCTTTGGGTGGTCCACAACGGTCAGTATGAGTGTGAAATTATTGGCGCTGATCCTTATCCTGTTTGGGTATGCCTTAGGTTCTTATGCTTTGATCGTCAACCCCTTCTTTTCTGGCAAAGTGCGCATCCAGATGGATCGCGGTCATCAAGTGGTCACCCGGGGTCCTTACCGATGGGTGCGGCACCCAGGTTATGCCGGTGCGCTGCTTACGTACCTAGCTGCACCTATATTCTTGGATGCTTTATGGTCTTTCGTCCCGGCTGCCTTCGTTATAGTTGGGACGCTGATCCGGACCCAATTGGAGGACAGGAGTCTTGAGGATAGATTATCGGGATACCGGGAGTATAAATCACAGGTCCGGCATCGCCTGATCCCCGGCATTTGGTGAGGGGATTACATTTGTGAAAAAGGACCTTATTATCAGGTTATTCCGGGACTCTGACCGTACGGTCATCGCTGGCATGAAACTCATATTGTTGCCCCTCATGCTCAAGGATGATGATATATCCCGGGGTGATGACTTGGGCGTAGGTTTCTCCCGGTTCCGGAACGCCCAGGCTGGCGTCCGAGAACTCTGTGAATTCCAGGCTGACCAATTCGACCGTGTTTGGATCGATATTTTCTTGTTTGGAGAGTTCTGCTACAGCCCGCATGACGTATTTCCGATCTTCCTTGGGAAGCTCAGAGAACGGCTGGGGGGATTCGGTTGCTGTCGGACTTGGTTTTCCCCAGCATCCACTGAACAATAAGAGGGAGATGATGATCCCAATCATGATCTGGTGTTTGGGTTTGATCTCGTTCATAGCGGATCTCCTTCCTAGGTGGTGAAGACATGATTCTGAAAAATATCTCTGAAGTGACGCCTGCAGATTTCAAGAAGCAATCAAGTTGGAAAACATAGGTTCGATGGATCTCAGGCTCTATTTTATTTTAACGTCCAATATGCGGCGTTCGTGATCTCTACTTGGAAACCGGGCGTCTCTGCCGCTGCGAACATTGCCCCGAATCTCCCTTTCTCGAACAGGTCACTTTTTTTACTTACGACCTCATGCCCGTTGATATATCCGGTAAGTGTTGTGCCTTTTGCTTTGATACCCACCCTGTTTTCAGCGCCGGGTCCGGTTTGGATATGTTCGCTCTTCTGCCAATTTTGAAGGGTAGTGTAATCTTCTCCATCCCAGGCAGATAAGCGTAGATGGCCATCACAGGTTATGCCAAACAAGTACCCCTTATTTTCTTTTGGAGACCGGAAAATCATCCCAAACCGATCTTTTCCGCTGCATGATTCCCCGAACGCTCCCGTGTATTCCAGGTAAAAATCCTCCAATTCCGGCACCGATAATCCCCAGTACTCATAATTTTCTGCTTGAAAAACTTTGAGGATGAGTTTCTCGCCTTTGACCTCCATTTTTGAGCTGTTGTCTTGATAGGTATACCAGTTTGCGCTGCTGCTGAAATTGTCCTCCCAACTGGGGGTGCCCAGTGTTTCCCTCGGGTCTCCTGGGGCAGAGGTGGGCGTCGGGGTAGTTGAGGGGGTATTCGTGGGTGTTGGTGTCAGAGAGGGAGTGTTCGTAGGGGTCGAAGTCGGGGAGGAAGGCAGAGGCGTCGAACTGGGGGAGGGAGCATATGTCTCGTTCGAGGGTGCCTGTGTGGCGGGGGGAGAAGTTTTCTCGCTGGTTGGGGCGTTCAGAGTTGCAGCAACGATGGTAGCAATCACGTCACGCTCATCCAGAGTGGGCTGAGAAACGCAGCTGGTGATCAGGAAGGTGAGGAGGAGAAAAGATATGGTCCATTTCATGGTATTACCTCTGCTTGGGATGATGATTGGCCAGTTACGGTTTTAAGTGTACTCTTTTCACTCCCCTCGTCAATGGGGATTTTTACACTAGGGTCACATATTTACCCCTTAACAGAATACTTTCTAGGTGTTTGGAGTCGGGAGGTTGTGTGGGTCCCAAATGAAACATTCGGGGTTTGATTGATAATATTCCTGCATCTTCTCCACAGGAGTCATGTGTCCAATGGAACGGAAATCCAGGTAATGGTTGTAGGTATCACAATACTGGTAAAGAGTGCGTTTTAGCTCTTTGGACGTCCGGAACCTGGTCGATTTCAGG
>JAWODY010000026.1:0-27724 GCA_046483045.1 Anaerolineales bacterium | reverse complement strand
ATTGAAAGGCAAGATCAACGCGAGTACATACTTCTTGCAAAACCTGAGAATGTGCCTGCCTCAGCCAGGAATGTTCCTTTTTCCAGTCAGGCAACATATTGATTGTCTCATATCGAGAAATAGTCTCTTCGCGTTTCTCCCAGGCTTTCTTGCGAACTTCAAGCGTCTTATTGTATACCCAACGGCAAGCGCCAAGCACATTGTTCATAGATGTGCGCTGAGCTTTTGTAGGATAGAGACGATATTTGAATATTTTAGTTGCCACACAAATATTATACTTTGTTTATGTACTGATTTTAAGGACATAAGCCATTCATCCTCGCAGCAAGCTACTGGCTTTTTACTATAAAGATTTTTAGATGTCTCGTATCATTTACCGTCTCATTACATAATTCGTACCGCACCCTGACAAATAATTCACCCAATGGACAAAAAAACGCAAAGATCAACAAGGAAAAAATGTACCTTGGCGTAGATATTGGAGGCACCTTCACAGATCTTGTGCTCAGTGAAGGAGAACAGATACACATCCACAAACTTGCCAGCTCCCCTCAAGACCCATCTCAGGCCCTTCTAAAGGGTCTGCGCCATTTTCAGGCAGAGGGATTGGGTTCACCTAAGCGAGTGACCCATGGTTCCACAGTAGCCACCAATGCCATCTTAGAGAGGAAAGGAGCGCGCACCGCGCTGCTCATCACCCAGGGTTTTAAGGACATCCTGACCATTGGCCGGCAGGATAGGCCTGAACTGTACGCCGTACATCCCCAACTCCCTCCCCGGTTGATCCCGGAAGAATTATGTTTTGAAATTCCCGAGCGCTTAAATCATCGAGGAGAAATCCTGACCCCGTTGGATGAGCAAGCTGTGGAAGATGTGTTGAACCAATTGGAGAGGAAGAAAGTCGAGTCGCTTGCGATTTGTTTCTTATACAGCTACCTCAACCCCGAACACGAACAGCGCTTGAAAAACAAGATCAGAAAGCGGGGCATTCTCAAAGATTGGCAAGTTTCTCTTTCCAGTGAAGTTCTACCTGAATTCCGGGAGTACGAACGGGCCAGCACGGTCTCTCTGGAAGCCTATGTTCGGCCCGTGATGAGCGAATATCTGTTGAACATTGAAAAGAATCTACCCCCCATGAGCTCTTTATGGGTCATGAATTCGGACGGCGGGGTGATGAGCGCGAAAAGGGCCAGAGAACAATCCATCCACACCGCCTTGAGCGGGCCCGCTGCGGGCGTGATCGGGGGATTCCACATCGCCCAACAAGCAGGATTTAACCGCGTGATCACCCTGGACATGGGAGGCACTTCCACGGATGTCTCCCTTTGTCCAGAAAGACATATCCACCGCACAGAATCCGAAATTGACGGCCTGCCACTCCGGGTCCGGACGATCGACATCGAAACCATTGGAGCCGGGGGCGGATCCATCGCCCGCCTGGATCCAGCCGGAGGTCTCCATGTAGGGCCGGAGAGCGCTGGCGCCGATCCCGGACCCATCGTCTATGAAAGCGGTGGGGAAGAGATCACGGTCACAGATGCCCATGCCATCCTGGGGCGGATTGATCCCGATTATTTTTTAGGGGGAAGGATGCCCCTTAACCTTGATCGAGCCCATCAGGCTTTCCTGTCCCTCGGAAAGAAAATGCATCTCACACCCGAAGCAGCAGCACTCGGGGTGATCCGCCTCACAAACGCGAACATCGAACGAGCGCTGCGGCGCGTTTCCATCGGCCGGGGGCATGACCCGCGTGATTTCACGTTAACCGCATTCGGGGGAGCAGGTCCGCTTCATGCCTGTGAAGTGGCGGAACGCCTGGAGATTCCCCGCGTCCTGATCCCTTTCAAGCCCGGCGTGCTTTGCGCCTACGGGCTGCTGATGTCCGATGTCATCCTGGAACACAGCCATTCCGTGATGGAGATCTTATCCCGCCAAACCCTCCAGAAAATAAACCGCATGCTTGAAAAGAGAGAACGATCTGCCCTCGAGCAGCTGCGCAAAGAGGGGCTGAAAAGGGAAGCTGTACATATCGACCCACTCGTCGATGCCCGTTACCGGGGACAATCCTTTGAACTCACCATCCCCTTTACTGAGGATCTTGAAAGTGTGTTCCATAAAGCCCACCGGGACCATTACGGGCATCATTTTCCGGAACGCGATGTGGAGATCGTGAATCTCCGGGTCCGAGCGGTAGGTTCGATCACAAAACCTGCCCTTGATCCTGAACCCGAAAAGAGAAATGACGCTTCCTCGGCTCTGATCGGACAAAAGGAAGCTCTGGTGCAAAAAGGAGATCCAGCTGCCCTATCCCTCTATGAACGCGATTCACTGCAGCCTGGAGCCCATTTTTCAGGTCCAGGGCTGGTTTTTCAGATGGACAGCACCACTTACCTGCCTCCCCGATGGAAAGCCCGGGTGGATGGGTATCGCAACTTGATCCTGGAGTGTGAAAAATGACGGTTGACACCATCAGCCTGGGTGTATTCAAAAACCTGTTTACCTCGGTCGCTGAGGAAATGGGAGTCACTCTGCAGCGGGCCAGCTTCAGCCCCAACATCAAAGAACGCCAAGATTACAGCTGTGCCCTTTTCGACGCCCGGGGGCACATGGTGGCCCAGGCAGCCCACATCCCCGTCCACCTGGGGAGCATGCCGGCTTCCGTGAAAAGCGCCATCGAGGCCTTTCCCGCGGTTCACCCCGGGGATATGATCATCCTCAATGACCCTTATCACGGCGGCACCCATCTCCCCGACATCACCATGGTTTCCCCGGTATTCGCGGAGGGTCGGCTCTGCTTTTTCGCCGCCAGTCGCGCCCATCACGCGGATGTAGGGGGTATGGCGCCAGGATCCCTCCCCCTCAGCAGGGAACTTTACCAGGAGGGTTTGATCATCCCCCCCATCAAATTGGCGGAGGATGGCCAGATTAAAGCAGACATCCTGTCATTCATCACTGCAAACACACGGGCTCCAGAGGAAAGAAAGGGTGATTTACAAGCCCAAATTGCAGCTCAACGCATTGGAGAACGACGACTTCTGGCGCTGATTGGTAAGTACGGGATAGAATCTGTTCAAGAGCACGCCCTGGCGCTGATGGAGTATTCCCGACGCATGACGGAACACGTTCTCACAAATATCCCTGAAGGGACATATTCCTTCCAGGACGCTTTGGAAAGCGCGGAACCCGCCGCGGAGGATATTCTCATCCAGGTTAAGATCACAAAACAGGGCTCCTCCATGACCGTCGACTTCACGGGCAGTTCGCCTCAGGTTACAGGTAATCTCAACGCGGTCAGCGCGGTCGTAAAATCCGCGACCTGGTACTGCGTTCACCTGCTTTCCAAAGAGAAGATCCCCATGAACCACGGCTGCTTCCAACCGGTTGATGTCATCGTTCCCCCTCGCAGCGTGCTTAACCCGGTTTTCCCGGCTGCCGTGGCCGCAGGCAACGTGGAGACCAGCCAACGGATTGTTGACGTGGTCCTGGGCGCTTTGTCAAAAGCGCTTCCCTCCCATATTCCTGCCGCCAGCCAGGGGACAATGAACAACATCACGTTTGGAGGGGTTTCCGGAGAACAAGCCTTTGTCTTTTACGAAACCATTGGGGGAGGCCACGGCGCCGGACCGCAGGGCCACGGCCTCAGCGGGCGCCACAGCCATATGACGAACACCAGAAATACTCCCGTGGAAGCTATCGAACACACCTTACCGGTGCAAATTCTCCGTTATGAACTGCGGGAGAGGTCAGGCGGGGCAGGTCAATATCGAGGGGGAAAAGGGATCAAGCGTGTCTACAAATTTCTCGCTCCGGCTAATGTGACCATCAACAGCGACCGGCGAAAAAATCCACCCTACGGCTTGCAAGGGGGAAAACCAGGCCAAACGGGAATCAACAGGCTCATCCGGGGTGGGGTAGAAAGGCAGATCGGGTCCAAGGTTTCCCTGCAGGTCAAGCCCGGGGATATATTAGTCATCGAAACCCCCGGCGGCGGGGGCTGGGGAAACCCCAATTCAGGATAAGAATATCATTCCCCCAGTTTTCAAAATCTTTTATACAGAAGGTACGTAAACCCGGATCGCTGCATTCCCATCCAAGGGGCATTTATATTCGCAAATCCCACAGCCAATGCACAGATCCCGTTCCACATGAGGCTGCTTGACGACACGCTTTTCCCCCTCTCTCCCCGTCACTTCGACCTCCTCCAGGTAAATCGCTTTATCCGGCACCGGGCACATCTCTTCACAGACGATACAGACCTCATGATCCGCCCAGGCTAAACAGCGGTTATGGTCGATGTACGCCTTGCCCATCACCTGCTCCCTCTTCTCTTCCAGACTGAGTTCAGGAATAGCGCCCACCGGGCAGACCTGGCCGCAGGCATGGCAGGAATAGTCGCAATAGCCTAACCTGGGAACCAGCACCGGCGTCCACAGCCCCTCTACACCAGCCTCAAAGAGGGCGGGGTGAATGGCACCTGTAGGACAGGTATAGATGCATTCCCCACAGCGGAGACATTCTTGAAAGAAATCTTTTTCTCGCGTTCCCGGAGGTTGAATAAGACGGGGGTGCTTTCGTTCCGAAAAGGCGCTGCTGCCAATAAGTCCGATTCCGGCAGCAGAAGCGCCCAAGCCGACCAAGGCCTCCCTTCTTCCCGGGTCATATGGTTCCCATGCGGCTATGGAAAGACCGAGGGGGAAAGAAACGGCCTGGCCGGGACAGGAAGGCAGGCATTCCATACACATCGTGCACTCGCTGGGATTGCTGTCCACACCCCCTTCGTCCGTATAAATGGCGCCAGTCGGACAAACGTCCTCACACACCCCACATCCTGAACAGCTCTCACTGATGTGGTGTTTCATTAAACTACCTTTGCTCAACAATCCCAAAAGCCCCCCAAGTGGGCAAAGATACCGGCACCAAAACCGCGGCGCGGCCAGGTTTAACCCCAGGACAGTGAGGAAAATGCCCCCATATAATGCCGTGTACCGGAAAAACAAAGGGGTACTTGGTAAAATGCCGGGGCGCAGAAAACTATCCACTCTGCCTACCGCCGTCTGCAAGAAGGGAATGGTATATAAAGCCCGCTCTGCAGCTGTCACCAGATGATCGAGCGCCGGTAAGATCGCTGTAGAGAAAGTACGGTAGAGGATTGACAGGGGGTCAAGCACCAACAATGTCAAATTCGTGAAGATCGCTGCGATGAGGATGGTGATCAGAAGGACATATTTCAGGCTGCGCCATCTCTCCGGGGGCAGCGGTCGATTTGTCCCTTTTCTTCTTAAGGGGATCCAATCCAGAAGGCTGCCCAGGGGGCACAGCCACCCGCACCACACTCGCCCCAGAACCAACGTCAAAGTGATCGTGATCAGAGCCAAAGCGGAGCCCGCCAGGAATTGACGGCTGGCCAGGGCATGGGAAATCATCGCCAGAGGATCAAGCCTGAGCGGGAGTTTCACCAAAGCTGTCTTCAGGTTGCCTTCAGCAGGATTGGATGAGAAAACCTGCCCACTTCTAAGCGTGAGAAAAGAAGCAAGAAAGAGTAAAAAGGCCAGGACCTGGACGACTTTCCGGAGTTTGACCCAGCTGCGCGGGGTCCACCGAGGCGTAAGTTTTGGATCCTTAGCCAACGTTGATCTCCTCAATCTTCAGGTTCCCCAAGTCCGACCTGCCCAGGCCCATCTCCGATCCAGCCCGGACATATCTGAGACCATTTGGCTCGACGTTAAATAAAGTGGCGGCGTAGCTGTCCGCAGCCACCACATCCGGAGAGGCGATCACGGTGTCCGCTTTCCGTACGTCGCCCAGATTTCCCCCGCTCGGCCCATTACGCAAAAGCATCCGCACCGCATCCACGACAACCAAATCAGACCTGACCCGGGAGTTGAGATCCGCTAGCCTCTGTCCATAATTATTGTGAATTTGGGGCCGGTTGTAGATCACGCCCATCAGGTTTTTCATGCCCAGTGTCAGATGGGCCATGCCGTGATGCTTGGCGATGGGGACGTTGATGAGCACATCCGCTTTCAGCACCTCATCGTAAATCCGGCAGGTTTTGAGAGATTTCCCTTTTTCAATATTTGTCTTGATGAATTTTATCTTGGACATCACCTCCATCTTGCCGCCAGCCGCCTGGACCTGCTTTTGAATGCCGCTCTTTGTGTAGGCCTGTGAGGGTGCAGCAAAAGGATGATCCATGACCCGCACCCGTCGGGCGCCCGCTCCAAGGGCTAATTTCACCAGGGCACCCACCACCCAGGGATTGGTCGTGGCTGCATATTCATAGGTATGGTAGCCGACGCAAATATTGGGTTTGATGATCACATCATCCCCCTGCTTCACAAAGCGTTCCATGCCGCCCAAAGCTGCCAACGCTTTGCGGACCATGGTTTCCGGGTCCCCATTCCGGGCAACCGCGATATGCGGGGGCACGGGCGTCGGCTTCGGGGTCCAGGTCGCTGTGGGTTCCGGGACGGTCGCGGTGGGAAGGTCAGTCGGGGTAGGAGGATTTGTAGCTGTCGCTGAGGGCAGCTTGGCGCTTTTACCCCCCTCAGAAAAGGACTTACTGATCGCTTTTTCCCCCTCTTTGCACCCCAGCAAAGAGCTCAGGCCCAGAAAACTCAATCCCGCAGCTAGAAAACGCAGGAATCCCCTTCTAGATATCTTATTCATCTGACTCCCTCCAATAAAAAACTACCCGATAAAAGGATTTTTTCCGTTCAGAGTCGAATAGGGAAAACTCCCAGCAGCCTTAATTTAACATATTTTCAGCAAAGAGAAAGGTATCAATGCTCTTAAGATGGCTGATGTATAACGGTATTGATCCGGAAAATCTCACGTACCCATCTGCCAGGAACCGAGATATTCAACTTGTTCCTCCGTGAGTTCATCGATCTCCACGCCCATGGTTTCCAGTTTCAAACGGGCGATTTGTTCATCGATATCTTCAGGCACGGAATATACCCTGGCTTCTAAGCTCTCAGCATGGTCGACCATATACTCCGCACATAAGGCCTGGTTGGCAAACGACATATCCATCACACTTGAGGGATGTCCCTCCGCAGCAGCCAGATTCACCAGCCTCCCTTCGGCCAACAGATTGAGTTTACGCCCATCCTCAAGGATGTACTGTTCCACCATGGGCCGCACGCGGCGCTTTTCCCGGGCCATCTCCTCTAACGCGGGGATATTGATCTCCACATTGAAATGCCCGGAGTTGGCGATGATCGCACCGTCTTTCATGGCCTCCATATGGTGTTGATCGATGACATTGATATCTCCGGTCAGAGTGCAGAAGATATCGCCCTGGGGAGCGGCTTCCATCATAGGCATGACCCGGAAGCCGTCCATGACCGCTTCCAGCGCCTTCAGGGGATCCACCTCGGTGACGATCACGTCAGCCCCCATCCCCCGGGCCCGAAGCGCCAAGCCCCGGGCGCACCAACCGTATCCCGCAATCACAAAGGTTTTCCCGGCGATCAGAACATTGGTGGCCCGGATGATACCGTCCATGGTGGATTGGCCTGTCCCGTACCGGTTGTCAAAAAAGTGCTTCGTCAAAGCATCGTTGACCGCCATCACAGGGAATTCCAGGGCGCCGTCTTCCGCCATGGCCCGCAGCCGGATCACCCCGGTGGTGGTCTCCTCCATGCCGCCGATGACATTGGGCAGCAGTTCCCGGCGGTCTTTATGCAATGTACTCACCAGATCCGCGCCGTCATCCAGAGTGATGTGGGGTTCGTGGTCAATGGCTGCATTGATATGCTTGTAATACGTGACCCTATCCTCTCCCTTAATGGCGTGAACCGGGATTTCATTGTGTACCACCAGAGAGGCTGCCACGTCATCCTGGGTGGAAAGCGGATTGGAAGCCACCAGAACCACATCCGCACCCCCGGCTTGAAGGGTTTTCATCAGATTTGCCGTCTCTGTCGTCACGTGCAAGCAGGCAGAGATATGGACGCCCTCTAAAGGACGTTCCGCTGCAAACCTCTCCCGGATGCTGCGCAGCACGGGCATCTCCCTTTCCGCCCAATGGATCCTTCTCCGTCCCCCCTCTGCTAACTCTTTGTCCTTGATGTCAAATGTATCCATGACTTACTCCATCATCCATTAGAAATTAAAAATGTAACAAATTCCTGATTTATTCTAAAAGTATATCCAATTCCCCCCGGTCATCAAAATGCTTCCGAAAACGTTGGATAAATGTCTCTGCAGTAAAACTGTGCCCCTGGGGACCGTCCGATTCCAAACAGCATGTGGCTGCTAAGGCTCCCATTTTCCCGCATACATCCCAGGGTAATTGATGGTTGTAACCGGTCAGAAATCCTCCCCGAAAGGCATCCCCGATCCCCGTGGGATCGACAATGCTTTTGGGAGGGACGATGGGAATGGACAACTCTTGGCCTGCAACATAAATCGCAGACCCTTCTTTCCCTTGGGTGATCACCAAAAGGTCTAAATACCTCAGGACCTCTTCCCAGGTCAGACCTGTCCGCTTTTGGATCAGACCGAATTCGTAATCGTTGACAAATAACGCAAACGCCCCCTCCACCCCCCCGCGCAAATCCTCAGCAGAAAGACGGACAATTTGCTGGCTGGGATCGTATACATAAGGGATATCCAAACGCTTGGCTTCCCGGACATATCCCGTCATCGCCTGAGGGTCATTAGGAGAAATAACGACCAGATCTGGTGATTCCTTCTGCCATTGCTCCAGAGAAAGCTGGTCGGCAAAGGCCATAGCTCCCGGATAAAAACTGGCGATCTGGGCGTTGTCATCATCTGTGGTTACAAAAAAGGAGGCCGTAAATTCCTCAGGGATGACCTCGATCCCTCGCGTATCCACTCCCTGTTCCTCCAACCACTTCTGATAGAGTTCAAAATCTTCTCCCACGGTGCCCAGGAGGAGTGGATTCCCACCCAGCAAAGCCATGGTATAGGCGATATTGGGAGCTACGCCCCCGCGCCGTTTGACCATCCCATCCACCAGGAAGGATAAACTGATGGAATGCAGTTTATCCGGTAAGAGATGTTCCTCAAATTTACCAGGGAACGTCATCAAATAATCATATGCGATCGAACCTGTTAGGACAATTTTCATAACACTCCAAAAGTCTTTGGGGATCTGTAGGTTCTCAAACCACTTTCCTCAGGTTGACATCATAGGGTGGGTAAACAACACCCTTTTCAGTGATAATCCCTGAGATATACCGCTGGGGGGTAACATCAAAGGCAGGGTTTCTGGCGGATGCGCCTTCCGGGGCAACTCTCTGCCCCTTCAAAGTGAGATCCAGCACTTCCCCTTCTTCTCTTTCTTCGATAGAAATCAGGTCTCCGGAAGCCAGTGAAAGGTCAATGGTAGAGGTGGGGACCACTGCATAGGCTGGAATATCATTGTCAAAAGCAGCCAAACAAAGCATGTATGTGCCAATTTTATTCGCCACATCCCCATTTGCCGCCACACGATCCGCGCCAAAGATCACCTTATCCACCTGGCTTGTTTGCAGAAAGTAGCCAGCGCTGTTGTCGCTGATGATGTCGTAGGAAATGCCGTAACGATCCAATTCCCAGGCTGTCAACCGGGCTCCCTGTAATCGTGGACGCGTCTCATCGACCAGGACGTGGATATCCTTTCCCTGCTCATGGGCGGTGTGGATCACACCCAGGGCTGTACCCCAATCTACAGTAGCCAGCGCCCCGGTGTTGCAGTGGTGGATGATCGTGTCACCATCCTCAATCAGTTTGGCTCCATTTGCAGCCATCCGCTTGTTGATCTCCACATCTTCGTCCGCGATCCTTTGAGCCTCTTCCAGCACCGCTTCCCGTAAAGCATCCACATCTCTCTTTACATCTTCCGTTTTCTCAAGAACCCGCTTTAAGGCCCACGATATATTCACCGCGGTCGGCCTCGCCCTCTCCAGGACACTCGCTGCCCGTACTAAATCATCTCGAAGACCTGACACAGAGTCAGCAGAAGACTGAAACGCCGCGAGGGCGAGGCCAAAACCCGCTGCAGCGCCAATAGCCGGCGCCCCCCGGACGACCATATCCTTGATCCCCCGGGCTACATCCTGATAATCATCGAATTCAATGACCTCGAATTTCCAGGGCAGGATCCGCTGATCGATCATCTGCAAAACATGTTTTTCTTCATCCCAAGCCACAGTGCGCATACACGACTTCCTGTGCATAATAAAGCATAATCTTCCGTTGCATACCAGACATATCATACCATTGATCCATTCAATGCAAAAGTCTGCCCTGCCGTCCGCAAACAGATCAAAATACCACGCTGAGAGAATGCATGACCCAGGTAGTGTCGGGGGATCAGAATCCGGAAAATGGGCGATTGGTCCCCTGGTTTGTGTGCTATACTCTCCACATGAAACACATAGCCCGCTCCACATTAATCATCGCCATTTTCTTTGGACTTGAAAAAGTCCTGGGGTTCATCCGCCAGGTGATTATCGCCCGGACCTTTAAACTCTCTCCCGAGCTGGACGCATTCAACGCAGCGAACAACATTCCTGATCTGCTGTTCGCCCTGATTTCCGGGGGCGCGTTAGCGATGGCATTCATCCCTGTCTTATCAGAATACCGGGAAAATAAAGGGAAGGCAAGAACCTGGAAACTATTTTCCCAAATCACAAATATCATTTTTCTGGTCACCAGCGGGCTCTCCATCCTGGTGGCAATAAGCGCCAAGAAACTCGTCTCCTGGGAAGTTGGGATCGCTCCCGGCTTTGACACTGCGCAGCAGGCATTGGTGACGGATCTCATGCGCCTGAACCTCATCGCGACCCTTCTTTTTTCCCTGAGCGGATTGGCCATGGCAGGGCTTCAGGCCCACCAGCACTTTTTATTTCCCGCCATCGCCCCCAGCATGTACGACATCGGCACGCTGTTTGGCGTATTAATTCTTGCCCCGGAGAAAGCTTACCAGTGGGGACCGATAGAGCTTCCCGCCCTGGGCCTGGGTATCTACGGTTTGGTGTATGGAGTGATCATCGGGGCAGCCCTTTTCCTGGCCATTCAAATACCAGCTTTGATTCACTTCCGTTTCCGGTGGTCACCGCAGATCCGGATGAAAGACCCGGGCGTTCAAAAAGTCCTCCGCTTGATGGGGCCCCGTGTGTTGACCGTTTTTTTCATTCAGATCATTTTCATCACGCAGGATAACCTTGCCTCCCGTCTGCCTACCGGTGCGATCACGGCCCTCGTGTATGGTTGGTTGTTCATGCAAGTGCCGGAAACCCTGATTGGAACAGCCCTTGGGACAGCCCTCTTACCCACATTGTCTGAGCAAATCTCACGGAATGACCCGGGACCATTTCAGCGCACCCTGGAAAAAGCGATCCGCGTCATTCTAGGTTTGACTGTCCCTCTCACAGCTATATTGGCAATCAATTTACCTCCCGTTGTCGAAATATTGGATTTCGGCAGCGCCGGATCCAACCTCATCGTCTGGACCTCACGAGCTTATCTGTTAGGATTATTGGGACATGCTTTGCTAGAAGTAGCAGCAAGGGCCTTTTACGCTCAACAAAACGCGAAAATCCCCCTTATCGCCTCCGGGCTGACTTGGGTTGCCTTTCTCGGCCTGAGCATACCGCTCTCCCGGTGGATAGGGGCCCCGGGCATAGGTTTGGCCAATACGCTGGTCTTCAGCGCAGAGGCGTTGTTTTTGCTCATTCTCCTCTACCGATCCATCCCACGAAATCCGCACCTGAAATCAACTCTCCTCCGCGTCCTCCTTGCTACCGCCCTCGGATCAGCTGTAAGCCTGGCAGCCCAAGAGTTGATTCCGCCAACCGCTTTTTCCACCTTCGCCCGTCTGGGGATCACCGCCGGTGTCACCCTGCTTTCGATTGGATTTGCCCTGCCGTTTATCATCCCCGAAATCAAAGAATTATTGGACATCTAATCCAATCTGCGCAAAGATAAAAGAAATGCAGTGGAGGAACCTGGAAAAGAACCCATGGATATCAACCTTTATCAAAAGTACCTGAAAGAATATACCCTGGAAGCATTAGAACATGCAGAGTATGATGTAGCAGCAGCTGCAGATTACTTGCTTTCGAAGAAGGGTCCCTCATTTTTCAGCAAGCATAAAAAGGAAAAGAAGGCGGCTTTGCAACGCACACAGAAAGTGTTTGATGAATCCCGGAGCCGCCCTGCGTGGATTGTAATGAAAAGTTTAGGTTTCGACGAACTGGCGAAAGAAATTTTATAAGCAATCCCTCAGGGTCCTTTAAAAACGAACAGGTGCTTGGAATCAAGCACCTGTTTATTTATCTTATCCTAGCCCCGCAATCACTGTCCCTCCTCCCTCCACCTTACTCCTTTACGTAGGGTTGTCCATCTGCTGCTGGAGGCGTCGCCTCTCCAATCACGCCGGCCAAGACCACAATGGTGATCAAATAGGGGGCCATCAACAAAAACTGCGAGGGGATGGGGACATTCAAGATAGCCAATTTGGTTTGTAATGAGTCCGCAAAGCCAAATATGCTGGCCGCGCCGAAGGTGCCGATAGGCATCCATTTCCCGAAGATCATAGCCGCTAAGCCGATGAACCCTTTTCCGGCCGTCATCACTTCGTCAAACCGCCCCACAGACCCTAAGATCAGAAACGATCCTCCCAATCCTGCCACCATCCCGCCTAACGTGGTGTTCACATAACGGTTGAAATAAACTCTCACACCCAGCGTATCAGCAGCTTTTGGATGTTCCCCCACCGCCCGGGTCCTCAAACCCCACCGGGTGTAAAAAAGCATGATATGGATGACCGCGATGACCACAAACATCAGATAAAACAGAAGATTTTGATTAAAAAACACTGTACCCAAGATCGGTATCTTTGACAATCCCGGGATGGGAAATTTTTGAAAGATAGGAGTTTGATTTAGATTCTGAAACTCCACCAGAATCCTGGAAACCATAAAACTGGTGATCCCTGTTGAGAAGATGTTAATCGCAGTCCCAGCCACGATTTGATCTACTTTATACCGTACTGCCAAGACAGCCAGCAAAAACCCAAGCAATGCGCCTGTCAACAGCCCCATGGCTAAACCAAAGGCCAATGTAAACCCCCGCGACCACTCCCACACATTCCCGGCCACGCTGGCAGCGACTGTGGAGGAAAACGCGGAACTTAACATCATCCCCTCGATGGCTATATTGATCACAGCTGCCCGTTCGCACACCACACCAGACAATCCAGCCAGAGCAATGGGTGTAGCCCGCAGCAGTGCATTCGCCATCAAGGATGTCACGTTTAGTGAACCGCCCCGAGCAGCCCAGGCGAGAAAGGCGACCACAAAGACCAGGGCAACCACCGTTAACCCGATATTGACCTTCTGAAATCCACGAGCCAACTGCCATCCTCCAAAAAATATGCAGATTAAAGAGAATACATACAAGCTGGTTTGACTTGGGAACACCAGATCCGGGACAGATAAACTATCTGAACGCGGTGGTGTCAGTCCAAAGGTTGTCATCAGCCCACTTTCCGTCCCACCTGCAAACACAAAGGCGATAAACAGACCCACGCCCAGAAATAAAATCCCATATACTTTATCCCGGGTAAACCAGTTTCTCTTTATAGTTTTTTGTGTTGAAATTGCACTCATTCAGAGACTCCTTCTTACTCCGTACCGCTCCAGCCAGTGGTCAGCACCGTTTCACCTTCTTGGCCCGAATCCCGGAGATGATAAAGCGCCCGGATCATTTCTGGGGCAGCAACAAAGACAATAATTAAGCCCTGTAAAACCGAGATGATATCCACAGGAACATTGGCTGCCCCCTGCATCTGTACTGCCCCAGCCCTCAAAACACCAAACAACAAGGAAGCCATTAAAACTCCCACAGGATGACTTTTTCCTACCAAGGCCAAGGCAATCGCATCAAAACCATAACCGGATCGGAAAGAATTGGGCATATACCCCAACACTCCAAGAACATCGTGCCCACCCGCGAGACCCGCCAATCCTCCGCTCAGACCCATGGCCAAAATATAATTCCAGCCAATATTCATCCCCGCTGTCTTCGCTGCCCGGGGGCTGGAACCCACTGTGCGCAGTTCAAATCCAATAGGTGTTTTAAACAAGATATACCAGATAACAAACACCATAAACAAAGCCAGGAACAACCCGATATTAATCCGGATGGCAGGGTTATCAGGGAAAAACTGCTGTAATCTCGCGGTGGGAGACACGGGAGGGCTGATAGGCCGAGGGTCATCCGGGCGGGCCATAGGTCCCCCAACCTGCAGTAAGAACTCAGCAAGATTATAAGCAATGTAATTCAACATGATGGTGGTGATCACCTCATGCGCACCAGTTTCAGCTTTTAAAAATCCCGAAATGCCAGCCCAAAAGGCGCCACCCAGAAAACCGGCTCCTACAGCCAAGGGCAGGTGAATGTACCAGGGTAAACCTTGGATCGAATATCCAACAAATACACTGGTCAAACCGCCGATGAAATATTGACCTTCAGCGCCAATATTGAAAAGCCCTGCCCGGAAACCGAGCGCGACGCTCAATCCGGTGAAAATGTATGGGGTGGAAACGCGTAAGCTTTCCATAAAGGGACTGAATGCACTCACAAGGTCCTTAGTACCCCCACCAGACATCCAGGTCCTTATCGCCGAGATGATCTTTTGTGGGTTCCCAATCGATCCGTTCCAGAGGGCGGAATAAGCCTTAACCACAGACTGCCACGCTCCGTTCATCCCAACGCCAAACCCTTCTTGAAACGCCGCCCAAACTTCCGGATCAAAGCCAGCGATAAACAACGCGCCCACGATCAGCGCTGTGAATATCGCCAAAACAGGAATGAATACCGACTGCAGATTCCATTCCAGCAGCAACAAACGCAGATTTTTAAAAAACCCATGCTCACCAGATTCTAGCTGGATAGAAAGATGAGCCGCTAATAATTCCTCGAGTTCCTCAACATTTTGCAGTTCAATGGGAAGACTCGAAAGGTTCTCACGGTCGAGTTGAGGTTGGTAGTTAATCGTGACAAATGTTACCGTCGGATAGGCCTCGACAAACTCCTCAATAATCTGGCCGGTATGCAAGCTGGTGGTCACGACTCCAGTCACACCTTTTCCCAACAACTCCTGGATTTCTTCTCTGACCTGATCAGGTTCATCCGTTCCCACTACCTTAAGAGAAAGGTCACGCTCCTCAGCGACCCGCTGTACCCCTTGATAAGCGTACTGTGCCAGGCCACCTCCATGAATATCTCCCCCGTAGGTGATGAGCCCAAGCTTCATTTGATCCTCACGCTCTGCCATGCTCAATTTACCTCCTTCTTCACGCCAGCCATCAAGAGACCTAACTCCTCCCGCGTAACGTCCTCCGCAGGTAATATATCCAGAATCTTCCCCTCATACATCACAGCAATCCTGTCGGATAAACTCATAACTTCCTCTAATTCAGTGGAAACCAAGAGGATAGCTGTGCCGTCATCCCGCTTTTCAATCAGCCGCTTGTGAATATATTCAATCGAGCCCACATCCAAACCCCGGGTCGGCTGGGCAGCGATTAAGAGTTTAATCGGCCTCGAGAATTCCCGGGCTACAATGACCTTTTGCTGGTTGCCTCCCGAGAGGTTCCTAACTGGAATCATCACCCCGGGAGTGCGCACATCAAATTCCTTAACACGCTCCCTGGCTGTTTGGCGGATCACCTCGTACTGCATCGTAAACCCTTTTGTAAAGGGCCTTTTTGCATAGGTGTTCAGGACTAAATTGTCAGAAACGGGAAAACTCAACACCAACCCATCATGCTGTCTGTCCTCGGGGACATGGGCTACCTGGGCGTCCAGGATCTTCCGTGGTGAGGCCCCCGTCATCTCTTTTCCGTTGATCATGAATTGACCCCCGAGTGGTTTTCGAAGGCCGGTAAGCACCTGAACAAGCTCTGTTTGCCCGTTGCCTTGCACCCCCGCTATGCCTAAAATCTCTCCTTCACGGACGTCAAAATCCACCCCACCGACCGCTATATTCCCACGATCATCCATGGCTTCCAGATCATGGACTTCCAACACTTTTTCTTTAGGTTTCGAGGGAGGCTTTTCAATCTGCAGGACGACTTCCCGTCCCACCATCATCGAAGCCAATTCCTTTTCTGTGGTTTCAGAAGGCACGGCTGTACCCACTTTTCGCCCCATACGAAGGACAGCGATCTGATCGGCAATTTCCATCACCTCATTTAATTTATGGGTGATGAAGATAATGGACTTCCCATCCTCGAGGAGAGTGCGAATGATCTTGAACAACTCCTCAATTTCCTGAGGGGTGAGGACCGCAGTAGGTTCATCCAGAATGAGGATATCCGCTTCACGGTACAGCAATTTGATAATTTCTACCCTTTGTTGAACCCCTACCGGTAGATCCTTGATATACGCCTCGGGATCTACGTCCAATTGATACTGTTCAGAAATTTCCCTGATCTTTTCAGCAGACTTTTTGCGGTCTAAAAATAGACCATTGCGGATGGGTTCATTGCCAAGCATCACATTTTCCGTCACTGTAAGGACCGGTACCAACATAAAGTGCTGGTGGACCATGCCCACACCCAGATCAATGGCATCACTTGGATCTTGGATATCCACCTTAGAACCCCGGATGTAGATTTCACCCTCATCGGATGTATACAATCCATAAAGGATGTTCATGAGCGTGCTTTTTCCCGCTCCGTTCTCACCTAATAACGCCAACACTTCCCCTTCATTCAGCTTCAGATCGATTTGATCGTTAGCCAGCACCCCCGGAAATGCTTTCGTTATTCCTCGCATTTCTAATACAGTTGACATGGAAAAAATCCTTTCTGGTAGCCTAAGAATGGCAGATCGAATTTTTTGATCCCTTTTCATCTGACCATGAATAAATTCAGTTTAACACAAACACAAATTGAGTTCAATGTACCATAATGCAATACTTTGCAAAAAAAATCGCCTCATCCAATCTCGACAGATCACAAGAGCCATCAAGAACGGTGAGTGTTTTCAGCACATTCCCTGATTTCAGAATGATTAATCTGTTGTCGTTTGTATCCACCCTCTCTCGACCTCTTTCAGCACAGATTCCGCATCCCGCAGACGCCCCGGGCTCAATATTTCAGGGTTCACATCTTCGATCTTTAACGAAACCCGAATCTCGTCTTCCAATTCCCCAGCGACGTATTCAGGCCAGGAGGTCTTCATGGTTTCCAGGAGATCGAACTTCAGCGAAGCCACCCAGCTTTCCTGCAAATCGCCCGAATAATACCTGCCATCCGTGATCAAGCGTGTGTTGGAATCAACCAGAAATTGGATTAATCGCTCATCTCCCGCTCCCGGCACAACATAAAACGTTTCCACGCCTTTTTTGATCAGGACATCCGCAGACGCCTGCCACTCGGAGGAGCTGGCACCGGGAGACAATGTAACAACCAGGGGATATTCATACGGAGGATAATCAGGCTGACATAAACCGCAAAAATACCTCACACCCAAAACATACGCCTCCCAGGCTTCCTCAGCATACTCACTTCCTGTTACCCCAATGGCTCCCACGCGCCATTCTGGGGACACCGAAGCCGCCAGGTAACCGGCCAGGAAACCATGATGATCATAATCAACCTTCCCGGGTAAGATAACAAAGAGATTTTCGCTTTTCGCCAACCCTGAAAAGCCGACCGCCAAAAACGGGATGTCTGGGGCAGCTTGAACAATAGAATCCAGCTCCGGTTGTGGAGGCAAAGCGACCACAAGCCGGAAATCTTCCTCAGACACATCCTGGACCGAAAATTTCTCCAAGCGCTGAAAACGGAATCCTTCATCTTTTGCCCAAACAGAGACAAAAGAACTTACCTCATCCAGCAATTCCTGATCAGCATCAGCGGAAGCGAGGAGGACAACAGCGGGGGGAGAAGAAGTATGGGTAGCTGGCGGAGGGCTGGGGGGAACAGGTGTCGTAGTTGGATTCAGTTCCTCAGTAGGCGGGACCGTGGGTGAAAGAGAAGAACACCCAGACAAAACCAGCATAATGACCAAAGTGATAACACCCGCAGTTTTATATCTCACTACATATCTCCTGGACGGCTAATAAAGTGATACCTATTTTACTATCCTTTTCCACCTCTTCCCACATCGAGTATAATATGACCATCATGATTCCGTTGGAAATTCACGGTCGTGGAAAATTTGAAACAAAATATGCTGTGTTCGATGTCAATGGAACCCTGGCTGTAGACGGTTGTTTAGTGGACAGGATCCGGACACCTTTTCGCAAACTTCGTGACAAGCTTGAAGTCTTCCTGCTTACAGATGATACCCACGGTAAGCAAAAAGACATCGATCAGCTGCTATCCACACAAGCCACGATCAACCAGCGTGGAAAGGAAGCCGAGCAAAAAGCAGCTTTCGTGAAAAATCTGGGATCCCAACACATGGCAGCAATTGGTCAGGGCGCAAATGACGCCTTGATGCTGTTGGAGTCGGAGATCGGTATCTGTGTCCTATCGAAAGCGGGAACAGCTCTGGAAACCTTACTAAACGCTGATATCCTGGTCCCGGATATCCTTGCTGGATTAGCCTTATTGGAAAATCCACGCCGTCTTGTAGCCAGCTTAAGAAAGTAGCCAAGTTTTCATTCATCACTCACTATCTATGTCCATACCAAAAACAAACCACACACCAGAAAACGATGACGACCTCCCCCCCGCCAGACGCCGTCGCGCAAAACGCCACCTGATCCCTGAAGATCTGGTCTCAGAGGCGGAAGGTGTGGAAAAATTAGCCCAGCAAACATCGCCTTCCTTTGATTTTTTCCTTTTCTCCTTCCTGGCAGCTGCCATCCTTGTGGTTGGGGTCATGCTTGACTCCCCAGCTGTTTTTGTACTCGGCGCCCTGGCTGCACCACCCCTCACCCCCGTGGTCGGTATTTCTCTTGGTGCAGTTACCGGATCATTTAAATTTTTCATCCAGCGCTTCATGGGGACATTCATCGCCAGCCTCTTCGTGTTCATCGTGGGAGTTCTGGGCGGATATGCAAGCCAGGCCTATCCGGAACAACCCCTGACCCTTTCTGTAAGCCACGCCCAGGTCTCCTGGAGCCACATTACACTGCTTGTGTTTGGCTCCATTTTCATCACCCTCTCCCTGGTCCAGAAAAGAAACAGCCCGGTGCTGCCCAGCGTAGCGCTGGCATATGAACTCTACATCCCGCTATCCATTGCTGGTTTTGGTCTGGGAAGCGGACGGCCTCATCTTTTTCCAGATGGTTTGGTGGTCTATGCCACTCATCTAGCCGTATTGTCCCTGCTTGGGACATTTATCCTCTTTATTTTGGGGTTCCGTCCCCTCACATTTTTAGGATATACATTAGGGAGCGTAATAACCATCCTGGGCATTATCGCCCTGATTGGATTGAGCAGTGCTGGAGCCATCCTTGGTGGAAATGTTGCCCGTCCCACCTCTACCCCCACTCCCACGCTGACATCCACTCCTCTGCCCCCAACAGCGACGCCTACCAATACCCCCCTTCCTCCCACAAATACACCCACGCCCACCGTTCCCACCCCAACGCCCTCCCCCACCCGCACTCAAACCAGCACACCTACTCTGACGCCCACCCCGATCTATGCTGAGATTTCCGTCCCGGAGGAATACCAGGTGGCGGCCATCAGGGAAGAACCCACATTGGAAAGCAAGATCCTCACCTTCCTTTCAAATGGAACACTGATAGAAATAATCGATCCCACACCCATATTGGGTGATCAAGGCTGGCGATGGGTCAAAGTCCAAATCATCAACGAAAACCAAGAAGGCTGGATCGTGGAGAACCTCCTCTTGGTCGCGACCCCCAGACCAGATTGGTAAGTTTTAATCTTCTAAATCCCCACTTCGAAAGGCGCTCGGAAGGAGATCCCTCACTGTGGTTTCCTGCATAATATCCCCCGTCTCATCGACAATGAATACCTGAATATCCAACCCATACTCTGAAAGAACCTGCCGGCAGGAACCGCAGGGTGTTCCTCCATTCCGGGTGGCAACTACAAGGGCGTCAAACTCGCGCTCGCCAGCCGCAATGGCGCTGAACACAGCAGCCCGTTCCGCACACATCGTCACAGAGTAGGCCGCGTTTTCCACGTTTGCTCCCGTGTATACATTCTCTTTTTTTGTCCTTAAAGCCGCGCCCACTTTATAGGTTGAGTAAGGTGCGTACGCATTTTCACGGACCTGTAACGCTTTTTGAATTAAAGTCTTCTTCGCTTCTTCAGTCAAGCTCATGGGTATCCGTCCTCATCTCGAATTTTCATCACATCCCCTATGCATCCATTTTTTGAGGTGATTGTCTGGTGTCAATCCGATCTGTGAATTTTACGTATGACACGAGCTGGAACCCCGACGGTCAATGAATAGGGTGCGATATCCTTATTTACCACAGCCCCAGCACCCGTTCGGGCCCCTTTTCCCACCTCGACAGGAGCGATTAACAGGGTATCACTTCCCAAAAAGACATGATCATGTATTCTCGTCAGGTGCTTTTTCATACCATCATAATTACATGTGATGGTTCCCGCCCCGATATTAACCTCCTTTCCAATCTCCGCATTCCCAATATAGGAAAAATGCCCCATCTTCGTGCCTTGACCTAAAAATGCCTCTTTGACTTCACAGTAATTGCCAATATGAACGCCGCGGGCCAGATGGGCTCCCTTTCTTAAGTGGCTGTAAGGCCCAATATCCACCTCATCCTCGACGATCGCTTCTTCAATCGTGGACGATTCTATCTCACAGTGATCCCCAATTTGAGCATCACGCACCGTTGTCTGGGGCCCGATGATAGAATTTCGACCCACAACGGTTTTTCCCTGCAGTCGCGTATTCGGTTCAATCACAGTGTCCTGCCCGATTTCTACCTCAGGTCCGATATAGGTCAGCTCAGGATGAGTGATCGTCACTCCGGAGAGCATCCATTTCCGGTTGATCCGCTTTCGAAGGGCTTTATCCGCTTCCGCGAGGTGAACCCGGTTATTCACACCAATTAACTCTTCGGGGTCCTCCGCGACCACTGCTGCAACCTTCTTCCCTTCAGCCACAGCGATCGCCACCAGATCGGTTAAGTAATACTCCCCTTTTGGAGAGAGATCAATTTTGGGAAGCGAGCCCCACAGCCATTCCGTTTGGAAACAATACATCCCTGCGTTACACTCTTTGATTTCTCGCTCTTCTTGGCTGGCATCCACCTCTTCAACAATGGCCCTCACACTTTCATCCTCACCACGGATCACCCGTCCAAAGCCGCGCGGGTCCTCGCACTCAACTGTCAACATAGACATAGGCCCCTCGTTTGCAGATTGAGCCTCAATAATGTTTACCAATGTCTGGTGCCGCACAAGGGGCATGTCTGCATTGGTAACCAGCACCAGATCTGTGGTCTCAGGTATCACATTTTCCGCCTGCTGCACAGCATGTCCGGTACCCAGACGTTCCTTTTGGTGAACATACGTCACCCCATCTCCCAACACAGATCTGACTTCATCCGCTTTATAGCCGACGACCATAATGGGTTTCCCCCCGGTGACAGCCCGAGCTGCATTCAAAGCATATTCCGCCATAGGTTTCCCCAGGATAGGATGAAGCACCTTTGGTGTGGCTGATTTCATCCGGGTCCCTTCTCCAGCTGCGAGAACAACGGATGTGCATTTCATTTTTTTCTCCTTTTCTGTGACAGCCCTTCCCGGATATTCCTGCCAGGATGAATATCCGGAGCTAAAAAAACGAACATGGGGACAATAGCAAAAGGCCATGTTCGCTGGGGACCAATCTTCTATCCAATTGGTTGCGACAAAGAAATGGATTGGAAAACTTGAGGTTGATCATATCATTGCATATCAAGCTGGGGAGCCCGGACTCGAACCAGGATCAACGGCTCCAAAGGCCGCTGTGCTACCATTGCACCACTCCCCAAGGTCCCGAAAATTGTAACATAAGCCCGAAACAGTGACAATGGCAATGGGTGAACCGAGTCACATCCTTGCTTTTTAGCCCCCGACATCATTGCCTTCCTGAATAAAACCCAGCTTCTGTGCTTGCTCATAGGTCAGGACATCGGGATTCTCCACCTCGTCATCCTCCAACGTCGCTGATTCCCAGAACGATTTTGCGTCCTCACTTGTTAACCCAGGCTTGAGTTCTACAAAATCAGAAGGTGTTTCTTCGGTCTTATCTCCCCGCTCCATTTCCGTATCAGATGGTTTGCTTTCCACCTTCTCCTGCTGCTCTTCCTCAGCCGCTTCAGGCTCAGACCTGACATCACCAAATTTGTCCTCCCATTTCTGGACCATTTTCAAGGTTTCTTTAGCAGCTAAATCAATGGTGGACATCACCCACGTTAAATCTGTGTTCTGGGCCACGGGGTTTGTGATCACAAGCAAGGCATGTGCAGCTCCCACATGGGTCCAGAATAGGTCATACTTTGCCCCTGAAAAATACCAACTGCTTTGAGGTCGATTTAACCCCAAAAAAGACGAGATCTGATTAACGTTCTGGAATATATTCATTAGCTGAGGGATGACCCGGGTTTCATAGACCGCATCTGGCCATCCACCAGATTGAGCGACAATCTTTTTTTGTCGACTGAGAAGGACAATCGAGATTGCCCCAAGCTCGCCCCGCAAATCTGCGACCCGCTCCGTGATTTCCTCCCCCATCGGTTCCACCGGTAAAGGTTGCAAATCCTCCCCTTCAGATTGCTCTCCCTTTAACCCTAAACATCTCCTGACCGCCTTCAATAAATCCGGGATTTTAACGGGCTTCAAGAAAAAAGCATCTGTGCCCGCATCCGCCACCTTACGGCGGATGTCCTCGTCTTCCAACCCTGTGATCAGGATGATCTTCATCTCAGGATTGTGGACCTTGATCTTTTCTAACAACTCCAAACCCGAAAGACCAGGGAGACCGACATCCGCGATCATGAGATTTACAGGTTGGCTGATCGCCTCCAGGATGGCTTCCTCCCCGGATGGGACATCGATGACATCGACCTCAGCATCCAACGCTTCAAGGTTGGCCCGGAAGGTCGTCCGGATTTCTTTATGGTCATCCACAATCAGAATTCGATGCTTATCACTCATATGGTCTCATTTTAGCATGAGAGCCATTTTGAGAATCAATTGCGGCAAGGTTTTTACCTTACAAGTTTATTATGTTGCTTATGAGGGGTGAAAGCGTTGCCTAAATTAACATGGGGGTTCAGAATAAAAATAACCACAGCCGTTTGAAGCATTCGTCTGTGTCAATCTCGAAAGAGCAGAGACAGGAAAAACATCCAGGCCCTCACGGCTTCTGCAGCTTAGGATCAAATATGCGCTCCAATGCAGAACCTAAAAGAAGGAAACCGGAAGCTGTAAGGATCATCAAACCAATGGGCTCTAACCACCAATACCAATAATAATTCCCGCTCAAACCACCATAGGAGAACGCTTCCCGAATCACTTTTCCCCAGGTCGGGAGGAGGGGATCGCTCATATTCAAATATGCCAATGTTGCCTCCAGGAATACGATAGTAGGCACCATATTGATAAACTGGGGAATCAAAATAGACATAGTCCGAGGAACTAAATATAAAAAGATAAGCCTGAAATTGCCGGCACCATAGGAACGGGCGGCCTCGATATAGGGCATCTCCCGAACCTGTAGGAAAGCACTGCGATAGGTTTTAATACCTGCCCCAAAAATACCCAATAAGATATAAACTCCCAAAATGACCCATAAGCGATTTGAAAACCAATTGAAGACCATCAATAAGATAGGAAATATGGGAATGATCATATTCACATCATTGATCCGCTGAATGAGGATATCCAACCATCCTCCAAACCATGTTCCCAGCGCAGCTATGAACATGGTGATCAATGAATTTGCCAGGGAAGCGACGATACCGAACCCCAAAGCCAGAGGAGTGCCCCACAACAAAGCCAGACCAAGATTTCTTCGTTTATGATCCGTTCCCGCCATACCATGGACCTGGCCGAAAACAATCAACTTCGCTTCAAGATCAAAATCCTCATCGAACCCTATACCCTCAATGGTGAGCTGGTATGTGCCCTGAGATGCATCATCATAATCTGGGAAGAACTCCGAAAACATTACCTGATGCGGTTTTTCTGAATTCAGAATTCGACTCAGCCTTTTCTCCTCTGAAAAACGAACCTCCTTCTGAGCAGGAATGGAAAATCTCTTTACTTCCTCAACCCGGCCCTGTGGTGTCTTCCAGTTCAGCGTGATAAAGGGATGTTTTTGGTCAAATTCAGACTCAAGCTGTAAAACAATATCTTTTGGAAATCCTTGATAAGGATAATCAAATCTAAATGTGATCCCGATCTCTTTTCTGGTATCGGAAATCGCCTCAACCGTTTTTTCAACTTCTTCCCTTTCGCTGCCTATGCTAATGGTATGCGGCAGTTTTCTGGATCTGAAAATATTGGTCCAGACCGGCTGCGCCTTGGATGGATTTTCAGCCCACATTTCCTCATTCCGCCACATCTCAACAGCCCGGGGATAAGGGATGGCAATGACGGTGATGATGGAAACCAGGATAAGCAGGGAAATGATGCTCAATCCGACAACTGCCGTAGGATAACTGAGGATCTGTTTGAATGAATCCCCTATCCCTCGCCTTAACTCTTTCGCTACTCCCATTACATTCTGATAGCGGTTTCTAACGGACCTGAAAAAACTTTGAAGCGAAAAATTAGGGGATCTTTTCTGAAACAGGCCCCCAAAACGCTTCCCAAGACCCTTCAGGAAGGATTGCAGGGAAGACAAGAAACGACTCCGAGATGACGTTGAACCAACCTTTCTCTCTGGTCCCACACGCACCCGGGGATCGACGATCGCATACAGGAAATCAAGGGCAAAAACGCTGATGGCAATTGAGTAAGCGAAGGTGACTACAAGCCCTACGATAAGCGGCATATCAGAAACCAGCAAAGACTGGTAAAAAAGGTGGCCAATCCCTGCCACACTGAAAAAAAGCTCAATAATGATCGCTTCCTGCCAGATGCTGATCAGGATCATGGAAAAACGGGTCAGGACAATCGGCAAGGTAGGCCGAAGGATGTATCGCCGGGTGATCTTTGCATTCGATAGGCCCTTCGCTTTCGCCATATCCACATAATCTTCCGTGGAATAAATTAAAAAGAATGTCCGCCAGGTATATACACTTTGAAAAAACTTACTGATGAAGATGGCAAGGACCGGGACGAGCAGCTTCTTCCCCATCGCCAGTATGCTCTGAAAACTGAACTCCGTCGGCCAGGATTCCAATCTTCCCCCAGAAAAGAAATGGAATTTATTCACAAACAACACGGTTAACAGCAAGCCGTACACCCAGCTGGGAACAGATGACAGCGGATTGAGATATGTGATCAAGCGATCCAACCAATAGCCGTGCCGCCTGGAAAGCCGTAGGGAAAACCAGACGCTGACAAAGAAGAGAAATATATTAGTCGTGCCAAAGAGAAGGAGTGTCCGGGGTAAGAATTCCAGGATGATCTCATAAACGGAGCCCAAATTCTGTCTCCCCGTATAAAACATCAGATATTCCGTCTTACCCAAATTGAATGTCAGACCTTTAAAGAGTAAAACCAGGGCACGTTGCAAGGCGGTTTCCGCTCCGCCGTAAATCCACGAGAAATCCTGATTCCCGGTGTAAGGAATCCGGAATTTGAGGAGCGATCCCATCGCCCCCCCTAGCCAACCTTTCAGCAAATTACCTCTTATCTCGCTTTCGATCACCGTTCCTTTGGTGGCAATCAAAGTGGTGAGAAAAACACCGATGATGACCGCCACCGCAAGGGTGAGAAATCGGACCGAGGTGAATTTCGCGATGCGAAGGAAATTATTAGTCGGTCGTTTTTCTTTGCTTATCTCTCTGGTTTCCGGCTCTTGTGATATCCCCTGCAGCGAATCAAGTTGGTTTTGAGCCTCGGTCAAATCCGGATTGATCTTGACAGCCTGTGCTAAAGCGGATATTTTTTGATAGCGCTCCCGGACGCAGAAACTCAACAAGTACCAGGCAAATTCATTATTTTTATTTTCCCGAAGAACATACCTGGTCAGGGCACGGGCAGTGCCCAGATTTCCTACTTTCAAATGAGACGCTGCTTCTTTGAGCAAGACCTTTTCCGATACCCTGGATGAGGGGTCCGGGGATCCCTTTTCCCTTTTTAATATGCGATCCAGACGCTGGGAGGCTTTTTTGTGATCAGGATTGATTTTCAAAGCCTGACGCAAAACCTGGATCTTTCTATCTTGCTGATCAAAAGCGAAACTGAGTAGGTACCAAGCATGATCCAACTTGGGTTTTTTTCGCAGCAATTCAACGAGCATTTTCCGCGCGGCAGATTTGTCTCCCTCATGGATAAATTTGGCAGCTTTTTGCAGGGTATCCATGCACTCAGACTCCAGGCATTTTTTGTTAAAAGAAGGCTCTCAATGTATTTTTCAACAACAGTTCTCTTCTAACGACTTATAAAAAAACGATGATGGGGCTTGGATTCAACTCGTTAGCGCAATTATTCGTAGACTGAAAAAACCCTCTGTGACTATAATGATTGGACAACTCCTCTCAATAATTTAGTGAGCAGGGCGAAAGGAGATGGCCAATGTTTCAGAGATCAAAAAACAATCCAAAACTCCAGGATCCTGACCCAGAAGTGATTCCACGAGCAAAGAGAAGACAGTTTTCAAAAGCATACAAAAAACGGATTTTGGAAGAATATGCTGCTTGTACTGAACCGGGAGAGAAAGGCGCCCTCTTACGTCGGGAAGGGATCTATTCGTCCTACATCGTGAGCTGGAAGCGGGCGTTAGAACAAGGCAGGCTGGATGATTCCACCTCCAAGAAACGGGGCCCTAAAGAAGATCCCCAACAAGAGGAACTGGAGGAGGCAAAACGAGAGATAGACCAACTTCGTGAGCGATTACGAAAGGCAGAACTGATCATCGAAGCGCAAAAAAAAATCTCACAGATACTTGGGCTGGAGGAGGACGAGAACGACGAGAACGAATGATCCAGGAAGCGAAGGGTTTAGGAGAAGAGGTAGGTGTATCTGTGGCCTGCAAAACGCTGGGCATTCCCAGAAGCACATACTATTATGCGCAGAAACCCAGAGAACCATCTCCGCGAAAAGTTCATCCAAGAAAACTGTCTGAAAAGGAAGAAACAGAAGTCAGAAAAGAGCTCAACAATGAACGCTTCCAGGACAAAACACCCCGGGATGTTTATGCTGCTTTATTGGATGAAGGAACCTATCTCTGCAGCTGGCGAACGATGTATCGAATCTTGAAAAAACACGATGAAGTACGGGAAAGAAGGGACCAATTGAAGCATCCAAGCTACAAAAAGCCGGAATTACTCGCTACCAGACCCAACCAAGTGTGGTCTTGGGACATCACCAAGCTCTTGGGTCCCAAGAAATGGACGTACTATTATCTCTATGTGATTATCGACATCTACAGCCGCTACGTGCCCGGATGGATGATCGCAGAACGACAGACTGCATCACTGGCCAGGGTGTTGATCAAAGAAACGTGCGAAAAGCAGGCCATTCGGCAAGAACAGCTCACCCTTCATGCCGACCGGGGTGGTCCCATGATCGCAAAGTCGATGGCCTTGTTGTTGGCAGAATTAGGTGTGAGTAAAAGTCACTCTAGGCCGTATAAT
>JAWODY010000022.1:0-5804 GCA_046483045.1 Anaerolineales bacterium | reverse complement strand
GTCGGAAACGGTACGGAAGTAACGATCGTCGAGGGAAAATCGCCAATCGAGTGAGTATCGAGGAGCGTCCAGGCGTTGTTGAGGAGAGGAGGCGACTGGGAGACTGGGAAGCTGATACCGTGCTTGGGAAGAAGAGTTCATGCGCATTGGTTACCCTGGTTGAACGGAAGTCACGCTTCACCTTATTGAAGAAGATCAACAACCGGACAGCTGAAGCCGCTAAGAATGCCATCGTTCATATGTTGAAGCCCTATCCCACGAAAACACTAACCATCACCTGTGACAACGGTAAAGAATTTGCTGATCATGAGGAAATTGCTGAAAAACTGAAAGCTGATGTATTTTTTGCCCATGCTTATGCCTCGTGGGAAAGAGGAACTAATGAGAACACAAATGGCCTGGCGCGACAGTACTTTCCTAAAGGAAGCGATTTTTCAAAGATCACAGATGAAGATACTCAATTTGCAGAAGCCCGCCTAGTATAGAGAATAGGAAAAAAAAGAGGTATCATCCTTTGCGAGATAAAAACACAACATAAGGAGATACCTCATGTCAAATAGAATAGCAAAGAACCTCGCAGAAGTCAAACCAGATACGCTACTTTTAGGCACTGACCTTGGTCAGGACCGGAACATAACTGTGGTCCTCAATGCTCAAGCCCAACAACTGGATCGTTTCGGTTTTCCTCACAGCCGATCAGGATACGATTATTTGTATCGGCAAATTGATCGGCTCAAAGAGGAAGATGAGGAGGTCGAAGTGCTGGTGGGTATGGAACCTACGAACTTTTTTTGGAAACTGCTGGCAGCCGATATGGAGGAGCATCAAATACCTTACCGCCTGGTGAACGCCTATACTGTGAAGAAGCACCGGGAGGGTGACCACCTGGACTCTTCGAAGGATGATCCTCGTGATGCCTTCACCGTGGGAGATTTGCTGCGCACGGGCAAATTCACTCGGAGTCAATTGCTGCATGGTCCCTATGCAGAACTGCGCAACTATTCTTCTCTGTATCACCGTTTACAATCAGATTTGGGACGACAAAGGACGTTGATATACGTGGCTGCCAAGCAGCTTTTCCCGGAATTGGACGAGGTCTTTAAGGATTTCACAGGAAAGACGGCCCGGGCGATGTTGAAGCATCATGGGGCAGCTGCTGCGATTCGGGAGATGGACCGGGAAAAGTTCATTTCTGCTGTGCGGTCAGATTTTCAGGGAAAGCGCTTGTGGGTCTCGAAGCTGGATCGGGCTTACACCCTGGCCAAGTCCTCTGTGGGACTCAAAGAGGGCATAAGCTCTCTCCAACACACGTTGAGGGTTCATATATGCACCTGGGAGGCCCTTTCTATTCAATTTGAGGAGATGAAAAAGGCCATGGTTGAGATCTTCAAAAGCCTTCCAGAGTCCAGGTACATCCTTTCTGTACCCGGAATAGGAGCAATTTCTGGAGCACTTATCCTGGGTGAAATCGGCAATCCGGAAGACTACACTCATATTAAACAATGGATCAAACTCGCAGGTTCTCAACCTGTTCCTGATTCCTCTGGGAAAAAGCAAAGTGGGAGGACTCCCATGTCGGGGAAGGGTCGTTCTCGTCTGCGGACTACCGTCTTCTACGCCGTTATGCGTCTGATCCAGAACGACCAGCTTTTTATCCGCAAGTATCAGTATCTGCAACAGCGCAAGAAAAACCCTCTCACAAAGATGGAGGCAGTAGGTGCTCTCATGAACAAACTCCTGCGTATTCTGTGGAGTTTGACCAAGAACCAAACTTGTTACGATCCCACCTATTCCTCCTCAAACTGAGCATCATCTGACATTCAGGACACATGCCTTTACCCTGCATGGATAGATGCTCATCTCCTGGTGGCGGGGAGACACCGCAAAAAACCGCCTTGGGGCGTGTAGCGACCCCGCTGTTAAGCCTGGTGCTCCCCTACCGCCTGGAGCAAATCGAACAAGATATGTTGGGGACTTTAGGTACCCCGGATGTACTAGGTTGAGCCCAGGAATTCCGGTTAGGGATGTAAGCTCTCCGCTGACTGAGGAGGTGTTCTTCTGTTCACAGGCAGTATGTTGTCCATATAGTTTTCAACATCTGCTTTTCTCTTTTTGAGTCTGCTGAGGCAGATTTTATTCAACATGCATAGGATGATACTTGATCAATTCTTTACAATATGCTTAACACCAGGCCAAGGAAATGCCTTGATATCAGGACACCAGAAATGGTATTTTTCAATCTAAGCCCTGTTGCAGTTGATACTTGAATCCAAGCTTAATTATATGGGTATCAACCGGATAAAACCTCACAAACCCCCTATCACTTTAGTTAGGCGATCTAATTGTATATTCTTATTTACATATATTTCCACCCTCATTCCCTGGATATTTTTACCTTACTACTCAGTCAAGAGCTGCGGGAGAAGCTTCTTAACCACATTGATTATCTCACCATCGGAGCTGATTCAAAAAAGGATCATGTTTCCCAAAGGGAATTGAAATAATATTTATCAACATTGAGATTTGATTTGTCCAAGGTTCTGCAGGATGCCAAATGCAAAATATTAAAATCATCTTCTGAACCAGAAGGAGAAAAATCATTATATACATAACCATGCCCCAGATCCCGGATTTGTTGATAATCAGAACCGTTTGTAATTTTTCTCATCCACACACTCCTGACAGACCTACTCTACAAAATCTCCCAAAATATTCTGAAGTTTCTGAAATTCTTCTTCGCTTAAATCCCACAGGAATCTGTCAGACGTCTTCCCGGAAACGATCTCATTGGGATCGAGATCAGGGTCGTAGAAACCTAAACCTGCAAACGCTTCAAAGATCTGATTCCTAGCTTCTACACCCCCAAGATACCTTGTTTCATCAAACCAGAGATAAGGTTCGTGATGAAGGTAAAAGGAAATGAATCTATCTCCGCTTTTCTCTTCCAACCCAAAACAAGGGTTCATGGCTCGACTGACCACAAAGCAGTCATGTTCCAGAGACCACTCCAACATCCGAAGGAGGTAATCACCCTCATCAGGCTCAAACTCCTTAAATGCAGTTCTCAGCATATCAGGTGACCAGGTTTTCTCCGCTGACCCCGAACTTTTCCGGTCCACAATGGCCTGGGTTTGGCCAATGATGCGGGGGACAAATATCAATTTCTCCTCATCCTCACCATACATCCGCAGTTCCAATCCCAGCACCTCAACGTTCTGCATTTCGTTATTGAGATACTCAATCATCCGCCTCACTTCAGGCTGCAGTGTGTCTGCAGCGATCATTAACCGGATATGCCCCTGCCTGAGATTGTTTTCCACACTGCGCCATAAATCCACCTGGTCCAACTGAGGAAAGCGTTCCTGGATGACATCGTCTAATTCGCGGCCCTTTTTACTCCAGAACTCAGCTGCATATTGCCTTGCCAGGCCAGAGCCCCAGGCATCCCTGGCGTTTGCGGCATATTCGACGATTTGTCCGATCACATCCCGGCGGGACTCGGGATTTTGAAGCAGCTTTGTTTCCACCAATGTGAGCACGCCAAATTGATCGACATAGAGATGGTCCAATGACCACCCTGCCACGGGCATTTCGCGCCGCAGCAAAGCGAAGTGGGGTGGCTCCTCACTGGAGGGATCAATTTGCGCACCCGGAATGATTTCAGGGTATTTCTCAAGCAGCGTCTGCAAAGCATCCTCAAGAGATTTCCCCTGAAATCCCTGGCGCATATTTCTGGAAGGAATTTTATTTAAAGACTCCCCATCAAGGGCATATATTTCATCGGATTGATTTGACATATCCCACTCCACATTTTGATTATTGATATTTTTCAAAAACGCTGGATTCTAATGGCTCCAATCCATACCAGTTGAAGTTGAAAACTTTCTCGCGGTCCTGGTCGGGATCATCAACGGTTGTTAACCCCTCCCCTGGTTTCCCTCCCTCCGTCTGAACTACAAGCAAGGTAAGTGGTGGAAGACCTTTGTCATCACAATACTCCATAATCAAACCCAGGGGTTGAGATAGAGCAATCGGCGGCATACCAACAAATTCACCCAGGATCCCATACGTCAACACCTGGCGGTTATGCGCCGCACCAATCAAGATCTGCCAGATTTGTAGAGCCCTTTGTGTCCGGTTCATGTCTATACTCCTTCCATGCCTATCCTATCCTGGATTCAAGCAAATCTATCCCGCCACCCACGTCTTTGTAGTCGATACGCACAAACCGAATCCCTATCCGGCGCAAATCCCTCTCTTTACGCTGATCCGCAGACTGAACATCGTCATCCTCATGACCCGGCCCATCGACAAACACGGCCAGATTTGGTTCATAGTAGAAGTCAGCCCGGGCGATGGGGACATCCCTCTCCCCTCTTTCATAGATCACTTTCTGTGCTTCATCGGGAAGTTGCAAACCGCGATCCCGAATCTCCCGTAGCACCTGCTGTTCAAGATCCGACTCGCATTTCTCCAGCAATTCCTCATAATTTGAACCTTCACGGCTGACCTCTATACTAAGCCTAGCATCTTCAAGCGCTTTCAACCAAGGCAGGAAGGACTGGCGATTCAGGAAATGATGGACACGCTGGTTGTAGAATGAGAGCAGACATTCATAACAGGCCTTCTCACATCCACCTTCCTCATCTTGATCGTGGAGCAGCTCCCTGGCCCGGTCCAGCACCCTCTCCAACCGTCCAGGCTCATTCAGGGAAGCCAGGACGCCGGTTCCGCCGGTGGTGGTTTCATAGATCACAATCCGGAAAGGAACCTCATCCTCCACGCCGGGAGAAAGAAAGACCTCCAGCTCCTGCTCATCCAGATCGAAGGCGACCAGCAGGGCCCGGAGCAGCGTCTGGGACGCAGTATGATAGAACTCCCTTGGATCCATTTCCTCCGGCAGAGGGATATCAAAGCTGCGTTATTGATGCTGCGTGGATCTCGCTAAACATAACTGCTCCAAAAAATTGTGGCGTGGGTGTAGGGCGTTTGCTGCCTCTTCTGCCTTACCTCTTCGCCCTATTTTCTTTCAGATAGGTAGGTGTTGATTATGCTGTTAAAATCTCTCGATAAAAAACGTTTCAAGGTTAACATGATGATATCAAAGTCTCTATTGGATTCTTATATTGAATCTATTGATGTTGACCCTCGATTATCTAGTGTTGACAAATGTGAGTTTAAAAAAATGTTTTTTTATGGGGATGTAAATTAGCTGTAAAATCTAAGGGGTTGTTAGAAGTGAAAACTATAAATATTGTTAGGGTATTATTCTTTTTGCCCAGAGCCGATTATAACGCTACTAGCTCCTTAGTCGGTTTTTATACTCTTATAAGCACCGGTTTGCAGCTAAGGAGCTTTCATTGGGCTTTTAAAAAAATCATAACTTTTTTAAATTATGTACACGATACGTGTTCGTATGCAAACTGGTGCGAGAGATGTCGGATTTAGGTTTTAAAGGCGTTAAAAATGATTCTAGTATTACTACTATTAAAATAAAAGATAAGAGCTTAGAACGGCTCTATACTGTTTTATTTGTATATTTTGATCTTTATTCTGATTATAGTTTCAATATTATAAGGTTCCCTAAGTATTATGAGCTAAGATTCAAAGCTTGGGGGGTGCTCTCTTGACCGGGGAGTTACCCTCTCGTTGTTCTTTAACTTTACAATCTGATGATGCGTCCCGTAACGTTTTTGCCGCGTGTAAAAACGAAAGGGCCTGTACTCCAGGGGCGGATTTATCCGCCAAAACTCAACTTGGAGATTATTATAACACAAGTTGGACAACAGGAGAAAATTTTAATG
>JAWODY010000003.1:0-32862 GCA_046483045.1 Anaerolineales bacterium | reverse complement strand
GGCTCTCATTGGAGTATCTCCGGCGTGAAAAATATGGTGGGTCTTGATTTGGCTCGCCGTTATAATACGGAAGATTGGCAGGAGGTTTGGGACCAACCACAAGAAAAATATTCGTTCAAATTCTCTGTTAAAGTTCAGGTGGAGATGGTGTATTCAAACTCAAATGTCAACACTTCTTAATGCTACCAAATCTTTAGGAAATATTTCCGCCCTTAACTGTCATTTGACAATTTATGTGATAGCGTTTTGCAAAGGTGGGCCCCAAAGAAAACAATAAAACTGCTTAGATAAATCCAAAAAAGCAGGACAACAATCGTACTCAAGGAACCATACACAAACTGATAACGCGCTAAACCACTGCTCAGATACCATTTAAATCCAATGGAAGCTCCCCGCCAAATTAAAGTGATGAACGTGGAACTTATCAGAGCAGCAATCCCATTAACCTTTGTCCTGGGTAACAAATAATACAAACTCAAGAAAAAAAGAAATGGTGAGATCCAGGAGACAGCATCTGCGATGAATGCCACGAAATTTGATTCATTGATTTGTGGAAAATTGGAAATATTAAATTCTATCTTAGTCAGGATATCAAAAACGGTAGAGGACAGCATCAACAAGATGAGCAAAACGATGATCACACCAACCATAATCAAGCCCAACAAACGTTTCTGAACAAAGCTCCTCTTTTTTATTTCAGGCCAAGCCCTATTGATATTATCAACCAAGATAGAAAAGGCATTGGAAGCAGACCAAAGAAAACCAATGGAACCCAATAAGCCGATTGAATTTCTCACTTCCTGAATTCGCTGAATATTTCGCTCAACGATAGATTGCGAAACTGGTATAACGGACGTCATTAACGTTTCGATTTGGGCAATAGCTTTGCTGCCGGACACAAAATAACTGGCTGCAGTCACCATGATGATCAGCAAAGGCGATAGTGAGAATAAAACGTAATACGTCATACTCGCCGCTGCTCTGGAAGCTTCCTGATCTTCAAAACTGGCTATCGCCTGTTTGATTATTTGAAATATATTTCTGGATATCTCCACCAACCCATCAGCGACGTCACTAAGCATTAGCTTTCTCTCCAAATTCAGTAGTTTCTTCTGTTACTTTTTACCTCCAAACATAAGCTCCAACTAACTATAACTTCATACCCAATTCCCTGCGTTATCTTTATTCCTATGCCCAACATATTCCTGGAGGGATAGTATTAACACCTACCAATACAACTCCCTGAACAGGATCATTTCCCCCTCTACTCTCCTTTCGCTCTATCTCGGGGCCATCTCCAGAGCACGAGTAATACCACAGCTAAGGCAATCCAACCCAACCAATAATCTAGCGGCCCAAAAAATCTACCCAGATGCTCCGCCCTTTGTTTCCGCTCTTTCAATTCGGCGACAAAAGCTTTGGCTGCCTCAGGGTTATCCACACTTTCAAAATCTAACAGAATAGGGGCTGCTCTAAGCCCAGCCATGCGTTTCCAGACCCGGAGTTTTAACTTATCACCCTTCACCTCGCCCGTTACATCAGAAATATGAATTGGCCCTGAAAACGCTTCCATCACTTTCAATGCAGCGGGTTTAGCCTGGGTTTTTACTTGCGCTTTGATCGTATCCCCCTTTTCTTCCTCGGAAACAACTTCTCCTATGCTGTCCAACATACCCGTCAGATTGACTTCAAGATATTCTTCTCTCAATGTAAACGTGATAACTCTTTGGGAATCATCAGCGCTTCGTGCAGTGTAGGTATATGTGTTCGTCATTTTAAGCCTCCATTGTCCATATTATTTACCATTATATGAATGTCGTATCTGTGTTGATGTAACTTCTTCTCCATCATTCTTCTCCTACTGTAAAACAATTTCATTCAAATTTCTATAGATATGAAGGTCTTTCTAGTTATATGTTTGGGTATATAGAGAAGGTAACCTGATTTGTACCTAGAAATATAACCCTTTCTACCTCCTTGATATATTGGCTTTCTTTCTCATCATGCTATGCTTAGGATGTAGTATACGCTTTACTTAAAGGTAAATTTTTTTACACACAAAAAAGGAATGCTATGGAAACATGTCGCATTGTTTTAGCCAACGAATCCAGGTTGCTGAGGGAAATGCTCAAAAGCGTAATTGATAAATCTCCTAGCTTGGAAATTTTGGGCGAGACACAGCAATTATCGGAAATTAAAAAGTTGGCAGAAAAGCACAATGCCCATTGGGTCTTTGTCACGCTGTCTTCTACAGGAAACATCCCTGATCAATTAAACGATCTGCTCATTCCTGGATCAGCTATCTCCATCCTGGCCATCAGCAACAACGGGGAAAAAGCCAAAATCCGGTGGGTTGACCTACATGAAGAAACCTATATCGATTGGTCTTTGGAGGAAATGCTGACATTGTTACAGAAAAAAATCCCCCATCATGAGCGTTATTCCGGATGAAGCACTCTGTCAACTTTGCACGAAAAGCGCTGAAGAATGAATTGGTTCTCATTTAAGAGATGGAAAAAGGATGAATGAAAAAACAGATTTACTTTCCGTACTTAAAGAACATGAAGGCGAACATCATATTACAGTGATCCAGGATTATCCAGATCCAGATGCCATTGGTTCGGCTTTTGCACATCAATTGATCAATGAGAAATTCAACATCTCACTGGATATCGTTTTCGACGGTAAAATCAGCCACCTGCAAAACAAAGCCCTGGTAAATTTACTGGGCTTGGATATGTTCTCCTTTCAAGAAGAGATAAATCTGGACCAATATGATGGAGCTGTTTTCATTGACAATCAGGGGACAACGGCCTCAAGCATCGTCGAAGCGTTAGAAGATGCGAATGTGCCTGCCTTGATTGTAGTCGATCACCACGAACCTCAGGACCGATTATCTCCAGCATTCTGCGACATACGCAGGGTTGGAGCCACAGCCACCATCTACGCGACTTACCTTGAGCAAGGTCTATTTTCATTAGACCCGGAAAAAAAAGACCACATCCTGGCAGCTACCGCCCTCATGCACGGCATTTTGACGGATACCAAAAACATGATCCGCGCTGGCGAAGAGGATATCCAGGCTGCGTTGTATCTCTGCGCCTTTTATGACAGGGATATGCTCGAACAGATCATGAGCCAACCAAGGTCCAAACGCACCATGGAGATCATCCACGTCGCCTTGGGAAACCGGAATACAGTGGAAAGCTACTCCATCGCCGGGATAGGATATTTGCGATCTGATGATCGAGATGCCATTCCGCAGGCTGCAGATTTTCTGTTATCGGAAGAAAACGTTCATACAGCTATCGTATATGGCATCGTTAAAGAAGACAACGATGAAGAGACACTCATCGGTTCCCTGCGCTCCAATAAATTGATCATGAATATCGACCAATTCATTAAAGACACAATTGGAAGAGACGAAAGCGGATTCTATTATGGCGGCGGAAAATTATCTGCCGGCGGTTTTGAAATCCCCCTTAGTTTTCTGTCTGGTGAATATGATGAAGATTATCAAGACCAAAAGTGGGATGTCTACGACCAGCAAATGAAACATAAAATCCTAACGAAAATAGGCGTTGAGGAAGAAACAGAAAACAAGGAATAACTCAAGATTCAAGACCCCCCTGGTCATCTGTCAACGCAGGAAGTTTCCCTAAGTTTCTTTTACCTCTGGCAGAATGGACAAAAATAGCTTGAACGGCCAGATACCTTAATTTTATCTAGCCCCCGACCACACCGGGGACAGGTGCCTTCTTTGTTTCGATGGGGTGTAAGATAAGAGGCGGGAAATTGATCTGGATCCGCCTGCTTTTCTATGGCCGTATCGAGTACATCTCCCATCGTCTGGTAAATTTTCCCTTTCTCTTCCTCCGATAATTCCTTGAGCTTTTTTCGGGGATAAATTTTCGCCTGGAAAAGGATTTCGTCAGAATAAACATTCCCGATCCCTGACATGAGTTTTTGGTTCATCAATTGGGATTTAATCATCCCCCTCCGATTGGATATTAATTCCAAAAATGCTTTTTCATCGAAATCCTCTTTAAACACATCCGGTCCTAACTCCTTTTCCTCCACGAAGTCCTGGATCTGATCCGCAGTAAAGATGGATCCCAACTTCCGCGGCATGATGAAAGCCAGATGGGAATCTTCTTCAAAGTCATACAGCGCTCTTGTATAGTCGGGGATTTCATAGTTATTTTTGTAGTATTTTAAGGTCCCGGTCATCCCAAAATGTAATCCGAGCCATCCTTTTCCACTTACATCTAAAAATAAATATTTTCCATGCCGATCCGTGCTTTGAAACTTGTGCCCCTTTAAGTATTTTCTCAACCCCTCTTCAGTGATTCCATCCAATATTCTTTCACTATGTACCGTAACATCCGTAATCATTTGGTGCAGACTGGTGGATTGGCAGTATCGCCTGAACACTTCTACATCAGGTAATTCTGGCATAAAACCCCTCCTTAGCTGGTTTCCCAGGGAACTAAGCTTCCGTAAATTCGATCGTCATCCCACCATTCCCACTCCCGCAATTCTTTCCCCACAATTGGGACAGCTGTCTGTGCCTTCGATCCAATTTTCTGTGATCAAATAACCCTGGCGATCGATCAATGTCTCCCCGCAACCAGCACAATGTGTGTCACTTCCCCCTTTGACATGCCGGTTATATATATGCTTCAGGCCTTCTTCCGTTCCAATCTGATACGCATTCCGCAAGCGCTCCGGTGAGGTGGGAGGGACATCCTGCATCTGGTAAGAAGGATAAAATCCGCTGATATGCCAGGGGGTTTCTTCCCCCAACTCTTCAGCGATGAACGTTGCTGCTTTCCTTAATTCTTGATTGCTGTCATTTAATTCTGGGATTACCAGTGTTGTGACCTCCAACCAAATATCCAATTCCTTTATTTTCTTTAAGTTTTCTAGGACTGGATCGAGCTTCGCTCCCACATATTTTCGATAAAAATCATTTTGGAAGCCCTTCAAATCTACGTTCGCTGCATCCAGATATGGTTCAATTTTTTTGAGTGCTTTCTCAGTCATATACCCGTTAGTGACAAATATGTTTTTCAACCCACGCTCGTGGGCGATTTGCGCTGTATCATAGGCATATTCAAAAAAGATCGTGGGCTCCGTATATGTATAAGCAATGCTCTTACAGCCCTGATCCATGGCGGTTTCCACGATCTTTTCCGGTCTGGCTTCACTCCCTATGATCATCTGTCTTTCTCTGGGCATTTGAGAGATCCCTGCATTCTGGCACCATTGGCAGCGAAAATTACATCCCGGGGTTGCGATCGAGTACGCCCGGCTTCCAGGATAAAAATGAAGCAAAGGTTTCTTTTCAACGGGATCCACATGCTGGGAGATGGTCTGCCCATAGACCAGGGTTTTTAAGGAACCCCCTTGATTTTCCCGAACATGGCAAATCCCCCGTTGGCCCTCCTGAATCTTGCAGTGATGTGCACATAAATCACAGCGGACTTCTTGGTCTCCCAGGGACTCATAGAACATCGCTTCTTTCATATCCACCAACTTCATCTCTTCCCAGATGATCCCTATGGTAATCAGTTACCTTATTCTTCAGGCAGATTTTCCAGCGTCTCTGATTCCACAGAGAGTAGGACTTCGTTCTCTCTGACTTCCTGAATCCATTTAGAGGGAATGGCTTTTTCCTCGGTAAACAAAAGCCCTTCGCTTACCACCATGTGGGTGACTTTCTCGTCTTCCGTTTTTACTCGTGAAATATGCCCCACATGCTCGCCATCCTGGGTCACCACATCTGCGCCTTCCTCAAGGGCAATCATTCCCTCTGGGACATTTCTTTCCGCTTTTATTATGTATTTAGGCATGGCATACCCCAGTATGTTCCCCGTATTCCACCACCCCCCCACAGGTGGATACCAGTACAGGGCGTCCAGGTCTTCAAAAGGCTGCTCCGCCTCACCTAGCTCCACAAAATAAGCTTCCTCAAAAACTGGCAAAGAATCCAACTCTTCAGAAGGCTTGTTTAACCACACTTCATTCTCATTCGTTGATTCCACCATCTCAATGGGAATCACCTTCCCTGTAGGGAACAACATCCCTTCCCCGACTACAAGATGGGAAATTTCTTTCGTGTGGGGATCGATGATCACTCTATCCACCGTGCCTACTTCCTCTTCATCCGCGGCCTTTACAACCGATCCTCTAAAGAAACGCATGCGATACCTCCTTCTTCCCTACGATTTGCTCAGTTCTACATTTCCCTTCAATCAATCCATGCCCATTTATTTTTCTTTATCCTCTTTTTCTTCCCCTTCACTGATTTCCCCCTCTGATATCCCTTCCTCATGCTCGGAGTAAGGTTCCAATCGTTCTTCCCTGCGCTCTTTCATTTTCTTTTCAATATTTAACGGTTCATCATCATCGTAAGTAATCCCCACCGCTTCCCCCAACTTATCCACCACATCCTGATCTGGAGTAGGCTCCGTTCCACCAACAGCCTCTGCCCCACTCCCTGTATCCGCGCTCTCCCAATCAGCGTCTATATCTCCTCCCGCTACATCAGGTGAATTGAAATGGCTCTTTTCTAATTCCTCTTTGATCTTCTCCCGACCCCCATGGGCTAATTTTTGCCTTTCTTCAAAATCTTCCATTACGGCTTCATCCTCCGTATACCGTTTCTGTCTTTCTACGGTATCTTCAGAACGTTCATCCGCCGCCAATTTGTCAAGGGGCATTTCCTCTTCTAAGAGATAATCTTCGCCTTCCCTTTCCTCTTTATCTACCGGTACTACTTCAACGTATTCCTCGTCTTCTTTCGGAAGATTATGATCATTAGACTTTTCTTGAGTTTTTTCAGACATTGCAGCCACCTCTTCTGTTTACCACTAACCTGAGTTCGTCTCTCTTGTCCCATCAACCTCATGAGTTATTTTATTCTCGATATGAGTAGCTCGTTTCGAAATTATCCAAAAGGTCCAGGTGCTGTTCTAAGAGCCTGATCATCAAATAGTCATCCCGGACAGATTCCCTGGCTTTATGGCCCATTTCCTCCCGCAGATCCGGATCTTTAATTAGGGTCACGATTTTTTCTGCTGCCTCCTCAGTGGAAGAAACCAAATACCCGTTTTTCCCATCATGAATTTGGTGTTTTATGCCCCCAACATTGCCACCAATGACCGGAGTCCCTTTCCACATAGCTTCGGTCACCGTTAAGCCAAAGCCTTCTCGAATCGACTTTTGTAGGACAACCGCAGACCGCGTCTGAAGGGCGTTGACAAGGGCTGTATCCTCTTTTGCCAGGATGATGATACGTTCCTCGCGGGAATCCAATAAAGATTGATACACTTTTTGCCCTTCCGGATCATCGGTGGCAATGCTGCCCAGGAGAACGAGTGTAGCATCGATGTCCTCTTGAGCCATCTTAAAGGCCTCTATGACACCCTCTGGGTCTTTCCAACGATCAAAGCGTGAAACTTGGGTTACGATGGGTAAATCCGTCGGGATATCATAGTAATCAAGACGATCATCCATTTCCTCCTCTGACAAGCGCCGGTTCTTGATGCTGAAAGGATTAAGCGCTGGCTTGAAATGCGTCTGGGGAACGGGAATATCTTGTTTATATTCTTCCAGACTCACGATCATAGCGTCATATTTATTTATGAATTGGGACAGATATTCCCACACATCTTGATTTGGATCTGTGAGGTCGAGATGGCAACGCCAGATCCACGGACCGCGTTTTTCGTAATGCGAAATCATGGGCAGCGGCTGCGGATCGTGGATTATTACTCTGTCGTGGTCAAGATGGTTCCGAATCGCATTTTCATAGACCACATTTTCATAGATGCGTTTTTTCAGGGATGTAAGGTTGATCTCATCTCCTTGTAATGCATTATGCAACTTTTTTGTGACACTAAAATAATCCGGGCTGCCCTGGATCACTCGCCATCCAGTTTGTATGCCAACGTCATTCATCAACAGGGTTAACGCGCCTAAAAGCTCCGCCACGCCTCCCCCATAATATGTAGAATTCACGTGGGCGACATGCAGGTTTTCCAGTTTTCCTGCCTTATGTTGAACCCGATCCACAGTTTCCTTTCCCACAAAACGTTGATAATTTTCCACCTGGGGCATTGTTTCATTTTGCATAACTTCTTTCCTTGCTTTCAGTTCCTTCCTTTCTCATAAATACATGATAAGGAATTATTCCCATTCTAGAATGTATCCCTGCGATAAGAATAGATACAAGCATGGTTACATTTCTTTTTAGTAAGGTGAAGATCCAAGTATTTTTATTCAGATTCAGTGTGCATGAAAATTCATTAAATGAGAGCTCAGACGTGCTCCGGTTTGATTTTATACAGTTTTCGAACTTCACCCGGGACCCGGTGGGGATATTCTTCCACATCCAGATATTTCTGAGCCTGTTTATCAATATGTTCATCCGCGCCCTGGGTGGTGATTTCCTCCACTACCCCGCGGACCTGTACATAGCGGTAAGGGTCGTCTGGATCCTGGATGCTGATCGCCACCTGCGGGTCCCGCTCCATGTTGAGATCTTTTTGACGGCCTTCCGCGCTGTTCACCAGGACATATTGACCATCGTAATCCACCCAAACCGGTGTGACCTGGGGGCTTCCGTCCGGCATCAAGGTTGCCAAATGACCGAAAGACCGCTTACCAAATAAAACCTCGAACTTTTCAGGGATCGATTTCATGCTCATACTTCCTCCCTATTCATATGCGTAAATTCATTTTACTTCTTAGGATAAAGAATAATCCTGCAGGGAATTTAAAATGGTTTCCAGTGACAAGCTATTATAGGAAAGTTTTCTCCTTTCTTTTTTCTGACTATTTGATATATATCGAAATATAGATCGACCTTTCTTTCTTTACCTATAGACACGTAAGAAGCAGGCTCGTACATTATAAATAGAAGGATAATTGAAATCAGGACACAGTGAACTCGAGAACAAATTCAAACCTCACAAAACAGGAGGTCAAAGTGCAAATCTTCAAGTTTTTAGGCAGCCAAGCTGGGCGGATTCTACGCGGGTTGGCAGGGCTGGTATTGATTGCCCTCGGCATATGGGCAATAAGTGGAATATGGCGGTGGGTCCTACTCATCATCGGGCTAGTGCCACTGGCTGCAGGATTATTTGATTTCTGCCTCTTCGCCCCTCTATTTAATCTGCCATTTCTTGGCGATCGCCTTCGTGATCAGCTCTCTGAAGACTAGTCAACAAATTCCCTGAATATGTCCCACATGGGTTAAGAAGCGCAATGATGACTTTTTTCCAAACGATTCCTTCCCTTGATGTAGATGTCGACATCGCCAGCGTGAACCGCTCAAAAGCGGAAGCGAGATGTTATTACAACTCCATCAGTACATATTATGATACGCTGGCCGCGTCAAGCGAAAAGAAGTATGTTAACACTGGATTGGAGATGCTCGCTGTTCAAGAGGGTGAGCATGTGCTTGAAATTGGCTGTGGCACCGGCCACGCTTTGGTGCAAATCGCGCAAAGCACAGGAAAGTCAGGACATGTTTATGGGGTCGACATTTCAGAGGGAATGATTCAAATCAGCAGAGAAAGGCTTCGCGATCACGGACTATCTAAAAGTGTCAGTCTGGTCTTGGATGATGCAAGCAATCTTCCTTTCTCTTCAGGGACGATGGAAGCGATCTTCATCAGTTTTACCCTGGAACTATTTCATACGTTGGATATCGCTCAAGTCCTGGTGGAGTGTCGTCGAACATTGAAAAATCAGGGGCGTATTTGTATCGTTTCTTTAGCTAAAGACGAACCCCTAAATTTTTTCGGTCGACTTTATGAATGGCTGCATAACAAATTCCCAAAAGCTCTGGATTGCCGACCCATACCCGTCCAGGCACTGCTTCATCATGCTGATTTCACCATCAAGGATCACCAAAAAGAAACCATGTGGAGCTTGCCCGTCAGTATGACCTTGGCCGCTGCTGCCAAATAAAATATTGGTACAATAGGCAAATGTTCACAAACCGCCGAGCTTGGTAAGGAAAGGGACAGCTAGTTCATCTATAAAAATAGAAAAAGAGGGAGATATGAATCTCTATTTAGCTCAACACGCGGAAGCGAAAACTGAAGAACAAGACCCTGATCGATCATTGACACCCAAAGGCAGAAAAGATGCCATCCAAGTCGCTGAAACCGGGAAAAGCCTTGATCTGAAAATCGACCAGATCCGGCATAGTGGTAAAAAAAGGGCGCGACAAACTGCGGAAATTTTTTGCCAATATCTCTCCCCAAAGGAAGGGATTGTCGAAGCATCCGGGTTAGGTCCCGTTGATGACGTCAAACCTGTCGGGGACGAAGTGACTGCTGGTAATAAAAATCTATTGCTTGTTGGCCATCTGCCTTTTATGGAAAGAATAGCAGGTTATTTAATCACCGGTGACCCGGATCATAAAGTGATTGATCTCCACAACGCAGGCCTGGTTTGCCTTAAGCGGGATAGAGAAGCCTGGTTAGTCGATTGGATAATCACACCCGAAATAGGGAGCATGATCAAAGGAGAAACAGCATGAACCAAACCAAACTTCACCAGCTTGAAAAACTCGGCCAATCCATTTGGTTGGACTTTATTCGCAGATCCATTCTCGAAAATGGTGAATTGCAAGAATATGTTGAAAAGGGATTGCGTGGCGTGACCTCCAACCCAAGCATATTTGATAAGGCGATTTCAGATGGGGAGGAATACGATCAAACGATCACCGAACTCACTTCCCAAGGGAAATCAACCCACGAAATTTATGAATCCCTGGCGGTCGCAGATATTCAAAAAGCCTGTGACATCCTTTCACCGATCTTTGAACAAAGTGATGGAGAGGATGGATATGTCAGCCTGGAAGCGAACCCCCATCTGGCTCATGATACCCAGGGCACGATTGAAGAAGCTCAGCGGCTCTGGGATCTGGTGGATCGACCCAACCTTATGATTAAGGTCCCCGGCACACCAGAGGGAGTGCCAGCTATTGAAACCCTCACCAGCCAAGGGTACAACATCAATGTGACTTTATTGTTCTCCAGAAGCCAGTATGAACACATTTCAGACGCTTTCATTTCGGGACTTGAGCAGTTTGTGGCGGATGGCGGAAACCCGAAAGACATCTCATCTGTAGCCTCCTTCTTTGTAAGCCGCATTGATGTCAAAATCGATAGGATATTGGGGGCATTGGATGAACCGGACGCAAAGGATTTACAAGGAAAGATCGGCATCGCATCAGCGAAAATGGTTTACCAGGATTATCTTGAAAAGTTTACTGGAACTCGCTGGAAAGCCCTTGCTGAAAGGGGTGCCCGCGTCCAACGTGTGTTGTACGGCAGCACAAGCACAAAGAACCCTGCTTATCCAGACACTCTCTACGCTGATGAACTTATCGGTAAAGACACAATAAATACCCTTCCCCCACAGACACTGGATGCTTTCCTCGACCATGGAACGGTATCAAACACCCTGACCAAAGATATCGAGAAAGTGAAACATCAATTAAGTCAATTGTCATCCTTAGGAATACATCTGGAGAATATAACTAAAGAATTACTGGATGAAGGAGTAGTGAAATTTGCGAATTCATTTGACGAATTAATGGTGTCGATATCGAAAAAGAAGTCAACATTCGAATAAAATTTCAGGATAGAAAACACACGCACGAAACTTTTTTAGGCTGATTTGGTATACAGGAGGAAACAATGACTACCCTAAAAAGAAAAGCAGGCGCTCTTTGGGGCGGCAATCTCAAATTCGGAAATGGGATGATCAGCACGGAAAGCAAGGCTCTTTTCGAAACCCCGTATAGTTTTAGTACCCGTTTTGAGAATGAGGACGGCTCAAATCCCGAAGAATTAATCGCGGCAGCCCATGCCGCTTGCTACAGCATGGCTTTTGCCAATGTCATCGATCAAGAAGGGTACGACCCAGTCAGCATTGACACCCAGGCCACTTGCTCCCTCGAAAAGAAAGATGAAGGTGGATTTGGGATCACAAAAATGGAATTACACATTCGGGGTGAGGTGGATGGGTTGGATGACGTAGAGACCTTTCTGGAGTTGGCAAAAAAAGCTGATCAGGGATGTCCCGTATCCAACCTGTTACGCCAGGGTTTAGAGATTGAACACCAAGTTGAATTGGTGTAAAAGGAGGACCACATGAAAGGTTACACCTATCTCATTATCGGCGGAGGCATTGCTGGAGGGAAAGCATGCGAGGGGATCCGTGAAGTGGATCAAGAAGGTTCGATTGCCTTGATCACCAAAGAGGGTCACCCTCCCTATCAACGCCCACCCCTTTCCAAAGGGTATCTGAAAGATGAGGTGGATTTGGACCATGTCTACCTCCATCCCTCAGATAAGTATCAAGAATTGAATGTCAATTTAATTAAAGGCAGAGAAGCTACTGACCTGTCTCCCAAAGACCATATTGTCACCCTGGAAGATGGCGAAGAGATTGGATATGAGAAACTCCTGCTGGCCACCGGAGGGAGCGCGATTCGTCTTCCCATCTGGGGGAATGAATTAGAGAACGTCTTTACACTGCGCAGCATTGAAGATGCACAGAAAATTCAGGAGGCTGCGGGCGTGAATAAACGTGCGCTGGTCATGGGAGGAAGTTTCATCGGCGCTGAGGTGTCAGCCACCATCTCCCAGCTCGGCACGCAGGTGATTGAGATATTCCCGGAATCGCGCCTCTTGGAACATGTGGTGCCGGAAGAACTGAGTGAACATTTGTATGATTTGTTCAGCGAAAATAATGTCCGCCTGCTTCCGAACACATTGTCAGAAGGTTTAGAAGGGGAAACAAGCGTGCAGCGGGCTATCTTGAACAACGGCGAACATCTGGATGTGGATTTTGTGGTCATGGGTGTAGGCATCAAGCTTAATACCGATTTCGCAAAAGATTCCGGCCTGGAAATCCGCCAGGATGGTTCTATACCCGTTAATCAAAGATTGCAAACCAACCAGCCAGACATTTTCGCCGCTGGCGATATCACCGCCTGGCCTGACCCTCATTCAGATCAAAGGTTGCAAGTAGAACACTGGGATGTCGCCCGCAGACAAGGTCGGATTGCCGGGCGAAATATGGCTGGCAAGGGTCAGTCCTATACCGCCCTTCCTTACTTTTTTTCAGATCTATATGATTTAAGTTTAGAAGTCTGGGGAGATTTGACCTCATGGGACCAAACGGTAAGAAGAGGGTCGATCAAAACCGGACGTTTCGCATATTTTTACTTTGACGAAGGTCAATTGAAGGGCGTATTAGCGGTAGGTCGTCCGGATGAGGAACGAGAAGCATTTAAAACACTGCCTGAGCTGCAGCCCACCTTTGCAAATGTCGCAGATAAGCTCCAGGATGAAAGTTTCAACCTGGCGGAAATGGTCTGAAAACAAAGCACAAAAATCAGGCAACCTTTAAATTCAAAAGGTCAACCAGCTGGTTGACCTTTTGATCTTTAGATCATCCTGAAATGGGGTGATCGGTATTCATATTGGTTTTTGGCGACCCTGAAAAATACTCACAACATTTCTAGAACACGCCTTCATCTTTGCTTTGTGTTTTCACTTCCTTTCTCTTCGTTTTCAGAAATTAAAGCCAAGTAGGCAGCGGCTTCCTCCCGGTTATTAACATCTAACTTTTGAAGTATGCTGTGGACATGATTTTTCACAGTGCCCAATTCAATATGTAATTCTTTGGCGATTTCCCTATTTGTCAGACCATCTCCTATATGCTCCAAAACTTCCATTTCTCTCCGGGTGAGATCAATTGGATCCTTAATGACTTCCTCGACTTCTGAAAATAATTCAGACAAATTCGCTAAGCGGTCCATAATCGCATCTGCGACTTCAGGGGAAACAACGGCTTTGTCATCTGCAGTGATATGAATGCGTTCAATTAATTCTTCCACTGAATGATCTTTCAGAACGTAACCATCCGCTCCCGCTTCGATGAACCTTAATATCTGAGATTTAGATTCAGTCATCCCCAAAACGATGATCTTCTTTTGATCATCCGAAGCGGATAATGTTCGTACTAATTCCATGGCTCCATTATCAGGCAAACTGGCGCTGACCAGCAGCATATGATAATTTTCTTGGGTGGAAAGCACATCCGCTTGATCAGTGGCCGTTCTGACCACCTCAATATTTGGATCATCCTCCAGTAAGGATACCAACATATTCAACACGAGCTGGGTTTCACTGGCGACAAGGACCTTAATAATCTCTACCATTCACACCTCAAAACTTTTCCTTATGGTCTTCATCCATTTTATCACTAAAAAATGGATTTATCATTCATTCCCTAACAAAAAAAACACCATGTCTGTGATGCTCAAAACAAGTATAATTGGCTCAAGACTCGCATATCCCATTTAGGATAAGGAGCCTATTTCATGAAATCGGATTTTCTATGGATGGATGGTAAATTAGTTCCCTATCAAAAGGCACAAGTCCACGTGCTGACGCCAACCCTCCACTATGGTCTGGGAATATTTGAAGGGATTCGTGCCTATCAAACCCCAAACGGGACCGCAGTATTTCGACTGCAGGACCATCTGAAACGTTTCCTGCATTCAATAAAAATAGCAGGCATCCGTAATTTTCCTTACTCAACAGATACATTAATCACTGCAACCCTGCAAACCATTCACGCAAACCAATTCAGCGCATGCTACATCAGACCGTATATGTACATGACTGGACCTTTGGGTATAAACCCGGATGAATGGGAGCCTGCGGTCATCATCGCCGCCTGGGAATGGGGACCCTATCTTGGAGAAGAAGCATTCCAGATAGGGATTCACCTCATGGTCTCTTCCTTTACTCGCCATCATATCAATGTGATGATGACCAAAGCAAAAGTTTCGGGAAATTATGTCAATTCCGCTTATGCGAAATCACTCGCTGTGAGATCCGGTTTTGACGAAGCTGTCCTATTAGACCCGGATGGATATGTGGCGGAATGCACTGGAGAAAACATTTTTATTGTCAAAGATGGAACCTTGTACACCCCTCCATTAGGAACTGTTTTGGACGGCATCACCAGAGACTGTATCATTAAATTATCACGCGACCTGGATCTGCCGCTGAAAGAGGTGTCACTTTCTCGCGACCAGTTATATATTAGCGATGAAGTCTTTATCTGCGGTACCGCGGCGGAAGTGGTCCCCGTTCGTGAAATCGATCATCGAATCATTGGGGATGGAAAACGCGGGCCCATTACCAAGCAAATCCAAAACGCATACCATGCAGCTACCAAAGGAAACCACTCTCAATCCGATCAATGGCTCACGTATCTTGATTAATTTCCTCCGATAAATCCAAAAACCCAAAGGGTTTTTTTAACCCTTTGGGTTTCATTCACTTGAAAAGGGATCCTCAGCTCCAATACTCCTCAATGTGCATTGAACCGGGGTTCTTTCTGGTGTGCCTGTTATAGCCTGACTCACGCAATATTTCCGTGACATTCTCTACCATTACAGGGTTCCCGCACAAGAAAAAGTGTGTCTGTTCAGGGTCAATTTGGATCCTGGTTTCCTTTTGAATCACACCATCTTCTAACATATCTTCAATCCACATCTCATACCCAGTCCAGGTTTCATTCGCATCCGTCAAAGTGGGTATATAGAAAAAATTAGAAAAGCCCTCATCCAGGAAAGTCAGCTCGCTAGAATATCCTAAGTCCCATTGCTCAGCAGCTCCCTGAACGACAGCCATTTTTTGTTCCGGACGATTCGTGATGTAAGAACGGAGAAAGCTTATGTACGGAGCAATCCCAGTCCCTGTGGCGATCATCACAATGTCATTCCCTTCCGGTGTATCGGCTAACTTGAATGTACCAACAATCCGTTTGCTGACATATAAACGATCCCCCACATTTAAATTAAATAAGCGGGGGGTCAACTGCCCTGATTTGACCTGGGTGATATAAAATTCGAACTGCCTTTTCTGATGCTTAGAAGAAGCGATTGAATAGGGGCGCTGGATCAACTTTTCATCTTCGCTTGGTACCGTTTCCTCCGTCGAATTTGGAGAACGTTCTTCATATCCATACAAGCCAAGGACCGTGTATTGTCCCGCCTCGAAATCACCCCGGGGCTCATCCACATCTACTTTCAATATAATCAAATCGGGTGTCACTTCAATCCTGCCTACGACGGTCGCATTGTACTTTGAATCCTCCATTCATGTCTCCCTTTTCATAATTTCTGAGATCGATGCCATTATATGCTAAGAGAGAAAAAATGAAAAGGAAAGCTGAATTCATTTCGCCACTACAAAAGTAACACCCACCAGGCCTGCTCCTGCATGCACAGATAAACCGGGCGTGAGCTCATAATAAGGGATTTTTTCCGGACTCTTTATACGATCTCGAATTTGGGTTTTAAACGCTTTCGCTTCTTCCAAAGCGTTAACATGCAAGAGAGACATCTTTTCAATTTGTTTCTTCCCCACCTCGTGATCCACCAATTCAATCACCCGCTGCCAGGATTTACCTTTTGTGCGAACTTTCTCCAGCAAATCAAGTTTTCCATCCTGGATGGAAAGGATGGGTATTATATTCAGCAGATTCGCCATTCCTGCTGTTAGATGTCCCACGCGACCACTCATGGCCATATACTTCAGGGTGGAAAGGGCAGCAAAAAGATGAGTTCTATCTCTGACCTCTTCTGCTCCAGCGATGATTTCCTGCGGTTCCTTCCCTTGTTCAGCGAGCTTTGCTGCCTCTAAAACCATATATCCCTGTCCCATGCTCAAGCTTTTCGTGTCGACGACTGTCACATTTCCATCTTTAATGATTTCTTTTCCAGCTAAGGCAGCTTTGTATGTGGCACTTACCTCGCCACTTACTGTAAAGCATATGACCTCATCAGCGCCTTCCGCAAATGCCCTCTTGTAAGCCTCTGCGAAATTCCCTGGTGAGGGCGCTGAGGTAGTGGGCAATTCCCCTTCTCGATCAATACGTGTAAACGTCAGAGCATCATCAATTTCCTCGCCTGTTTTATAAACCTCCTCTCCGAAGTGAACGGTAATTGGAACCTGAATGATCCCCCAATCATCTGCTACCTGAAATGGAAGGCTGGAATCCGTATCGGTAATAATTCGGATGGCTGACATAAGATGACCTCGCTTGATGGATTAGAATTCGTTCGGGTTGCCTGTCAAGTTATATAACCCATCTCGGAGATGATTGGTTACGGAGCACAAGAGTATGGCTAACGACCTTTAGATCCTAACATACATCCCAAACCCTTTTTCATTCTGGTATGATTGATTACAAACTTCAGATAGGAGATGGAAATGCCCCTCAGGATAGGAATTATTGGACTGCCGAATGTAGGTAAAAGCACAACGTTTAACGCTTTGACTCAAACACAGAATGCTGAGGTGGCGAATTACCCCTTTTGCACGATCGAACCCAATAAAGCTGTCGTCCCCGTACCCGATGACCGCTTATCGAAGCTGGCTTCCCTGGTGAATGTGGGTCGAGCGATTCCGACCACGATCGAGTTTATGGACATCGCTGGACTCGTCAAAGGGGCCAGCAAAGGGGAAGGTTTAGGCAATCAATTTCTGGGACAAATTCGGAACACGGATGCCCTGCTCCACATCGTGCGCTGCTTTGAGGATCCAAATGTCGTCCACGTCAGCGGTCATATCCAACCCAATGTGGATATTGAGATCATTCAATTAGAGCTGGTATTATCCGACCTTGAACAATTAGAGCGAAAAGTTGAAAAGCTTGAACGGGAATCCAAAGGGGATAAAGAATTATTACCACAGCTTGAAATGGCACGTAAATTGAAAACACATCTGCAAGACGGTTCCCCCCTCTCCACCTTTCCCTTACAATTTGATCCGGATTTCCAATCATTGAACAAAGAATTACGATTTTTAACCAGTAAACCGGTCATCTTTATCGCTAATGTCCAAGAAGACGACCTAGAACAAGATTCTCCTTGTGTGCAAACAGTCAAAGATACCGCTCGGAAACAGGATGCAGCAGTAGTTAAACTGTGCGCTGTTTTAGAAGAGGAAATGATTGGTCTTCAACCAGAAGAAAAAGAAGATTTCCTTACCCTCATGGGTATTAATGAAAGCGGTTTAAATAGAATAATCCGCACAAGTTATCGAGTCCTGGATTTAATAAGTTTCTTCACATTTAACAAATCTGAAACGCGTGCTTGGACCGTCCAGGAAGGGACGACTGCGGTAGAAGCGGCTGGTGTCATTCATTCTGATTTTCAAAAAGGCTTTATTAAAGCTGAAGTGATTCCATTTCCTGTTTTCAAAAAATATGGCTCAAAATCAGCTGCTAAAGATGCAGGTAAAGTGCGTATAGAAGGGAAAGAGTACATCATTCAAGATGGGGATATCATTTACTTCCGTTTCAACATTTGACCATAATTTCTTTCCCTGACTACCGACTTATCTGCCATCCTCATTTTCATGAAGGTCCAGAAATAAATTCCGTCTATAAACGATCCTCGCTTTCCCATTCCCCCTCACCACGATTTGTCCTGCTGAAGGTGCATAGGCCAAAAAAATGACCTCTTTCCATTCGGCATCGCCTTCTTTAATTCCCCGCTCCAAAAGGAGATAGTTCTTACCGCGATGAAACGTACTCGGTCGTTCAATTTTCATTTTTTCACCATCTTAAATCCCTATACCAGAGCCCTTTGACGAGGATTTCTCCGCCAATACCAGAACTTATGTTCTATTATAGCCTCGGTTGTGTAGCTGGTGGGGTGGATATTAAGGTTAGACTGAGGTGGTATATCTCGAAAAAGTGACCTTTCCCCCTGCGTAGAACCTGTCTGCTACTTCAGAAAAGATTGGATACGTTTCATGGCCCGGTTCGTTACCTGCCGATAATACAAATCCGGGGGAACCAAAGCCGCAAGAAGCAGGCTATCATCCGCAGTTTTAATTCTGCGGCAAACAAACTTGTAACGATCCTGGTCTCGAATGGTGATCTCACTTATCTCATTCATTTCCAATTGGTAAAGGACATCATGACTCACATTATGCAGTAAGGATACCAATGCGCTCAGCGAATTATCCAGTGAATGATCCGGCACCGCAGCGATCGGCAGCCCCTCTTCTGTGGCCAAAACAGAGCGAATAAACTCCCCTTCTTCATTCATTTCCTCCAGGATATCGATAAAAGATGACGCCGAATCGGGGTCATTACCTTGTGTGTGACGTGTCATTTCTTCCTGATCCCCTTCTCATGAAAGTTACAACCTGTGTTCCGTCTTATTAACCACGAGGTTGACAATCGTTTTCAAGCCATCCAAAACACCTTCCCCTTGAATCGCAATGGTCTCAAAGGTAGGTACGCCATTCATTTTCAAGCGGTTTTCGAGTGTTGTCACCGGAACGATATCATCCAAATCGCGTTTGTTGCACTGTAAGACAAGAGGCATTTGCTCGGGATTAAACCCCAGATCCCTCAAATCCCTTCGCATATCACGTACAGCAAGGATATTATCCCTCAGGCGCCGGCTTTGGGAATCCGCAACAAACACAACCCCATCCGCTCCTTTTAGGACCAGTTTTCGGGTTTGTTTGTAATATACTTGACCGGGTACCGTATAAATGTTGAAGCGTGGTTTCAGACCAGAAATCATCCCCAATTCAATCTGCATGTAATCGAAATAAAGGGTTCTATCCTCCCGCGTTTTCAGTGAAACCAGATCTCCTCGCCGATCCGGGTGCGTCTTGCTGTGAACATATTGGAGGGTGGTCGTTTTTCCGCTCAGGGAGGGACCATAATACACGATCTTAAGGTTGATCTCCCGTAATTTCCAGTTTATGTACATGCCAATACATTAATCATCAGAAAAGGCTTGTTCTAATTCTCTGGTCAGGCCGGACTTGAAATCTTCTGAGTCAACCGGGCTTGGTTTGTCGATCACTTCTTCAAATTCAATGGTTAATTCCCGTAATTTTTCCACTGCTCGCTTGGCAAATAATCGCACTAAACCGATAGGGGTTTCTGCTCTAAAGATCACTATTAAGATGAAACTTCCCGCGATATTATGAAGGTAAATACTTTTTTGATCCCCTTCATGGAAAAAGGAACCATGTGGGTTATCCTCACCGATTTGCCGGGTTAATTCACTCATGGCAGCCACATCTCCCGCCGCTAAAGCTGCTACGGTTGAAGGTGTACCATCCACCATATGTCCTTGCGTGGAGATCACCTGCCCGCTCACATCAGCCAAGATTATGCAGTCTGTGCGCGTCTTTTGCTGCAAGTGATCCAAAATATGGTCTATCTTCCCCATCAGCTCTTCAGGTAAAGAAAGTCCATTCGACATCATTCTCTCCTCATCTACTGATAACACCTTCCATCATTATACCTCTCATTTACCTCAAAATCATCCTCCACTTTTACACTGAGGATGCCGGGAATATCTCTGAAGAAAACTTTACCTGCGCAGCCTTTCTATGGCAGCTTTTAAGCTGGTCCTCATGCGTTCAATCGATTCAGCAAGATCCTCCATCTCATCTCCGGTATTGACCTCAATGGGCACATCCAAATCACCTCGGCTGATCGAATCTGCAGCTTCACTGAGATGAGAAGTGGACTGGGTGATACCCCGGCTGATGACAAAAGCTGAAATTAAAGCGATGATGATGCTGATCCCTCCAATAATTGCTCCACCTAAAATCATTAAATTCGTGATCCTTTTAACAGACGCTGCTTTTCTTTGCAGGGATTCCAGCTCGTTCTGATAAAATTGATCGATCAATGGATTCAAATTGTTTTCCCGAAAACCGTCAGCTTCCCCCAGCTCTCGCAATATTTCTGAGGTGTTATCAGGGAAATTTTCGTACACAAAGATCGCGTCGTCTAACTGATCTTGATATTTTTCTCGAGCTGAAATGATTTCATTCAATCTTGTGTTTTCTTCTCCAGAGCGTTCTTCTATTAAGGTCTCCCATTCCGAAAAGGTCTCTCGAGCTTGATCCATTTTTTCCAATCCCCCAGGAACACCCGTCAGGATGTAATGACCTATCCCAACGCGCTCCGCAAGCAAAGCCGCTTTGCTCCGGTTTGTTGCTTGTACTACCCTCTGCAAATCGATAAGTTCTTCAATTAATCCCTGTGAGCGGTTCAGACTGATTATGCTGAGCCCAGCGACTGCGGTCAACAAGAGCACTACAATACCAAAGCCAATAGCAAGTTTATTCGCGATTGAAAGTTTCATCATCTCCTCTCCTTCTGACTCCTGAACTCTAACTCCACGTTCCCATACTCCATGAAATCTGAGTTTGCTAGGAATCCTTTTTTAAGGCTTCCAGCATCACTTTTTGGAAGCGAACCTTCTTTTTTTCTTCTTCAATTTCTTCACTCAAACGCTCAATAAGCTCCGCGCCTCTGTGGTGTGGAAAATGTTCCCGGGGCCCACCTAAATCATGAATCTCATCTTCAATGATCACCGGACCCAGAGGTCCCAAAATGTCTGTGAACTCCTCCGTCAGCTCCTCAAAGAATTCTTCACTAAGCCCCTTCACAGCTTGTTTCTCTTTCTCTTCCCCAACCTCCAACAAACCTGCTTTGGTCAGGCTATATAAAATTTTGGCGATTTCAAATTCATCCCTGCCCAGAACCTTTGACAAATCCTCTATACTCCTTCTGCCATTCACCTGCGCTAAAACCTGCCATTCTTCAGGTTCCAAACTGACCGTTTCCGGAGAACCCGCTGGAGATAGTTTAAAAACGACATCACTGTTGGGGATCATCTTTTTTATATTTTTCCATTCCTCATTTTTCCGAGCTGCCTCCAGCATGATTTGTTCCGTGGCCAACTCCACTGATTCTTCTGGTGGTTCGACATCAGGGGTAAAACTAAAATCGCCATTCAACCACCCCATCATCGTGTAAACAGCACGCTCTCCAATTTGAGCCCCCGTAGCTGCATGGACCAAACTCCCTTCCTTGAGATATATTTCCCCCTGGATCCTTCCCTGGGAAAGATTTAATCTGCCCGACCGGTCGTTTGAACTCAACATTTTCAAGATGTCAATCAATGGTAGTTGGTCTAATTTTCCAGTGAGCACTTCCGTCATTCTTCTCCTCCTGCATGATTGAAAATCGTAGACATTTTAAAATTCCAAAGGTGAGAAAAATTACTTCCTTGACGAATGATTATCATTGATTTATGGTCACTTTTCTCATCCGAAGATAGGCTGCCCATCTCGCCTTTGGGTATGATGGTCATTAAAAAAACGCTGTATCCTTGAGTTTTCTTTCCACCGGTTGATAACCACGTTTATGGTTAGCCTTAATAGAGCAACATCGAGTTCAGGATCACAAATCACAACCAGGACTGCTTTTTCCAAATCCCGCAGCACCAAACGCCTATCATTAAAATAAATTTCCAGATCCGTAAATTTCTTGTATCCTGATTCCAAAGTCGCCAAGGTTTGAACGAGCACCTCACCTGCCCCATCCCATTCATTCTGGCTGTGAGTAATCGCCCCTTCCCTCCTTAAAAGCTTACTCTGGTTGTCAAACAGCAGACAGCCCCTTACTCCAGATACAGCAAGGATTTCACCCAATCCCTCATCCATACTCTTCCCACCTTCTTGGATCACCCCGGAATATGATCCCCAATCCCCAGGTTCGTAATTATACCCATATGTTCTTCTTTCGTCTCAATCAACCCCTGGAAAGCGTGATCATGAATCGCTCTCTCAGGGTTTTCCTTTTCCAATCGTTCAATGGTTTCCCGCAAACATATCCCCACCCCCTGACTGAGCCTCTTCTCCGGGTCCCCATGATACTCAATCTCTCCCCGGTGGTATTGAAATTTAGCTGCAAAGGGATCAAGAAAGGGATATTCTTCTGCATGATCAATCATGACCTCTTTGAAAACATTCAAAAATTCTCCTTCCTCCAACACCTCATCCACCTCTGTTTCTACCGCTTGAATGACGATTCCCCAGATTTCTAACACCTGTGGGAATTGGTCGCTAATCCTGATTTCTTCCCCCTCTGCAAAGGACTCTTCAATAGCTGCTCTATAAACATTAAAAGTCGCGCCATGAGAAGAAGCAGCGTCCATGATCCGGGGTAGAATATTTAAACCTGATACTTCTTGTCCTCCGTTGTTGAGCAGACAATTGATGATTTCCCCAGACAAAAAGTAAATATATCCTTGTTGGGAATCGTCTCCGATATCCACTTCTACGTATCCAGTCTGATCTTCTTTCCGTAATTTATTGATAAGACCCTGGATGCTTGTGAATTCCGTGGAGAGGTCCCCAAATAGCAGTTCGCTCTGTACAACGCTGGATAAAACAGTGACCATGTTCTCCTTCAAGGCGTAGACGCTGATGGATCCACCTTTTTCCTTTGCTTTATCTATTAATCGCTTTACAGCTTTTTTTCCGGTTACTCTTTCACCCTCAATCTCCTCCACAGCGTTGACGACATTTCCGTTATCAATAAAGAGGTTCCCCTCGTACTCCCAGAAGCTGATCTGCACGGAACCGGTGAATGTATTTTGCTTCAAGTCTGAGAGCAGCTCACCGAAATTCGTAAATGAGGTATTCATGTTTTCATAAACGACTTCCTCTTTTGGATAAATCATGGTGGCTCTCCTTAAACTTAGGACCGATATCTCTGAAACCTCGCCAACGCTTCCCTAGACAATGTATCCGCTTGTGTTCGTTTTGAAAACCGGAAGTAGATCACGACCTCTTCACACCAAAGCAGCATTTCCTTACCCGCTTGATCCCTTAACAGCACTCTCTGGATTTGATCGGCTGAAAGTTTTTCAGCTAACATTTTCGATTGACCGATGAGATAGGAAGCTGCCTTATCCATTTTTTTCCCATCCCTAGTGGGTTCTTCGGCGGTGACTTCCCCATTCTGAGAATATATTAAAACGTCATTTACACCCTTTATGCGGGATAGTGCCCTCAATAGTCGTTCGGAATTGTCCTCTTCTATGTCCCCCTCTGCTTCCACAGCCAGCCCTGCTTCTTTCCATTCTAATTCCGGACCTGATTGACCTTCATCAATGCGCCGCATCCCTTCTAAAATCAGGCCGGACCAGTCAGAATGTATCGTTTCCAGTGGGGGCGTGACTTCCATCTTCAAGGTAAACGCCCCTCGATCCCAGCGCAACATCTGGTATACTGCTTCCTCCCCTTTCAACCCTTGCGTTTCAGCATGAACGATACGACCTTGATCAAAATATATTCTACCTTCTTGACCGGGACGTTGGAGATGAAGAAGTCCAACAATGCGTTCTTCACAATTCATTTGGATGATGCTCGCCAGGCTCATGGTGCGCAAATCGCCCTGAAATGCTTTTGGGGCGGATTCCTTGGCGAGGAGTTGCCGCAGAGTAGTGATCAGCTTCTCAATCTCTAAAGGTTTTTCCATAAACTCAGATGCCCCCATTCGTAAAGCCCGCATCACATTCCCTTTTGTGCCCACATCTGTATATAGGATGACCTTTGCCTCCGGGTCATACGATTTCAAGGCATCGAGGATATTAAAACCACTGGAATCATTTCGCTGCAGAGAAACTAAAACGATATCGATATCTCCCGTTTTATAAAGCTTGATAGCCTTATCGATCTCATTTATCCCATAAACCTGAAAATGGTTCTTCTCCAGATTATTCACGAGATACCGCAATGAATTCAAATCCTCATCCACAACGAGAATATTGCCTTCTGACACGTCATCACTCCAAGATTTAATTTCTCAAAAAAATACCAGAATTACTAGGTAATTATACCCCAAGGGAATGCTTGATCCGGTTAGGAAAACTTTTCAAATATGTAACCTGCAGTCTTACACCCTACTGGAAACCAAACACTCTAGTTCAGATTACATTCATCACCAGGCATCCTGTACCAAATATACACTCCCCTTGTAATTCAAGAAACAAAGCACAGGTTGAGGTCGTTGGTTAAACATCACCTCCACCGCTTTTATATATCTTCCTACTTGATTTATATAATCGCCTTGCTGCAGCAATTCATCCAGGTGATGTCGATCAATCACTTTGTCCGTTTTGTATTCAACCAATACCCACGTTTCTCCCTCCTGGTACAAGGCATCGATCACACCTTGTTCGAAATCTCCCCCCTTTCCGGGAACACTGAACGGAATTTCGTGAACCCTTTTTTCAGCGCCATTCATCTTTCGATACAAAACAGACTCTTGAAACCTCTCTAAGATCTCCCTGGTGTTTTGGACAGCGATGTCGACTATTGATTCTTCAATAAGTCCGCTGTTATAAGCTTTTTCCCTCGCCCAAGACCCGAAATCCTTTCCCTGATGATCGGGAAAAAACCACGCTGCCAACGCCCAATGGACAAGGTTTCCCACCAGCCAGGACGGAGCTCTTTTATATGCCTGGTCGGGGACCACACGCCAGACCTGCCTTTCGCGTTCCCTTTCATCAGGAAAAATAATTCTTTTAAAACCGGGGACTGTTTCACACAGCGGAAACTCATTGGGCAGTGTCTCGTCCGGAAGATATTGTTTCTGTGTTACTTTAAATTCTTGTCCCGCCTCCGGTTCATATACGTAACAAGCGATGGACTGAGAGACGTCATGGAGCGTAATTTCGTTTATCCCAACCCCATTCTCATCGTACTCTATCTCACACTCATGCAGGCCTAGTGAGCGCCCTATTTTTCCCAACCACCCTGATAACCGGTACGGTGTATGATCCTTTTTCAGCCCCCGCAGTATCCCAGAAAAGAGAAGTTTTTCCTGGGCTCGGGTAGATGCCACATAGAGCAAGCGGTCCGATTCCGCACTTTCTTCATCCTCCTCGCGCTGCTTCGCCAAACGATACGCAGCTGATCCGGCGTCCAGGATATGTTTTTCCCCGTTTTGTCCTAATACTATTTTTTCCTCTGAAGTTGGTAGGACGACTTGGAACAGATCATCCAGAATCATGCCTCTCACATGCGGGTCCCGCCGTGACACATCACCGATGACCACGACAGGAAATTCTAGGCCCTTTGCCTGATGGACAGTCATAATTTGAACTGCCCCAGAGGAAATCGTCGGACCTCCTCCCTCGCGCACAGAAACACTCTGCAGCTCCTCGATATATGCTAAAAATCGACTCACGCTAACCATTCCACTTTGGTGGGCATCCGCCAACAATTTTGCGACATTCGCTATGCCCCGATTTTGTCCTGACCGCAGTAAAGCTGCTACATAATGACTGCGATCTAAATATCGCTTTAAAACTTGGGCCACAGTTAACCGACCGATTTGCTCATGGAAGTTATGCAGCATGGTTCTAATCCGATACGCTCGATCTTCTTCTTTCCCTAAAAAAGAAAGCGTATCCTGTTTCAAGAGATCATATAACGCTTGATGTCCTCTTTCATGCTGTTTTTTTCGTAATGCATATAAAGCGAAATCCGACAATCCGGCGACTGGAGAACGCAACAAACCCGCAAGAGCGAGATCATCAAAAGGATCAGCGAAAGCCCTTAAGGCGTTCAGCAGGTCCCGAACCTCAGGCCTTTCATAAAATCCTCTCCCAGAAACAATGAGAAAGGGAATACCGGCGCTTTCAAAGGCGCTCTCATATGCTGGGAAAGAACCTGACGCACGACATAATACAGCCATGTCCCCATACCCCAGCGCCGGCTGGCTATTTGAGGCTGACTTTTCACCAACTCCCTCTACTAAACTCCTCAAGCGTTCTGCGATTGCTCCAGCTGATCGCTCCAATGCCCCTTCTGCCTTGCTTCCCACACTGAGATGAAATTCAATAAAAGGAGTTTTAATACCCGGCCTGGGCTGCTTCCTGTAAGGTTGTAGGGGCTCAAAAGGCGCGACATATGCTCTGTCCGATTCGGATCCACCCAGAACGGGTTCTAGAATCTTATTCAGAGCTGCGATCAACCCTTCGTGTGCTCGATAAGAGGTGGCCAGATGGAATCCCTCACCCAGGCTGTGGACCCTTTCCGTTTCATTGTAAAAAACCCCCACATCAGCTCCTCTGAAGCGATAAATGGATTGTTTTCCATCACCTACAATAAACAACTTGCCTTGATCGCCGTTAAGTAAGCCAAGCAGGTCACGCTGCCTGTGATTGGTGTCCTGAAATTCATCAACAAGCAGCGCTTGAACCTCTTTTTGCCAGTAAGAACGGACTTCCCAATTTTCCTTCAACAAAGATAAAACTTTCTCCTCTAAATCGTCAAAATCCAGTGATCCACTTTGGACCTTTTTGTCAGTGTATACATCTAACGTTTTTCGATACAGCCGGAATAAAGCGGGAAGGATTTCTTGAGCCATCCTGCGATCCAGGCTTAAATCCATTCCCTTATCTACAAGCGATTCCAGGTTTTGATCATATACTTCCTGAATCTGCCCGATCCACTTTTTGGGATGAGCGGGAGCCCAATTTTCCTTGCGCCCCTTTTGCTTTAGCGATTCCTGTAAGGGCGCTAAATACCAGGATACACGGTCCCAATCGTGATTATCTTTCGCCTTTTGAATTCGATCCCAATAATCTAACGCTTGTTCCAAGATGGGGGCAAGATTGTCTCCCGATGCTTTTGCGCCCTGTAGTGTTCCATCCCATTTTAATTGGCTGAGCCTATGAAAGTTTTCGAGTACCACAGGGTCTTCCAAAAATCTTTTTACAGGATCAAGGAGGGATTTCTTCCAGACTGACCATAAATTATGAATTCCCTCCCCCAAAGTCTGGTTCAGATCCAATCTCTTGTCTATCAAGGAACGTAAAATATTCCGCAGCTCTCGAGCCCCAAATTCGGTAAACAAAGTTACCGTTTGGGGATTATCCACGGCCCATCCCATGGCTTCCTCGACTGCCCGGGACCTCAACAATGCCATTTCCCCTTCCTCCAGCATTTCAAAGGCTGGATCCACAACACTTTCCGCAGGATGATGGCGGAGGATGTCTGCGGACAGGGTATGAATGGTGCTGATCCGGGCCGCGTCCAGATTGTCGTACACCTCATACCATTTTTTTGCCCGCATTTCATCCAAATCTTCATTCTCTAGGTATGTCCGTATCTCTTCACGAACCCTATTTCGCATTTCTCGGGCAGCTTTTTTCGTAAAAGTGATCGCTACAATGGAGCGCATTGGCAATCCCTCCACAAGCAGGGACAAATACCGGGCTACTAGTGTTCGCGTTTTACCTGTCCCGGCACCAGCCGTTACCACCACATCACTCCCACGTGACACAATCGGATCCCACTGTTCCGGGCTGGGTTTCATTTGTTTTAAGATAGGGTGAGCATCTCTCTTCATGAAAGGAATATCCTTACCAGTGTCGAGGTGAATAATGCCAACAGTACTCAGCTGCAGGGCAGTATGGAGGGCAGTTCGTATCAGGTACGCGAGGGATAAAATGTCCTTGACGAGCTCCATAAATGGCTTTCCAAGCTTCCTGCACGGAAACCTTCATCGCTTCCCGCGGCCCCTTCTTTCCTTGAAGTTGAAAATTCCTAAGGCGTAACCTGCTCGCTTCCGCATGCCGGACATGAAAATAAAATCCATCCTTGACAGAACCCACATTTAAAGCACGCTCCGCAGCCAATGCGTAAAGGGGAAGCTGCAGTTTCTGTCCCTTTCGTACAGCTTGATTGTGGAATCCATAAGGAGCGCTGGTCTTATAATCGATGATCCGCACCCTTCCCTTCAAATCTCGATCCACTCGATCAATATATCCCCTAAGCTGAAAATAATCTTCCCCAGGTCCCTCCACTACCAATACCGGGCCCTTCCTCCCTGGTATCCCATAGGCTTGTTCAGCTCGGTAAAACCCAAAAGAAGGATCCATGGTTTCTAAGACAGAAATCGAACGGGCGACATTTCCTTTGATCTCTTCCCGGGTTTGCTGCCACCAGCCTGTCTCTCGAAATCCTTCCCGTTGGGGAGCCGCATCTAGAACAGAATCTGCAATCCGGGGCATGCTCTCCAGCAGCTGTTCCAAAGCTGAGTCTTCTCCAACTGATCGATATAAGATTTCAAAGATATGATGGTAAATATTACCCAGTTGTCGAGCATCTAACCCTACTTGCGGAGGTTTACGCTGTTCTAACAACAATACGTGACTTGTATAAAATATGAAAGGACACTTTTTATAACTTTCTAAGCGGCTTGCACTCCAGATATATTCACTATCAAAAAGCTCGCTGAATTCTGCACTCTTGCTCTTCAAATTCCCATCATGGAGTCCAACCTCATATTGAGAGCAGCGGTATCGCTGACAAAAGATATCGCTTGTGAATTGAATAGAATCCGCGATCTCCGGTTTCCTGTCTTGAAATTCTCGCCACAAGTCTTTCGCGTCAGGATAAGAAGCCAGCGTTCTAGAAACCTCTCCCCAGGAAGCAGAATCCTTAACAGCAGGCCTATTCTGTGTGGACAATATCTTCGGCTCCACATTTACATGCCGGCGGATCTCCTCCCAGTACGGAGAGGGCTGCCACAAGGCGCCGTTATCCGCAATCCTGGACCTGGTAAACAGTAAATGATGGCTGGCTCTGGTGATTGTTTCATAAAAATACTCAGCTTCCCAACTCCGGGTGGAAATGGGAACCGGGAGATCGTATTCCTCCTGCAATTTTTTCCGCTCAACATCCCTTAAGAAAGCGTCTTCATCTACCGTAGCTGGAAATTCTCCTTCCCCTAATCCAAGGACAGCTACAGCTTTAAAGTGAAGTCCTCTTGCCGCCACTACATCTGCTGCCAGAATCCCCTGCTCTTTTTTCCATTGGGATGGATGATACCTTTCTTCTTCAATGCTTTGTCTCAATTCCTGGATAAATGTTTGATAGGAGACTGAGGGTGTTTCAATTGTCCTCTCAGCCCACACAAACCCACGCAGCACCTGTTTCAACTTGATTAACGCCTCAAGATCACGCTCCTTAAACGCCTCAGGCCCATTTGTAACGCAACGCACCATGTTCAAATCCGTTTTCCGGCTCTCTTCTAGGCTTTGATTGCCAATGATCCCTTCCACCCAGGCGACCAATTTCCTGTAAGATACTTTCCCTTCTGGCGGCTGGAGTCTTTGAACAAAACGTCTAAATTTGCGCCAAATAACCTCTATTTCTTTACTGCTGGTTGTCGTGCCAGGGTATGCAGTCCGAAGATTCCCTTGTTTTTCTTCTTCTCCCTCATGGGAAAGTAAAATACGAAAGGCTTTCTCCCATTGATCACTGCCCTGGATCACATTTCCCCACCGAGCGATCCAGTTCAACGTTTCCGCATCGGATGCTTCAATGCCTATGGGGGTTTTTGCGTTCTCGTTGTGAAAGGTTTCTTCCCATGCAAAATAAGGTGATCTCCAGGCCTCTATTACCTCTCGCCAAGCCAGATATTCGTCCCCAGGACTTGCGATTTGCAAAACGTTGATCAGGGCAGCAACCGCAGGATTTTCTATGAGGGGTCGGCCTTCTTCTAGATAAATCGGAAGACCATACTCCTCTGCCGTTTGATAAAGAAAAGACCTGTAAGGTTCAATATCTCGAAATAAAACAGCTGTTTGATGAGGTTCCCAATTCTTCCTGACGATCCATTTCTTCAACCATCTCAGTGCATTTCGAACCTCTCCCTCCCTATCGGGGGCAGCGACCAAGGAAATATAATCATCCCCCTTTTTTTTTCGGACATCCTTTTCGAATAAATCCCTTTCCAAACCTCGAATCGACGGAGCTAGAAACCTCCTTGGGGATGGGTTCAGGTGGATTTCTTCATCGAATGTTATCGCGTCCTTCAACTCTTTTCTGGTGCGCAGGAACCGCTTATGGACCATTGGCCTTACGCGGTCATCCGGTTCTCCGGTGAGCGTGACAGTCAGCTCTGGAATCTGAGCCGCTGCTTGACTCAAAATTCGGATCTGTACCGGTGTGAAATCATCAAAACCATCCACAATCAATGGAGACCAGTAATCAGGGATCACAGTTCCTTCCTGCATCGAATATAATGCTGACCAGGCTGCTCCGAGATAATCCACTAAATTCTCTTTCTTTAAGTACCTTTCATAATCCCGGTATAATTCCCCGATCTCCATCAGCCGTGGTCCGCTTTCCATTTTTTTAAGTGCGGATAGAAAAACCTCTGGCGATATTCCGCCTGCCTTTAATTCCTGGATAACATCCGTCACCTTTTGGATGAAACCCGGTTTGAGACGGATGTTTTGGTAGTAACACAGGGAGGTATCCCCCACAAGGCTTTTCAAGACACGCTTTTGTACCGGCTCTGACAACCTTATACTTACAATACCAGCCTGGAACAAGACGTCTGTGTATAAATCATCGAATGTCCCCACATATATACCCAAAGCACCCCCTGCCTGGGCTGCCCATTTCTCCCAAAAAATTTCTTGTAAACGCGTAGGAACGATGACGTGGGGGGTATATTTAAAACCCCGGGCGAAATCACGGGCATATTCCAGGACAAATTCTGATTTGCCAGCAGCAGCTGGACCAACAATTAATCTCTTGATATGCTCCCCTTTGGTCAGAAGGCCTCATATAATAACCTTCCAACCTGTGTTTTTTTTGAGCCAACTAAGTTTTCAATTCGAAGATCCTCTGGATATCTTCAATCTAACCTAATCATAACATCTGAAAAAGGTGTTAAAATAACCTATAATAATTTGGGTATGAGGTATTCCATTGGATAAGGATCATCTATTTAGATTAGTGTTCATGCAAAGATGAGTATTCCTGTTACCCGCACCCGAATCATCCTCCCCCGGAGGCGTCCAGATCTGGTCTCCAGGGAACGATTGTTGGAAATGCTGGATGATTTGCTTGAGTATAAATTAATTCTGGTTTCCGCACCCGCGGGGTACGGGAAGACATCCCTGTTAGTGGATCTTGCCCACCAGGTTGAATATCCCGTATGTTGGTATTCTCTGGACTCTCTTGATCAGGATTTCCAACGATTTCTGGCCCATTTCATTTCTGCAATCCAACACCGGTTTCCAGATTTTGGACATAACTCGCTGTCTGTCTTGGAAAACGCATCCCTTAGTAAAAACGACCGCAGTCGCCTTGTGAGGACAATCGTCAATGACGCTTTTGAACACATTGATGAGCACTTCACGATGGTTTTGGACGATTATCACCTGGTAGAGGACAATGATGACATCAATCTCTTTCTAAACCGATTAATTAAAGAGATGGATGAGAACTATCACCAGATCATTTCCTCCCGGACCTTACTCAACTTGCCCGATTTGCCGCTTATGGTGGGCAGATCACAGGTCAAAGGTCTCAGTTTTGAGGAGTTGGCTTTCCGCCCTCAAGAGATCCAAACTCTAATGCAAGAAAAATATCACCAGGTTATCTCTGAGAAACAAGCCCAGAACATTGCAGAGCGTACCGATGGCTGGATCACCGGTCTGCTGCTTTCCGCAGAAACCATGTGGAAAGGACTAACAGGGCACGCCCGTGTTTCCCAGGCCTCAGGGGTCGATTTATACGATTACCTGGCTCAACAGGTGCTGGATCAACAATTACCAGAATTTCGGTCTTTCCTGCTGCGATCCTCCCTCCTGGAAGAGTTTAACGCTTCTTTATGTGAAGCGGTTCTTGGTGACCCCCCGGAAGGTGAAACATGGTCGAGTTTAATCGCCAAAGTCATGCAATACAATCTCTTCGTACAACCGTTGGAAAACGAAGGCACATGGCTGCGTTACAACCATCTCTTCCGGGACTTTTTACAGGAACGCCTGACCATCGAACGCCCGGAGGAAAAAGACCGCTTAATGCACAAGATGATTGAAGTGTTCTCTGAGTGGAAGGAATGGGAAAAAGCCTATTCAATCTGCCAGCAACT
>JAWODY010000071.1:0-61709 GCA_046483045.1 Anaerolineales bacterium | reverse complement strand
TGCCCGACCTGCACGAACGCCCTGCTGGAGCGACGAATCGACCGCCACTTCTAAAAGTTGAACTCAGGAATACGTCCCAAATGTGTTCTGGCTGCGGCGAGATTGTCAAAAAAGGTCTGTCTGAACGTGTTCATAATTGTCCTCATTGCGGTCTTTCTCTTGATAGAGATGAAAATGCCGCCCGGAATATTTTGGCACGTGGGATGGCGTGCTTGGGTTCTAATCCCTAGAAGCCCCACCGCTTACGGTGTACAGCACATATGCTAGTGCTGTGGGGAGCGTTCACATTTTACCTGAGATATTTAAAAATCAAGCGTCTGGGGACCTTTTTTTGTCTTCTTCAGCCGAGTTGTGGGTCTTTGTACACGATATTCCCTTTCACCATTGTCAAATAAACGTTGACATCCTCATCGATCACGGTTAGACTTGCATCTTTCCCGACACCTATGCTGCCCAGAAGGTTAGAAAGTCCTAATACTCTCGCAGGGTTGAGAGAGGCCATCTTGACAGCCTCCGCGAGCGATACACCCACATCTTTAGAGACGTTTTCAACGCAGCGGTTGAGAACAGTTACACTCCCGGCGATGGTTCCATCCTCTTGGGTGGCTTTGCCGTCCTCAACGGTGATCTTAAATCCAAGCAGTTCATAGTCTCCATCTGGCAGTCCCGCCCCAGTCATGGCGTCCGTGACCAAGACCACGCGGTCCGTCCCCAGACACCGGATTAACACCTTCATGGCTCCGGGATGGACGTGAACTTCATCTGCAATCAATTCTGCTGTGGCCTTTTCGGAAACCAGGGTAGCGCCCACGATCCCTGGGGCGCGATGATGGAGCCCTGTTTGTGCGTTATACGTGTGGGTGATGTGGCTCCAATCCCCTTCCAAGGCATCCACAGCGGTCTCATAATCCGCTGTGCTGTGCCCGATGGAAAGGACAATTCCCGCTTCTCGGAAGAGGGCAGCCACTTCCTTCGCGTGGGGCAATTCAGGGGCCATTGTCATCTGGCGAATCCACCCCTGTCCCGCCTCAATGTACATTTCAGCCTCTTCCAGGCTGGGGTCCCGAATCCAGGCCGGATTCTGGGCTCCCTTCTTCTCGATGTTCATGAAAGGCCCTTCCAGATGAATACCCAGCGGTTCCGCTCCCGGTGTTCCTTTTTCAAAGAGGGGTACATAGGCCTGTATTAGATCCCTGATTTCTTCTGCTGTGGGGGCGGTGATGGACGTCAGGAAACCGGTCACACCCTGTTCTACGACCCATTCGGAATACGCGTTCAAATCTTCTTCCAGTGATTCCAATTGACCGAATGTGATCCCGTGGCCTCCATGGACATGTATGTCAATCAAACCGGGGATAATGATCCTGCCTGCTACATCAAGGCTTTCTCCCTCCACAGGCGGTGCGTCTTGCATGGGGCCCACATATGTGATCATCCCTTGCTCCGAGACCTGGATGGCGTATTGCTTATACTTTTTGTGAGGGGTAATGACGTTTGCGTTTTTCAAGGTGAACACCATGAGGGATTTCTCCTTTCCTAAATGAATCTAAGGAACCTCGTTTGGGAGCTTTTCATGAACTTTGATCCCAGCCTCGCGAAGAATCCACCGCTTCATCCAGGGCCGATCTTAACTGATGAACTTTTGTCTGGGTAACGGATCCTTTTTGGGTTGGTGGTGTCCTTACACTCGTCCCGGCATGGGCGTGCAGGATACCGGTTTCCCTCACAAGTTGGCCTATATTCTTGTGATTTACACCCCCTGCTAGGAATAATTCTATCCGTCCTCCGGCTTGTTCCTGATACCGTTTCAATCCCTCTATTCCCTTGGGCGCTTTTCCCCCTAATCCTTGACCTCCTGAAGTCCTGACACTTTTTATACCTAGTTCTATGAGGTCCTCCAGCGCTTGGTGGGGATTCTCGGTCATTTCCCACGCTAGGTGGAAGTGAATGGGGATTTGCCCGGCTGCATCTTGTAAGGTCTGGATGGCCTTTTTATCGATGTGTCCATCCTCTGTCAGGGCGCCAAGCAGGAAGCCATCCGCGCCGTGAGCAGCTGCCAGGCGGAGATCTGTGCACATAATTTCTAAATCATAAGGCCCCAAGACCATTCCATTTGCATAGGTTCGGACCATCATTACCACATCAATGTCAACATGAGAGCTGACCTGTTCTACTGTGCCAATAGATGGTGTCAGGCCGTATTCAACGAAATCACATTTCAGGTCCAATTGGGTAGCTCCACCAGCTTGAGCAGCCAGGGCATCTGGAACCGTTTCAACGATTATTTCTAACATGAGAATAATCTCCTTTCTTATCGGGAAGGGTTTCACCTACGGACTGCATTGTGTGTGAGCCTCTCCTAATCAATAATTATCATTCTATCAACGCTTACTTCGGACCATTATTGTGGGGAGGGTCATCATCTCCCCGGCAGGTTTTACATACCTTGATATCCTCAAATGCTGGATGTAAGTAAACAGCATTTGCAACTATTGCTGGGATGGATATGTGGTTGATAATGGGCACGGCACAAGAAAGCGGATCTTATTGAATAAAGCTCTTGTGTGGAGAATATCTCTCTGGAGCCGTTGCTTGGTGAAGTTATAGATACGGGATCCTCGCCCGGTATCTATCCATTAAGGCTTCGTTCTGGGCAACGCCGTTTTGTACATTGGCGCTTCTCCACAGCGGGAGTTCGACCCCCTTTTTCTGGGCCAGCTTCGCTAACTTTCCCAGTAATAGATTCCAGAGGTACACGCAGCACAAAGACGAGAGAGGTGCTGTGCTGGCGCCATTGATCTGGAGCGAGGCGTCCCCATACGGTACGCCCGTGTCGAGGACCAGATCTGCGACTTCATTTAGCTTATAATCAGCACGTTTGGGAGCCTGCTGCAGGTGCGTCAAGGAAACCACACCCACGACGGTGGTACCTGCTTCCTTTAGCTCTTGTCCTAATTCCACTGGGACTGGGTTTACACCCGAATTGGAGAAAATGAAGGCCATGTCCTTAGGGGAGGGGTTTGCTTGGGCGATGAGTAATCGGGCTAAACCTTCTGTGCGCTCAAATAGTGTGCTGGTTAAACCTCCTTCAAAGGGCAGCAGTGCAGCGTGGTATAAGGGATACACACAAGCCAAGCCGCCTGCTCGATAAAAGGTTTCCAAAACGAGGGCTAATGAATGGCCTGTTCCAGCGCTGAAAATCAACCCGTCATCTTGGATGACCTTGAGCATTTGTTCCACAATAGCTTTAAGCGTTTCTTCGTTGTTTTCCTCCATCTGGGCAAGATGGGTCCGCATTGATTCCCCCAGCTTCAAATTTTCAGGAAATGACATCCTTGAGCACCTCCTCCATGACTTGCTCCGCAGCTTTTTGCGTAGAGGAGCGGCGGAGATCATCCGCTAATCCACCAGAGAGGCCTTCCGCGAGTGCGGTGAGCAGGTGGATGTGTTGTTGGTTGTCAGGTGAACCAAAAGCGAGAATTAGATCCACCGGGTCGTTCTGAGGGTGATGGAAAAGGACGGGGTCGCTCAAAGTTGCTACAGATAAACACAACCTGAGAACCCCGTCCTCTGGACGAGCATGTGCTAAGGCGATACCAGGGGCCACTACCATGTAGGGACCGTGTTCGTCGACCATCTCGATACAACGGTCAATATAGGTGGATTGAATTGCTTCTGCCTCGAGTAACGGTGCACACACGGCTCGGATCGCCTCCCGCCAACCTTCAGGTTCAAGACCCACAAGGGTAGCGGTCACAATGTTCTCCATTATTCCATCCATCCTTGTTGACGCAACGGCTCGGTCAGTTTTTCTTTGAGGGCTTGATGGTCGGTGAAGTTGGTGATGGAAACGATGACGGGAGCCACTCCCTCAAATTCCTCTGTGTGCATCGCCTGACCGATGATGATGTCAGGCTGCATGCTGCGGGCAGAACCGACGTCGGTTGCGACCACCTTGGCATTGACCCCCAGTTCCTTAAATGCTTTTTCGGATGTCATGCGCAAGATGAGGCTGCTTCCCATACCCACACCGCAAATCGTTACGGCGAGCAGGGGTTCTTCAGTGCCTTTTTTCGTCATAGGAGCTTATGGTCCTTTAGCCTAGGTCCTCTTCTGTGGGAGGCGAGGTTTCTTCGCGTGAAAAGGGAGCCTCTCCTGCGGGCTCTTCTTCGACACGGGAGACTGTTCGCTTCAAGATCACTAGGAGGATGGCAAAGATGACCACGATCAGGCCGGTCACGATCCAGATCCCCGCTGAAGGGTTCATGCCAGCAAAGGGGATGTTCAGGAGCGAGATCAACCAGGCCAGGATGTACCAGTCAGGATCGGCCAGGGTAGCCAGCTCGGGGGCTGTGCTGGAGAGCATGGGCCAGGTGATGGCTTGCCCGATGGCCAGGAAAAGTCCTGCCAATCCGCCTGCCAGGACTGCTCCACGCCAGCCGCCGGTTGCGTTTCCAAATACAGCCGCACCCGCGGGGATGAAGAAGAGCATGATCATGGAGGGGACGAGCACGAACCAACCGATGGATGCAAAGATGATCATTGTGATCAAGAAGATGACGATGGCGGACAGGAAACCCAACATCACCGCTGTAGGCGCATAGGGGAAGACGGTGGGAACGTCCAGGGCCGGTCGGGTGCCGGGGAGCACCTTGTCACTGATACCTTTGAATGCCGGGACGATCTCGGCCAGGAACATGCGCACACCAAAAAGCAGGATGGCAATGCCGGCTGCGAAGCGCAGGGCGGATACGATGCCCCACACCCAGGGGTGAATGTCAGCGTTGTACCCAGCGGCCTGTTCTGCCAAAACGCCTTGATCCGCAAAGGCCATGGAGATCAACATGATGATGCCGATGACCAGCGCTGTGGATACGTTGACGTCCTTGAAGAACCCCAGTTGTTTTGGGAGGGACAACTTCTCTGTATCATGTTCTTTTTTGGATCCAACCAGATTTCCAAGTTTACCACCTATGAAGTAAGAAGTGGATCCAGTGTGGCCCATGCCCCAGTCATTGGAGCCAATGATCTTACGCATCAGGGGTGCCAGGTAGAGGGGCTGGATGGTCCAGTAGCAGGCCACGATGATTGACCCCGGCAAGACAAGGGCCCACTGACCTAATGAGCCAAATTGTTCAACCAGAGCCGCGGTGACGAGGACGGAGATCCAGAACATCAGGTGCCCGGTCAAATACACGTAGTCGGTTTTGAAAATACCCACTGCGATCACATGCAGGAAGAAGGCTACGGTGATGACCAGCGCGATGGTGCCCCCGTGCGAACCTAGAAAATCACCCAGGGTGTTGGTCGCTTCGGGAGGTGTCAGTCCAAAGGCATTGGAAACGATGGTTTGGAAGGAAACAAGTCCCCCCACGAAAATGTTCGTGCCAATGGTCAGGATGTAGATCCCGATTGTAGCCCTCAACGCCCCCGCGATGAGTTCCTCAATGGGTTTTCTCTGCAGGAGTAATCCGACCAGCGTGATCAAGCCAATCAGGATGCCTACCTCATTAAAGATGTTGTTCGCCAGGAAAAGCAAAATGTTTTTTAGAACTTCCATGAATATATCCTCCTAAATAAGAATAAAATGACTTCTTCTTGAATGTGTCGTCTATTTACACCTCCTTTTGTTATCCTGTCCTTGTTGAGTATCCTCTTACGCATGGACACTAAATCGATTATGATCCGATACGTCTGGTGAACCTAAAAATATCTAGGGCTTTATGGACAATCGGTCCGGTTTTCTTTTCTGTCCAATTCACAATTTGGATCAATTGGCGCGTTGATCCATTTTTATAGAAATCGTTTCATGATTATCCTGAATACTTGGATTTAATATTGTTCTCCTTTTTTGATTATAACGGAAAATCAATCCCGGGGGCATGTCAAAAAAGGTTAAATTGCGTTCATTCTCTGCACTCGCTGGATCTTCCGGGGTCGGAAATTCTTCAACGTAAATTGTCTTCTTACGATCAAGTTCCAGAACCACGCCTCCAGTTTTTCTCAAGTAGAATTAGGCTTTTCCTTTGTTCTGGTCTATACATAATAACCAATTTAATCAAAAAGAGTTATTCACTTTTTTCTTGTAATCCTGCAAATGGTTTTTTAGCGAAGGTTTTGAAAGTCCAAACTTCTCTTTCATCTTTGACCAGGAGACGGAAACGGGAGAACTATTCAACCTCAGCTGGCCGTATTCTACCTGTAATTGTGGATTAATCTCCTTCAGTGTTCTACCGAGTTCCCGGACGCGCCAGCGCTCAAAAGGCAAATGGAAGATGTGGTCATGTATGCTCTCCGCCAAGGTTAAATGGGTCAGGGCTTCAGCGACGTCTGCATGGTGGGCCAGAGGGATCATTTCGTCCGGGGCATAATGGATCTGCACTTTGCCTTTTAAGGAGAGCTTATGAAAGATTTCTGCTCGCCAGGCTGATGTTTCCGTGGGCTGCCCAGGTCCCACAATGATAGGCATCCTGGCTGAGATGAATTGACATCCCGATAATGAGGAAAATAATATTCCCATCTTTTCGACAAAGGCTTTTGTCTGTCCGTACACAGCTGTTGGCTGGGGAGGAACATCCTCCGTAATGGGGGTTTCTTGAATTACGGGATTTCCTAAGGCAGCTAGGGAGCTTCCAAAGATAAAGCGGGAAACGGAATGCTCCTGAGATAATTTCAAGAGGTTGAAGGTACCTTCCACATTGACTTGAAAGCTGAGCAGTGGGTCAGCGCTGGACGCGCTTTCTAAGATGGCAGCAAGGTTGACGACGATGTCAATGGGGTGTTGATCAAAAACCTTTTCGATTTCTTTTTGATCACGAATATCCGCTGTCACCGTTTTGTAGGGGGCTTCGTTTCTATGGGTGAGATCCAAGCAGATGATCGGTTCATTCCGCAGGGCCAGTTTCTGGCAAAGAGGTCGGCCTAGAAAACCACTTCCTCCCGTAACTAAGATCATATTCCTCTCACCGGCCCCGGTTGGTTATCACCTGAAGATGTTTCTCCTGTTCATCTGTTTGGAATGGTGAAATATGTATCTAGGATGTGCAGAAGAGATGTCCACCTTTCCCAAAAACTTACTTCTGGATTTTAGCATGGTTGTGGGTGAATACAAATGAGGTTGATGATACAATGAAACAAAACCAAGCATGAATTAACATAACCGAACATATTTTTTCTACAGGGATCTCATGCAGGTTTCGGCTTTTAGGGAGGGTCGATTGCCAAATTTCTCACCTGATTGGTGTATAAAAAGGGGTGCTTTGAGTGGGGAAGAGGTGATTCTCTTATGCTTAAAAAAGAACGACAGCGTCAAATCTACCAGATCATCATGGTACGTGGGGAAGTGACAGTCTCAGAACTTGCGGATCGGTTTGGGGTCAGCCAGATGACCATTCGCCGGGATCTACAAGGATTAGCCGCCCAGGACGAAATCGAAAAAGTCCATGGGGGGGCCGTCAAAATTGGTCGGGCTCAGCTTGAGGGTTCCATTCCGGTTTTGGAGGGATTGGACCAGCAAGCGGACGCAAAACGCAGGATTGGTGAAGCAACCGCGGAGCTGGTGAAGGCAGAAGAAACTGTCTTCATCGGGGCAGGGACGACGACGCTGTCTGTCGCGGAAGCGCTCAAGGGACGCGAGAACATAACCGTGATGACCAATGCGCTCACTGTAGCCAATACGCTGGCGAACTCCCGGGGAATTTTACTTGTGATCACAGGGGGGATACTGCGGTCTCGGAATCTATCCATGATGGGGTATCCAGCGGAGCGGAACCTTCAGGGTGTTCGGGCTGACAAAGTGATCACAGGTATCCGTGGCATCGATCCTAAATTTGGATTGACCAGCGATGACCTTCATGAAATGAAAACGAATCTGGCGATCATGGGGATCACCACGAATCTGATCGTTGTGGCGGACCATACCAAGTTTGGCCATGTAGCGACCAGCAGGACAGCACCCCTGGCTGCAGCTACCATGATCGTCACAGATAAACAGGCGCCCAGGGATATCGTCGAAGAAATTAGAAAACTCGGCGTGAAAGTCCTGCAGGCTTGAATGAGCTGAGTTTGAACTTGCCCGGCAGAATACGGGATAGAAAGATCTAATCCTGTGACCACTTGGGGGTAACGAAGTAATGAGCCGCAGGGAAATCGAACCTGCAGTGGCCTTGATTCCGTTCTGATAAGCTCATGGGAAGGCCGGGGTCAGCATCCCATGTGCAGATCTTATAGTTTTTTGTTGCTAGATTGAGGTTTATGCTCTCGGACAGCGTTTCTAACCTCTTCTGCTGACGTCAACTTTTTGGATTCTCTTGCCAGTCTTTTCGCATCCTCTTTCATCCACTGGCGGATGATCTCTTTGACGCGAGGGATTAACGTGGGGGCGGCGCTGAATTCATCCAAGTCCAAACCGAGGAGGATGGGAACAGCATCCTCGTCCCCGGCCATCTCACCACACAAGCCAACCCAAATTCCGGCCTCATGGGCGGCCTGGATGACATGATCGATCTGCCGCAAAATAGCTGGATGGCAGGGATCTAAAAGATGGGCGACTTTGTTGTTTGTCCTTTCTGCGGCCATAGTGTATTGCGTTAGGTCGTTGGTCCCGATGCTGAAGAAATCCACTTCCTTAGCAAACTGATCGGCGAGTATGACTGCCGAAGGGACTTCAACCATGATCCCGTACTGGATGTTTTCTGCTATCTCAGTCTCTGACGCTAGAAGGTCATCCTCAATGGTTTTTATGAGATTTTTGGTTTTTCGGATTTCCTCCAAAGTGGCGATCATCGGAAACATGATTCGCAGATCGTGCCCTGGGCTGACCTTTAACAAAGCCCGGAGCTGTGTTTTAAAATAATCTTCCTTATCTAAAAATATCCGGATGGCCCGCCACCCCAAAAATGGATTCATCTCTTCACCCAGGTCTAGATAGGGCACATTCTTATCCCCACCGATATCCAGGGTGCGGACGATCACCGGTCGATCCCCCATAACTTCTAGAATTTCCTTGTAAATTGCTTCCTGCTCCTCTTCCTTGGGTGCTGTGCTTCGGTTAAGGTAAAGAAACTCCGTCCGCAGCAGACCGATCCCTTCTGCGCCGTATTCAAGGGCGGCCTGGGCATCTTCCACGCTTCCCACATTGGCGACCACTTCAACACGGACATTATCTTTGGTTACAGCGGGTTGATCCGCTTTTTCGAGTTCCAGTTGTGCTTGCTCTTCTGTTTTTTTCAATTTTCTTTGATATTCTTGCCTAGTCTCTGGGTCGGGGTAAGCGATCACTTTCCCTTTGTAACCTTGAATGATCAATGGAGCATCAGCTGGCAGGTCTAGGATCCCTGATCCCAAGCCAACCACAGCGGGTATCCCCAAAGCTTTGGCTAAGATCGCTGTATGAGAGGTTGGCCCGCCCTCCGCTGTGCAGAAACCCAATACTAATTCTTTATCAAGCAGGACTGTATCGGAAGGGGTTAAATCCTTGGCAATGATAATGGATTTCTCCTCCATCAGTGCGGTTTCCTGCTGGACACCCATCAGGATTCGGAGCACGCGCTTTCCCACATCCCGGATATCCGCTGCCCGGGCGCTGAAAAGTTCGTCGTCCAGGTTTTCTATTTGCTCAGCAAAATCCTCCACGGCATCCATCCAGGCTGTTTCAGCGTTGATCTCATTTTCATGGATAAAACGTTCTGCTTTTTTCAACAGCATGGGATCTTCCAACATCATCTCATGAGCAGCGAAAATTTCAGCCTCTTCAGAACTGATCTCTTTTTTGGTCTTTTGATGTAAAGATTGGATTTCTTCTTTTGCTTGTGTGATCGCATCTTCCAGCCGTCCTTCCTCTTCTCCCGGATCTTGTATTTTATGTTTGGGAATATCGATCTCTTGCTGGGCAAATAAGTATCCCTGACCAATTGCGATCCCAGGAGAGGCGGGAATGCCGGTGAAAAACCTGTTTTTTCCAGTGTTCTGATTATCCATCTCGTTTTGGTCCTATTTCTTATTGATCAGAAAAGTTTGATTTCACCAATGATGTCAAAGCCGTGATCGCTTCTTCCTCATCTTCACCTGTGGTGCGAATTTCGATCTGGTGGTCCTGTTCTGCACCTAACGTGAGGACGCTGAGGATGCTTTTCGCGTTTATCCAATCTGTGTCCTTGGAAAGATTGCGAACGTGGATCTCGGATGTATAATTGGACGCCATTTTCACAAAGAGGGATGCGGGGCGGGCGTGAAGCCCCACATCGTTTTTCAGTGTAACTTTTATTTCTTTAGTCATTGTTCTGTTCCTGAGAATAATTATCATCTGTGTCAAATACAAGACATGTATTTTAGAAATGGCTGCCTAATATTGCCAACTAAATGCCTGTGTTCATTCATGGACACATAGGTTTGAATTCTGTTCTATTATACACGGAGGGAGGAGTAAGTCATCCGGAATGTGTCAATGATTTTGGACAACTGATTTCAGAATTTACAGAGTAATTTTGTTTCTGCCTGCTCCGAAAGTTCAATAAAACCCTTCCGAACATCCAATTTGCTTGAAGGCGAATTAATTTCTCCAATCACCTTTCCATTGCCGCCATTTTTTCGCTCAGAAGGAGGATTGATCCAAGCTTCTTCAGGCAGCGAGGGGTGTTTGGACGGACCTTGCACAAAACGTTCTGGATGTTTTTCATACGCCTTTTGAAGCACCTCCTGACGTTGTCGGATGATCTGCCGGGCTCTTCCATAATGGACATCAGCTGGCGTCAACAGACCTAAAGAACTGTGGTAGTGCTCAGCGTTGTACCAGTCAAAAAAGGTTCTTGTCCAATCCAAAGCCTGGCCTTTGTTTTGAAACCTTTCCGGATAATCAGGCCGATATTTCATGGTTTTGAATTGTGCTTCCGAGTAGGGATTGTCGTCGGAATTATACGGCCTGGAATGGCTTTTGCTCACACCTAATTCTGCCAGCAGCAAGGCCATCGACTTGGCGATCATGGGACCACCCCGGTCGGCATGAAGGGTGAGCTGTTCTTGCTTGATCCCTTGTTTTTCACACGTTTCTCTGATCAACACCCTGGCCAGGGATGCGGTCTGGCGTTCTGCGATCATCCATCCGGGCACATACCGGCTGTAAATATCCAAAATCACATAGAGGTAGTAGTACGTCCACTTCTTGGGTCCCAGGAGCTTGGTGATGTCCCATGACCACACTTGATTGGGCCTGGTGGCCAATAATTCCGGCTTTTTGTGCTCTGGATGCCTCAACTGATCCCTTCTTTCCCGTACTTCGTCATGTTTTGCCAGAATCCGATACATGGTTCGCCAGCTGCAGAGGTAAGTTCCTTCATCCAATAAAGCGGCGTAAACGTCCCGGGGCGTTTTATCCTGGAAGCGCTCACTGTTGAGCTCTTTTCTGATTTCTGTTTCTTCCTTTTCAGACAGCTTTCTGGGGTGGGCTTTCCGTGAAGAAGGTTTCTTGGGTTTCTGTGAATAATAGAATGTGCTTCTGGGAATGCCCAGCGTTTTACAGGCCACAGATACACCCACCCCTTCTGCCAGCTCCTTCGCTTCCTGGATTATTCGTTCTCGTCGTTCTCGTCCTCCTCCAGCCCAAGTATCTGTGAGATTTTTTTTTGGGCTTCAATAATCAACTCGGACTGACGCAGCCGTTCTCGAAGGCGCTCATTTTCTTTCTTCAATTTTTCCAGCTCGTCTTTATGTGGATCTTCTTTGGGACCACGCTTTTTGGAGGTTGAACCAGCCAGTTTGTCGCGTTTGAACTCCCGTTTCCAATTCACGATGTAAGAAGAATAAATCCCTTCTCTCCGCAACAGGGCGCCTTTTTCTCCAGGTTCAGTACAGGAAGCATATTCTTCCAATATACGCTTCTTATATGCTGCTGAAAACTTTCTTCTTTTTGCCCGTGGTGCCACTTCTGGGTTAGGATCCTGGTGTTTTGGGTTGTTTTTTGATCCCTGAAACATTGGCCATCTCCTTTCGCCCTACTCACTAAATTATTGAGAGGAGTTGTCCAATCATTATAGTCACAGAGGGATCTCCTTTCGAAGGAAAATGGAAGACTCTTTATCATAAAAAAGAACCCGCCTCTTGGGCGGGTTTCTGTGTAGGTGAGCCGCACAGGAATCGAACCTGTAACCTACTGATTAAGAGTCAGTTGCTCTGCCAGATTGAGCTAGCGGCCCATTAGGAATTGATCGATTTTGTAAGAGGATTATACCGAGCGGGTGAACCCATGTCAACGGAGGTCCCTGATCGCAGGGAAATTATACCTGAGGATTTTCGTGGTTTCTAACTGGATATGACTAATCGCTTAGGGATGGATTTCGTAATCGCTGGTGATCTCCACGCCCGACCGCAGGGTGTTCGTCACCGAACAGTATTTCTCCTCAGATAATTGAATGGCGCGCTCTACTTTCTCGGGCTGGACGTCCCCTTTAATATGATATGTAATGTGCATGGTCTGATAATTGAAGGGGGGGTCTTTTTTCTGCGTCCCTTTAACAGTCACAGATAGGGATTCCAGGGGTTGTTTTTGTTTCTCCAAGATCTCGACCACATCATAACTGGAACAGCCGGCTGCCGCAAGCATGAGCATGTCTGAGGGGCTTACCCCCCGACCTTCCGGATCGTTCTCCCGTTGATAACCAATAGCCAGGGAATGCCCATTGGAGTCCGCGCCCACGAACATCCGCGATCCCACCCATTCCAATTTCACGGATTTCGGTTTCGTTTCCATGTTGAGTTTCCTTTAAGTAATTGAATTTTCCGTTTACAGTTCCAATTATATCGTTCCAATTATATCGTTCCAAGGAAAATGTAAGGTAAGAGTTTCATAGAAATGGATTGGCGGTCCATTCCTATGAAGAATGCAGCCTGAAAACCTATCTCTTTGTGACCTTCCCTGATTTCGGTTATACTTTTATTGGATACAAATCGAGCATGTTCATGTTTTGAGGTAGATTATGAATCTAGAAGAGGAAAGAAAGCGCTGGGAGAAGGAAACCTTACAGCCAACTTTGGCCCGTTTTCCGGAACGAAAAGAATCCTTTGAGACCATTTCTGGGATCCCCCTGCCTAGGGTCGCTCTCCCAGATAAGGGTGGAGAGGCCTATCTGGAAAGGCTGGGATTCCCCGGCGAGTATCCTTACACACGGGGTGTTTATCCCACCATGTATCGCGGCCGGTTGTGGACCATGCGCCAATATGCCGGGTACGCCAGTGCAGAGGAGTCCAACCGACGTTACCGCTATCTGCTGGACCAGGGGCAAACAGGGCTTTCAGTAGCATTCGACCTGCCCACCCAGATTGGGTATGACGCCGATCACCCTCTCGCGACTGGTGAGGTGGGGAAGGTTGGGGTCTCCATTTCTTCTCTACGCGACATGGAGCGTTTATTCAAAGATATACCCCTCGACCAGGTCTCTACGAGCATGACCATCAACGCTCCGGCTGCCATTTTATTGGCGATGTACATCGCGGTGGCAAAAACTCAGGGGGTGAGTCTGAAAATGCTCCGGGGAACAGTACAAAACGATATCTTGAAAGAATATGTGGCCCGGGGGACATACATTTTCCCGCCCGAGCCATCCATGCGCTTGATCACGGACCTTTTTGAATACTGCCACCAGGAAATCCCACGCTGGAACACGATCAGCATATCTGGCTACCATATCAGAGAGGCGGGGTCCACAGCTGTCCAGGAGGTGGCTTTCACGCTGGCCAATGGCATTGCTTATGTGGAGGCAGCTTTAAAGGCCGGGTTGAGCGTTGACGAATTTGCAGGTCGTTTGTCTTTTTTCTTCAACGCCCACAATGATTTTTTGGAAGAAGTAGCGAAGTTCCGGGCAGCGCGGCGACTTTGGGCCTGGATCATGAGGGAGCGTTTTGGAGCCCAGAATAAGCGATCTATGACACTACGCTTTCATACCCAGACCGCTGGCTCCACCCTCACCGCCCAACAACCGGAGAACAACATCGTCAGGGTGGCGCTTCAAGCGTTAGCTGCTGTGTTGGGAGGAACGCAGTCCCTGCACACCAACAGCATGGATGAAGCCATTGGCTTGCCTACAAAGAAGGCGGTCCAAATCGCGCTCCGCACGCAGCAGATCATCGCCCATGAATCCGGGGTGGCGAACACAGTAGATCCGCTTGGTGGTTCGTACTGCATTGAGGAACTCACGGATAAGATTGAACGACAGTGCCGGGTATATTTGGATCGAATTCGGGAAATGAGTGGTGCTCTGCAGGCTATCCGAGAAGGATTTATGCAGGGAGAGATCCAGGAAGCCGCCTATAGGCAACAGCGCGCTTTGGAAGAGGAAGAACAAATCCAGGTTGGAGTAAATGCATATGAGGTGGAAGAGGATCTATCCTTAGAGCGCTTACAGGTCGATCCAGCCTTGGAGGCCGCTCAACGGCAGAGGTTGGCGAATCTTAGAAAAAACCGTGACAAAGCCCAGGTAAGCTCTTTGTTGGCCTCGCTTAACAAGGCGGCAAGAGGCGATGAAAACCTCATCCCAATTTTCATATCTTGTGTGGAGAATGACCTCACCCTTGGAGAAATCACCGGCGCTTTACGTGAGGTATGGGGAGAATATCGACCGGATGCCTGGTATTAGCTGGGCAGGGCGGCGGGTTCTCTTACCGGACCTAGGTTGTGTTTTTTCGCAAGGAATACAGGATCATTGGTCGGGATCATGAAATCTGAAGGATAAGCGATGACAGACATCAAAAGCATTGATCATATTGCGATTGTGGTGGAGGATTTGGAGGAGGCCCTCACGTTCTGGAGGGACCGGTTGGGTTTAGCCCTGGACCACATCGAAACGGTGGCCAGCCAAGGGGTAAAAATCGCCTTCCTGCCGGTGGGGGACAGCGAAGTAGAGCTTGTTCAGCCTCTGGATGATGATTCCGGCGTGGCCAAGTACCTCCGTAAAAAGGGACCCGGGATGCATCATCTGTGTTTTGAGGTTGAAGATATCCAAGAAAAGCTGGGGGATCTTGAAAAACAGGGGGTGAAGTTGATCGATCAAGAGCCCCAAGTCATGGAAGACGGCAGAAAGCTGGCTTTCCTTCACCCAAAAAGCGCTTCCGGCGTGTTAATTGAACTTTACGAATTGCCCTGAGAGGGAATGATGAAAAGATGGATAAAAATATTTCCCATACAAGGTTGGATTGGCTTGGCTTTGATTGTTGTTTTTTGGCCCTTGAACTGGATGGGGATGGGGGAACGCACACACGTGGGATTTTTCCCATTGTGGTTAGGTTACTGCCTGCTGATGGATGGGTTGGTCTATATCCGGAAGGGTGATTCTTTGCTGCAAAGAGATGGACAGCGTTATATCGGTTTGTTCTTGCTCTCCATCCCCATGTGGTGGCTCTTTGAAGCGCTCAACCTTCGCCTTCAAAATTGGCAGTATGTGGGAAAAGAGGAGATTACAGGATTGGAATACGCTCTCCTGGCCAGTCTGAGCTTTTCTACCGTGATCCCTGCTGTGCTGGAGAGCGCGGAATTCGTGGGTAGTTTTCCTATCTGGGGATGGCTGAAACAGGGACCCAAGTTTGACCCACGTCGATGGGTAGAAGTGATAATTTTTTTGGGTGGATGGCTTGGCTTGGTTTTACTCCTCGTCTGGCCGCGGTATTTTTTCCCCCTGGTCTGGCTTTCGATCTATTTCATCCTCGAACCCCTGAACCGCTGGCTGGGATATCGGACATTGCTTTCCTGGACCCAAAAAGGGGACTGGCGGCCGCTGGCCGCTTTATGGGTGGGCGTGCTGATCACAGCTTTTTTCTGGGAAATGTGGAATTATTATTCTTACCCCAAGTGGGTCTATTCCATCCCATTTGTGGATGTCCTGCACGTTTTTGAGATGCCTATGCTCGGTTATGGGGGATATCTTCCTTTTTCTTTAGAAATCTTTGCGTTTACCCAGCTGGCATTCAACCTTTGTGGGCTGGCACTAGATGATTATCTACAGCTGGTGGAAGAGGGGGGCGAATCTTCCAGCCCTTCTAGTACATCTTCTGGATCCTAAAATCCTTAATAATCTTGAGTAATAATTCGGAAAATGCAGAGAATCATTTGGATAACGGCTGGAACGTCTATGCAGAATCCTTCACAAGGGATGTTCTGACATTCTTTATCATTGAAAATCAATCTGAAAGGCAATTCCATAACCACGATATCTTTGTGCTCTCTCATCCGGGAACGGAGTCGCTTCGCTGTTTGGGTATGCAGAGAGTTTGCAATCCCTATTTCAGAAATGAACTGGGGGACAACGAAGGTTGTGATCTGGTTTTTGTAATCCTCAACGTTGACTTTTTCGATATATGCAATGAATGGAGTCAGGATGTCCCTGTAATTATGCTGTTAAAGTGCTATTTTCAAGGCTTTGATAGTCTGTTGGCTGGTCATCCAATCCGCCATAGCCCCGCCTACCAACCGCCGGGAATATATGGCCATCTCGCCCTTGCGGTCCTGATTTTGAAGGGTTGGGACAGCCTTTCTATACGCGATGTCCCTGACCATTCTCTGATTCATTTTATGTTCTTCCGATTAACCAAAATCCATGCCCGGTTTCTTAAGGGAGATTAACTTTAAATGTTGTCGTTTGTATCATCAACGTCCGGAGAAAAAACACTCGATTGATTTTCCTTCCTATCGGAAATCCTATATAATTTGGGGTATGGACGAAAACTTGAAAATATCTCTTCGACTGGTCATGCTTTGTGTAGTGGGGAGCCTCTTGTCCTTTCGCCCCCAAAACCTGGAGGTATCCCGGGAATATATCCAATACCAAGAAGCTTATCAGACGAATAATTATCAGGGGATGGCTCTCAATCTGGCTGATTTAGCCCAACTTTTACCGTGGCAGACTGAACTGTGGGAGAAAGCAGGCCACCTTGCCCAACGGGCACAGGATTATAATCGGGCGGTGCTTTACTTTGAACAGGCCAAAGACCTGGGTGTGCTGTCCCAGGAAGGCCGCATCGCATTGGGGGAAGTGTATAAAGAGCAGGGCGAGGTTCCCCTCGCGGAGGAAAATTGGTCTGCTGTGGAGGACTCTCCCCGTGCGGTGAAGTATTTGGCGGGTTTACATCAGGAAGCAGGTGAGTATGCAGCGGCTGTGCAGGATTGGAAGGAGGTACTCTCCTTGGTGGGCGAAGTGGGTCCAGAGGTCCATTTCCAGCTTGGGCTGCTGCTGGTGGCGGAGGATCCACTTCAAGCAGTTTTCCATTTGGAAAAAGCTGGGCAGGCTTACCCTGAAGCGGAGAGATTACGAACGGCTTTGGCTGATGTCGAGAATAAAGAACCTGCTTACCGGCAAGTATTGGCCGGCCAGGAGCTTGCTTCTCTGGAGCGCTGGGAATTGGCGGAATACGCGTTCCAGAAGGCTGTCAGGTACCGACCTGATTATCCTCTGGGTTGGGCATACTTAGGAGAAGCCTTGCAGCAGGTCCAAAAAGAGGGTTCCGAACCTTTGCAAGCATTGGAAAAAGCATATGCTCTTGACCCTGATTCTCCTGTGATACTGATCTTTTTGGGGACGTATTGGCAGCGTAAGGATGAACATCAAAAAGCCCTCTCCTTCTTCGAAGATGCAGAAGCGGCTTGGCCGGATAACCCGGATGTGTATATAGAGCAAGGGCGGTCCTTGGGAGCTTTGGGGGATCTCGCTGCTGCCCTGTCTATGTATGAAAAAGCCATCCAAAAGGACCCTGAAAATCCGGCATATTACCGTTTATTAGCGAAATTCTGCCTTACATATCATTATAGGATCCAAGAAATAGGGCTACCCGCTGCCCGTCAGGCAGTCCAAAGGTCTGGGGAATCGCCTGCCAGCTTGCAGGTCATGGGCCAAGTAATGGCCGAATTGGATGATTCTCAGAATGCGAAAAAATTGTTTATCCGGGCTTTGGAAGCAAAACCCACATATGCTGAGGCTCATTTTTCGCTGGGCATGACCTACCTTTCTCTGGGAGAGAATAAGTTAGCAGACAGCCACTTGCAGGCTGTTCTGCAGCATAGTTCCAATCCAGCCCTGAGGCAACAAGCCCAACAAGCCTTAGCCACGTTTTCTCCTTAAAAGTGATCCTCTTGGGTTGGGTTTGTATGCTAGAATGGTACCCATTCAAATGACAGAGACCTTGGCTCACAAAGAATAAGCAATCTCAGGAGGCCCTGTGATTTCTCAAAGCAGGCTTTTTGCTTTCCTATGTTTGTTATTGTGTTTCGGAGCGGCTTGCCGCCCCTTAATTTTCCCTGAGGATTTCCGAAAGATGCCGGAGGATGCAGGGGCTTTATTATTCCAGGATTCTTTTGAAGACCCTGCCAGTCAATGGGACCGGGTCAGACAGGCCGAGGGAATGACGGATTATGACGGCGGTAAATACCGGATCTATGTCAATGACAGCAATGCTGATTATTGGGCTAATCCGGGTTTGCATTTTACCGATGTCCGCATAGAAGTTGATGCGAAAAGTATAGGGGGGCCGGACAACAATAATTTCGGGATATTATGTCGTTATCAAGACATGAGGAATTTCTACTTTTTTATCATCAGCAGTGATGGATATTATGGGATTGGCAAGGTGGAGAGCGGCAGGCAAACCTTGATAGAGCCCGATCAAATGCATCCATCAAAATTTATCCATCAAGGGTCGGAAACCAATCACATCTTGGCGTTGTGCGATGGATCCCGATTGACATTGGCGGTAAATGGAGAATTCGTAGCAGAGACAGAGGATAACACGTTCTGGGAAGGGGATGTGGGTTTGATCGCTGGTTCGTTTGATGAACCTGGCGTTGATATTATTTTTGATAACTTTGTGGTCTTCAGGCCGTGATCGTATTTGTCCCTTCACCTGAAAGGGAAAATTATTATTCGTAGGTTTGGACAATTCCCATGAAAATTTATCTTGATATGGTGGGCTGCCGTCTCAATCAAAGTGAACTTGAGTCCTATGCCCAAAAATTCAAAGCGCAAGGTCACACTCTTACCGGTGATCCTGCAGAAGCTGACCTGGCTGTTGTCAACACTTGCACCGTGACGGCATCCGCGGCAGCTGATTCAAGGAAAAAGATCCGACGTTTCGCTCGAAAGGGAGCTAAAGAGATCATTGCTACCGGGTGTTGGGCTACGCTTGAGCCTGAAAAAGCAAGAGAGTTGGCGGATCAGACGCGAGTGATCCCCAATGCTGACAAGGAAGATCTGGTATCTGCCATTCTGGGCCTATCACCCCAGGTCTTTGACCAGGAACCGCTACAGCGAGAATTGATTCCCGGTTCTCGTTTACGGACGCGAGCATTCATAAAAGCGCAGGATGGTTGTGACCATCGCTGCACATATTGCATCACCACTTTGGCGCGGGGGGAGGGGCGAAGTGTGCCCCTTTCTAGTATTCTTAAGCAGGTCCGTGCTGCTGCACGGGGCGGTGCTCAGGAGGTGGTTCTAACCGGGGTCCAGCTGGGTTCTTGGGGGGATGATCTGGAAGGGGGTCTTCATTTAGTTCATGTCCTGGAAGCGATTTTAGGGGAAACGGATATTCCCCGGGTCCGTGTCTCTTCCCTCGAACCCTGGGATGTGGAATTGCCGCTGATTGAGATGTTCACCTCAGATCGTGTAGCTGGCCAAATGCACCTGCCCCTGCAATCGGGATGTGCGGAGACCCTGAATAGGATGGCGAGAAAGAACACACCCGCTGGGTACAGGGAGTTGATCAACCTGGTGAGGAAAGTGGACCCCGAAATGGCCATCACCACGGATATCATGGTTGGGTTTCCCGGGGAGACGGAGGAAGAGTTTTTGGAAAGTTTATCTTTTATCAAAGAAATGGAGTTTACAGACGCACATGTTTTCACATATTCAGAACGCCGTGGGACAAAAGCAGCTAGACTGCCTGATCAAGTAGATCACCGCATCCGTAAAGAAAGAAATGCTGTGGTGAGGGAAGCTGTGGCTGCTTCAGCGCGTGCATATCGGGAATCCTTTCTGGGATGCCAGAAACGGGTCTTGTGGGAAAAAACCCACCGGGTGGACGGCCAAACATGGAATATGCACGGTTTGACGGGAAATTATATGCGGGTTGAAACGAATTCAGGGCAGGATCTTTGGAATCAAATCACGCCGGTAAAATTTGTTTCACTCACGGAGAAGGGGTTGAAAGGGGTGATCCAGGCATGATTTATAATGATCTGGGAGCGTAGGTAAGATAATTGAGGACAGTGAGGTCAAAGGAGGTCTTGAATGCCGGATTGTATATTCTGTAAAATCGTCAAAGATGAGATAGAAAGTGACAAAGTCTATACGGATGATCAGGTCACTGCGTTTCATGATATCAACCCTGTTTCTCCGGTGCATCTTCTTGTCATCCCCAATAAACACATTGAGAGCGTTCAGGTTCTTGAAAAAGACGATCAGGAATTGATGGGGCATATCTTTTCTGTGATTGGCACTTTGGCTGAAAAGTTCGATATCCACCGCTCGGGATACCGGTTGATCATAAATAACGGTCCTGATGCTCATCAGGAAGTCCCTCATCTACATGTACATATCCTGGGGGGGGTAACTATGAAACACCCCATGGGATAACGAGGAAAGAGGTATAATATATGGGTATGAGTCTAAAAACGGAGCTTCACGAAGCGCTTAAAGAAGCCATGCGAGCGGGAGATAAGCGACGGAAAAAAACGCTGCGCATGGCACTCGCCGAGATCAAGAACAAAGAGATCGAGAAGGGTGAGGAGTTGGAAGATCCTGAGATCTTGACTGTCTTACAAAAAGAGGTTAAATCTCGCCAGGAGATGATCGAAGGTGCAGAGAAGGCTGGGCGGTCGGATCTAATCAAAGAAGCGGAAGCTGACATTGAGATTTTAAAGGAATTCCTACCTCAACCCCTGAGCCATGATGAGCTTCGCTCTCTGGTCCGCGAAGTGGTCTCTGAGGTGGGCGCTGAATCCAGGGCGGATATGGGGAAAGTCATGGGGACGTTAATGCCAAAGATCCGGGGAAGAGCGGATGGCAAAGAAGCGAATGAGATCGTGCGTGAAATACTTGGTTCGTGATTCCTGACCCTGTGATCCGGGAAGTTTGTTAGAGACTGAAGAATCCCAGATCCGAATAGTAATATTTTTAACTGACCTATGATGACAGGGGTTTTCAGCTTTCGTATCAAGCTGATCCCCTGATTGTATTATGAATAATTCTGATTTTGAGATCCCGATACCCCAAAAAATCTTGGTGGGTCTGCTGTTGCTGGTGGTGATCACCGTCAGCTGGCTTTCCGTCATGTGGTCCCTTTCTGGATCCATGTCAACGATTTCTGTGCAGGAAGGCCAGGTGGCGGGACAGGAATACAATGCTCCCACGGCGGTCAATTACGTCAGTGAGGTCGTTACAGAAAGGAAGCGGGAGGAAGCTGTTGAGGACGTGGATCCTGTTTACACAGCGCCGGATCCAGAAATTGCCCGGACCCAATTAAAGCAGCTGACAGAAGCTCTTGCTTTCATCGACAGCGTTCGGAATGATGAGTATGCTTCTCGGGAACAGAAAATTAGCGATTTATCCGCTCTGGAAAGCGTTGATCTAAATCAGGATACTGTCCAACAGATTCTGGAACTCAGCGATGCGCGGTGGGAGACGGTGAAACAGGAAGTCTACGGTGTTCTCGAGCAGGTGATGCGAAACCAAATCAGGCCCAGTGATTTAGAATCAACACGTCAGAATATCCCTCCTCTGGTCAGCCTGTCCTTATCTGAAGAACAAGTGGAATTGGTCTCAAAACTCACCGCAGCATTTGTGGTACCAAACAGTTTTTACAGTGAAGAGAAAACCGAAAGTGCCCGCGAACAAGCTCGAAGCGAGGTCTCTCCACAGAGCCGCTCCATTGCTGAGGGGGAGACGATTGTCCGGAGGGGCGAGGTTATTCAGGATGAGGACATTGAGGCGCTCAGGCGGGTGGGTTTGTTATCCTCGGATTCGAATTGGAAAAATCAACTTGGTTCTTTTGCCATTGTCTTGCTTGCAGGCGCGTTTATCGTCTTATTTTTCCAGGCTTACCCTTCTTTGCTCCAGGAAACAAAAAAACTGATCTTGTTGACAATTTTATTTTTACTATTCTTGGTCCTGGCCCGTTTACTCAACCCCGGACATGTCGTTTTACCTTATCTTCTCCCTCTGGCTGCGTACCCCTTGATCGTTTCCACGTTAATATCCAGAAAAGCGGCTTTGTTTACCACCATCCCACTGGCAGTTTTGGCTTCCTATGGCATGCCGAATAGTTTGGATTTAATGCTTTATTATGGCCTGAGTGGGGTGATGGGCGTACTGATCCTCCGGAAACCACAGCGGCTTTCAGCCTACCTTTCTGTGGGGGCGATCGTCTCGGTCACAGGTGCTGTGGTGGTGATCAGCTACCGGATCACCAATGTCACAATGGATGTATTGGGATTGTTGACTTTGTTATTAGCGTCTGTCTTCCAGGGAATCGCATCAGCAGGACTGACCGTACTCCTGGAATATTTCTTAGCCCCCATCTTGGATTTAACCACCACAATGCAATTAATGGAGTTGTCACGACCGGATCATCCTTTGCTGCGGCGCTTCCTGCGGGAAGTTCCGGGAACGTATCAACACACACTCCAAGTAGCGAATCTAGCTGAGCAGGCGGCAGAACAAATTCAGGCGGACAGCTTTCTGACCCGGGTAGGCGCTCTTTACCATGACATCGGGAAGATGAAGTCTCCCCAATTCTTCGTTGAGAATCAAGCTGCGAAAAATCTCGATACGCATGATGAGATGGATCCCGAGCAGAGTGCATCGCAAATCATACAACATGTCACGTATGGGCTGGAAATGGCTCGGAAATACAATTTACCGAAACGCATTCGTGACTTCATCCCTGAACATCACGGGACTCTGGTCACCCGGTACCAGTACTCCCAGGCTGTAAATGAGGCAGGCGGCGATGAATCAAAGGTTGACATTTCTAAATACCGGTACCCGGGCCCTAAACCGCAGTCTGTAGAAACAGCGTTGGTGATGTTGGCTGATGGATGCGAGGCTTATGCCCGATCTAAAGATCCGGACGATGAAGATGAACTTCGGGATGCCGTCAGAGAAATGGTCGACAGTCGTGTGCAATCAGGCCAATTAGATGAAACCCCCCTCACCCTTCAGGATTTAAGTTTGATCGTTGATTCCTTTGTGGCTACATTGAAGGGAAGGTATCATTCTCGTGTTGATTACCCTAAAGATGAGGAGGGCTCAGAGGAAGAGGGGGAAAGTGCAGAAGACAGCGCAGGAGATTAAAATCCTCATGGAAGCAGAAAGGTGATTATGATCGTTGTTGAGATCGATGAAGAATTCAAGGGAAGAGTCGATGAGGATGTTCTCAAAGAAGCAGCTTCCAAAACGTTAAATGAATGCTTGGATGAAGAGGTTTCACTAACCATCGTCGTCATGGGGGATGAGAAAATCAGAGCCTTTAATGAACAACATCGCGGTGTGGACAAAGCCACCGATGTGCTTTCTTTTACTGCAGACTACTTGGACCCCGATCTGGGTCACAGATATTTAGGGGATGTCCTGATTTCATTGCCCACCGCAGAATCACAGGCAAAAGAAAGAAAACAACCCGTAAGGGATGAATTACAATTATTAGTCATCCACGGCGTACTGCACCTTTTGGGATATGATCATCTGGATGAAGCAGAGGAAAAGGAGATGTGGACCCTGCAAGATCGGATCCTGAAGCAACTGGGTCTGGATATGGAAGTAGAAGGATGGTAGGAGAAGCATGCTTTCTTTTTTCAAGTCCCGATGGCAGTCAATAAGGATCGCATTTGAAGGGGTTGTGTTTTTATTCCGCACCCAGAAGAATGCCTGGGTACATGCCAGCATTACCGTTTTCGTGATCCTGTTGGGCCTCTTGATCCGTCTTAACCGATTGGAGTGGGTGCTGATCCTGTTAACCATGGGGGTGGTATGGGCTGCGGAATCATTTAACACAGCTATGGAGGTCCTGGTTGATTTTGTGAGCCCGGAACAGCAGCCTATGGCGAAAACCTGCAAAGATGTGAGTGCTGCAGGGGTGTTGATCACTGCTGGAATATCCGTTCTGGTTGGTTTGTTGATATTTTTGCCCCACATATGGCGGTGGTTTACTTCGAGCACCCGTTGGATTCCCTGTCCTTGATTACCGGTTGAAAAAAGAGGAGTTTTCATGAGTAATTTATCGTTTCAGTTTGGAACTGTGGGAACACCCCACTCTAAACCTAAGAGTCCTGGGGGGACAGTGGGTGGGATTTTGCGTATCCGCGAGCTGGGTTTAGATGCTATGGAAATCGGGTGGGTCCGGTCGGTTCGGGTTTCGGATAAAACCTGTGCTGAGATCAAAAAGACAGCGGAAGAAGAAGATGTAGCGCTGAGTGTGCATGCGCCCTATTATATTAATCTCAACGCGGATGAAGAAGAATGGCCAAAATCTCGGGAACGCATGATGGACGCTGCTAAGGCTGGGTTCAAGTCCGGTGCGCCGGATATCGTGTTTCACCCAGGTACGTATTTTGAACGTCCCCCGGAGGAGGTGATCGAAGTGGTACTTCCTCGTTTAGCAGGGTGCCTTGAAGAATTGGATGAGGGTGGATTTGAAGTCACTCTGCGGCCAGAGACCATGGGAAAAGGCGCCATGTTGGGGTCCTTGTCGGACACTTTGGAAGTGAGTCAGTTAACGGGCATAGAGCCCTGCCTTGACTTCGCACACCTTCACGCCCGTCCGGGTGATGGAAGCATGAATTCGTATGATGAATGGATGGAGGTTCTTGAACGCTACCAAGAAGCACTAGGTCCGGATAGCTTGAAGCGGATTCACTGTCACGTCTCAGGTATTGAGTACACGGAGAAAGGGGAGCAAAATCATCTTGTGTTTGAAGAGGCCGACCTTGATCTGGATGGTTTGCTTCGCGCTCTGCAGGCTGCAGGAGCAAAAGGGCGATTGTTATGTGAAAGCCCTATTTTGGAAGAGGACGCGCTGGTGATGAGGGACCGCTGGTTGTCAATCAGTGGGGAAAGTTTGAGTGAATGATCATGCGCTGCGGTCAAGGTTTGGCAGGTAAGCAACCATGAAAGAGAGATCCTATCATTCCCTGGCTGAGGTCCAGAAGAAAATGGACCGCTGCCGTTTGTGTTTGAAGCAAGGATATGAGATCTTTCCCCCCGCTGTATATGCGGGTAACCCCAAGGCTGAGATGATGATCATTGGCCAGGCTCCGGGAATCACAGAGCAGGAAGCGGGTCGGCCCTTTAACGCCGGAAGCGGGACCAGGTTGTTCTGCTGGTTGGAGGGAGCTGGGATAGAGGAATCCTGGTTTCGAACAATGCAGTACATGACCTCGGTTACAAAATGTTATCCTGGCCGACAAACCACAGGAGGCGGGGACAGGGTGCCGTCAAAGGCTGAGAGGGATCTGTGCCAGCCTTATCTGGAACATGAAATCCAATTCGTTGATCCAAAAGTCGTCCTTCCTGTGGGCAGGGTGGCTATCAATCTTTATTTTCCATCCCGACTTAACCTTACCGAAATCGTAGGCAGGGAGAAGGAAATCGAGGGGCGCTGGATTGTCCCCCTGCCCCATTCTTCGGGGGCCAGCCGGTGGCATCAGATTACATCCAATCGTCGTCTGATTTCCCAGGCCGTGGCCCTTATCAAGGATCATAAAGACCGTCTTTTCTAATCAGGAATGAGCTTAAATAAAATCCAGATCCTGAATTCAGGGTCTGAATTTAATGTTGTGGAAAGAAAATGGGTGGGAAGAACGGAAGGGGATCTTTCCTTAAAGGTTACTCCTGGATGGGTTCTTGGACGAAGTCGATGATGATCAGGTTCCTGTCACAGGAGTCATACGTATCAAAATAGATTTTATCCGAGAGGGCCAAATCGTTTGTTTGTTCAAAAAGCTGGATATATAAGGAATCTTGGGAAGCGATGGGGGAGTCACCGAGTTTAACCTCATAGCCGCCCTCGCCGTATGCTTCGACGAACTCATCCACAAACCCGCTGAAAATGAACCGGTTGATCTCCTCTCCACCCAAGGTTCCTTTGACAGTTATCAAGATATCATCGATTGGAGCCCCTTCTTCATCAAAGATCTGCCCGGCGATACCGAACCATTCGCAGCCCTGATCCTCATGAGCGAAGTTTTCCGTGTACGTCGGTGAATCGTCACTCAGCTGGAATGGCATGTCAGAGGATGCTTGAGGGGTGGGGGTGGAGGTGGGTTCGGGAGTGGTCGGGAGAGGGGTATCCGTGAGATAAGGTGTGTTCGTAGATGGAGGTACGGACGTGGAGGTCGGCGTCCATGTGGGCGGAAGCACCTCTTTGGGAGTGGGGGATGCTGTGCTTGTAGGGAGGACAGCGGGTATGGTCGTGGGAGGGACCGGGTTGAGGTTACTCTGGGGATTGAAAAAAATGACTGAGAAAATGAATCCCAAAGCAAGCGTTGCCGTTAACAACAATCCAGTAAGAATATTCCATATCAGCGCTGATGACCTTTGAGGGGGAGGAGATGTTTGTTGCTCTTCCTCCGGAATATCTTGAGGTTCTAGGGTCATAGGGTTGCTCCTGATCTCTATTCTTGAGGGATGCTAATAGTTATTTTACTAAGATTCCTTTGTCGTTCAAGCCAATCGTCCAAAGCTTTTTCTTGCAAAACACGCCTCACATCTGGGGCCAAAGGGCGGTCTTCATCTTTCTCGATGACTTTGATAATGTGAAAGCCGATTTCCGTTTCTATCATATCACTGATTTCCCCTGGTTCGAGGTTGAACAAAATATCGTCCAGGATGGGGATGGTCAGATATCCACGAGGAAACCAGCCCAAATCACCCCGGGTCTGGAGGTCATATTGCTCTGCCAATTGTGCAAAATCTGTGCCGCTCTCGATCTCTTCTAGCACGCCTTCCCCCTGGCTTTTTTCGTATAGCAATATTTGTTGGGCGTGGATTTGTTCCATTTCTTCTGGGACCTGTTTGATGATCATATCCCTCATCCAGGCGGCGGCGATGGCCCTTTTTAGGCTCTTTTCAAAGCTTTCCTCCGTGTATCCATATTTCGCAAGCCATTCCGCAAGCAGTTGGTCCTGGGAATCCAGATCTGAAATTCGGGTTTGTAATTCCTCCTGGGTGACTTCGTATCCCCGAGATTGGGCGCCTTGTTCGAGCAGCATGAGGTTAATTAAGTCTCGGACCACCTGCAATCTGTCTTCCGAGGTCAGATCTCGGCTCACAGCTGCTTTATATCTTGCCAGCTCAGATTGATACTCTGACATGCTGATCAACTCCCCGTTGACTTCAGCAGCGATGGGAATGGGGGTGGGGGAGGGGGGGAAGGGCGTCCTGGTAGGAGGTACAGGTGTGGGCGTACCCTCGGGGGTGACTGGTTGATTCCCGGTTCCACAAGAAGAAACTATGAAAACGACGATCAGAGTCAGCGTTGAATAGGTCAATTTTCTCATGTGTGTTGCGTTTCCATTCGTCATAAACAGTAAACAATTTACTAAGGACCTTACCCATTATAACCGAAATGGGTTTAATGATCTGGATGGATGATTGAGATACCTTCTTTTAGAAACCAGCCCTGTTTTTTCATTTTCCGATTTTTATCTTCAACAGTGCTCTGTGATCCGTTTTTCAGATCTGGAAAGGCATCCAGCTGCCCAAGCTACCTTGACAATCAGGCTTTTTTGTCCATAATAGGAGTAGTTGAAAACAATAAAGCGTGGACGGAGAAAAGTAAGCTGGTCGTTTGCCGACAGGGAAATTGGAGCATAGACTGAGACTCCAATTCGGATTTGAGAGCCAGCCCAAGTTCCCTCCTGAGTGCTCAGCAGAAAATCGGTCCTTAATGAGTAAGTTGAGCCGCGCGCCCGGCGTTATCAGGGAACTGAACGGTTGTAATTTTCAAACACTCGTTCGTATCAAGTGAGCCAAACGATTGGCTAATCTGGGTGGTACCGCGGGAATCTCCCCGTCCCTTAAAGGGACGGTTTTTTATTTGGGGGACAGATGCACGGGCCGGGGTTTCGATTGTCCCTAAAGGGCAGATTTTGAGATGGTATCCTTAATGAATATAAGGAGGTAGGATGAGGGAAGAATTGCAAAAGATTAAAGAAGAGGCCCTCCAAGCGTTGGAGGAAGTTGAGAATGAGGAGGCTTTGGAAGCCTGGCAGGTGAGTCATGTGGGACGCAATTCTCCTTTGATGAACGTCTTTAAGACTGTGGGTGATTTACCTGAGGAAGAAAGACCTTTGGTCGGCCGTCAGGCAAATGAAGTAAAGGGTGCATTACAAAAGGCGCTGGAGAAAAAGGAAAAGGCTTTACACCAAACGCAGATCCGCCGTTCCCTTCAGGAAGAGCACATCGATGTCACGCTGCCGGGTCGGCCGAAAATCAGCGGAAATCTTCATCCTACCACACGCACGCTGCGGGAAATATATCACATTTTTGGGGACATGGGGTTTCAGATCTACCGGTCCCGTGAGGTGGAAACGGATGAAATGAACTTCCAAATGCTCAATTTCCCTCCTCATCACCCGGCGCGGGAAATGCAGGACACTTTTTTTATAGACAGTGAGAGGGATCGGGGAGAAAATCCCCTTCTCCTACGCACCCACACATCACCTGGACAAATTCACGCCATGTGGGAGTATTCTTGCACAAATCCTGCAGATCCACCCCCTTTGCGGATCATCGTCCCCGGGATGTGTTACCGGTACGAACAGATATCCGCCCGTTCTGAGATTCAATTCAACCAGGTGGAAGGTTTGGCGGTGGGGAAGGAAATTACATTTGGCGATCTGAAAGGAACCCTGAGCGATTTTGCACGGAGATTGTTTGGTCAAGGGGTCGGAACCCGATTCCGGGCGGATCATTTCCCCTTTACAGAACCCAGCGCGGAAATGGATATCGAGTGTTTCCTTTGTGAGGGCGAAGGCTGCACCGTGTGTAAGGGTACGGGCTGGTTGGAGATCCTGGGCTGTGGTATGGTGCACCCCACGGTGCTTGAAAATGGTGGATACGATCCTGGACGATACACCGGTTTCGCTTTCGGCATGGGACCGGAACGGATCACTATGCTCCGCCACTGCATTGAGGACATCCGCTACTTCTGGGCAAATGACCTTCGCTTTTTAGAGCAATTTTAATGCCTTCTATATGGATTGTTCCCATTACGAAGAATAGATATTGAGTGTGTTTCAATGACCCTAAAGGAAAGTAGGAATTCATCATGAAAGTTCCCATAACTTGGCTACGTGAATATGTGGATGTGGATATATCGATTCCGGAATTGGCACACCGTTTGACGTTGGCCGGCCTGGAAGTGGAGGAAATCCATTATGTGGGATTGCCTGTGCCGGGAGATGAGCAGGATGGCGAGGAAGAACGCGGCCCGGAAACGAAGATCACCGGATTTTCTTGGGACCCTGAGAAAATCGTGGTTGGGGCGGTCAGGGAAGTCATGCCCCATCCCAACGCAGACCGGCTGGTCTTGTGTCGTTTGGACGATGGGCAGGAGGAGCACACCGTCCTGACTGGGGCGCCAAATCTTTTCCCTTATCTGGAGGACGATGAGCTGGATCCTCCCTTGAAGGTGGCTTATGCTCGGGAAGGGGCGACCATCATCGATGCCTACAGTGAAAGCAAAGAGATGGAATTCACGAGTATTCGTCGAAAGAAGATCCGGGGCGTGGAATCCTACTCCATGGCGTGCTCAGAAAAGGAGTTGGGAATTTCTGATGAACATGAAGGTGTGATTATTCTGGATGGAGATGCTCCGATAGGGATGCCATTATCAGATTACATGGGGGATGCGGTCCTGGATATCGCCATTACCCCAAATATTGCCCGGGCAGCCAGCGTGCTGGGTGTGGCCCGCGAGGTGGCAGCCGTTACTGATGCAGAATTGAATTACCCGTCTCTGGACGTTAAGGCGGAAAGACCTTCCATTGAAGGGCAAGTACAGATCGAAATCACCGACCCTGAACTCAACCCCCGTTTTGTGCTGGGTCTCATCAGGGATGTGGAAAAGGTACCCAGCCCTTACTGGGTGCAGCGCCGTCTCAGATTGGCCGGAATACGACCCATTGACAGCGTGGTGGATGCTACAAACTACACGATGCTGGAGATTGGGGAACCTCTACATGCTTTTGATTTTGATGTCCTTCAGGAGCGGGCAGAGGGAGAGACCCCCACTATCATCACCCGCACCGCGGAACCGGGCGAAACACTGACCACACTGGATGATGTGAAACGGGAATTGGATGAATATACTGAGTTGGTGACCGATACCGCTGGTCCCCTTTCTATCGCCGGCGTGATGGGAGGAGCAGAGTCGGAAGTGGGAGAAGGGACGGAAGATATACTTTTGGAAGGTGCTGCCTGGAACTTCATCAACATACATAAGACAGTCAACGCTCAAAATCTGTCCTCGGAAGCCTCCTACCGTTTCGAACGGGGTGTCCATCCGGAGCTGGCTCCTCAAGGCGTCCTGCGTTGTCTGGAATGGATGCGGAAGTGGACCGGAGGCGTGGTTGCTGAAGGGTTGGTGGATGAGTACCCTCTTCCCCCGGATGATCCCATCGTTTTTTTGTCAGCTGCAGAGGTGAAGCGCTGGTTAGGGATGGAACTCAGCCTGAAGGAAATAAAAGAACTTATGGAGCAATTGGAATTTGAGGTTCAGATCGATGAGGAACAGATCCGGGCCAAAACTCCGCCCCACCGCCTGGATATCGGGGAAGGGGTCGTGGGCAAAGCGGATCTTTTGGAAGAAATCGCCCGTGTCTATGGGTATGACAAGATCCCTGAAACCCGTCTGGCTGATGAACTCCCTCCACAACGAGGAAATCCTATGCTTGAAGTCGAAGAGAGGATCCGGGATATTCTCTCTGGACTGGGGTTGCGGGAGGTGGTTACCTACCGGATTACCTCTCCGGAAGCGGAAGCGCGCTGTTATCCACCCGGAGCTAAACCGGAAGAAGATACCTACGTTTCGTTGGAAAACCCCATTACCAAAGATCGGTCAGTGATGCGCAAAAGGCTGCTGGCAAGTGTCCTGGAAATCGTGGAGAATAATTACCGCGTTCGCCAGCGCATCCCCCTCTTTGAAATCGGCCCTGAGTTTTATCCCCGCCAAAAAGATGATTCCCTGCCCGAGGAAAACGCTCGGTTGGTGATCGCTATAACCGGTCCGCGGACGCCTCAAGCCTGGCAGGGGTCTGATACTGAAGCAGTGGATTTTTTTGATATGAAGGGAATTGTTGAGGAGATGTTTCAGCGTTTGCACATCGGGGAGTTGGAATTCGAAAAAAGTCAGCGGGAGGCTTATCATCCTAGGAAATGTGCCCGTGTTTTAGTGGGAAAACGGGAAGTGGGCGTATTTGGTGAAATTCACCCCTTGGTGTGCGACCGATACGAATTTCCGGAAACGCCTGTGATCGCGGCCGAGTTCGCTTTGGAGCCGCTCGTGGATCAGGTTTCCAAACGTTACAACGTGGAGCCCATTCCTGAGCAGCCGCCTGTTTTGGAGGATCTCGCCATTGTCGTGGGAGAAGAAGTACCTGCGGTTGAGGTGGCTGATCTCATACGGCAAACGGCTGGGGAGATTCTCACAGAAATCCGTTTATTTGATGTCTATCGCGGCACTCAAATTGGGGAAAACGAGAAGAGTTTAGCCTACAATTTAGTCTATCAGCATCCAGAACGCACGTTGACCGATGAGGAAGTCAGGAAAGTACGGGAAAGCATCCTTTATCGGCTTGATCAGGAACTGGACGCCCATCTGCGAGAATAAACCAGCTGCAGGATGGACCCGTAAGTGGCACTCATCTCCGGGTGGGTGTCACTTTTTGATTTGGGGGGCAGATGGAGGGGGAAATCACTTCGCTCTGAAGTCGTAAATACCATCCTGAATGGGCCAGACCTGACCGCAGCTGGTACATTTCAGTTGGTCTTCTTTTTCTTTGAGGTCAGATTCGCCGCAATTTGGGCATTGAAAGAAGGCATCCAACCTCTCTCCAGGGGTGCGGCTGCCGACAGCTGTGTTTCGCACAAACACACTAGGGGTCAGCTGCCACCAACTTCCCGTGTGTTGGGCGATGGAATCCAGAAAAACGAGCAGTGATGTGGGGAGAGTCCGTTTCAACATGTCCAGTCGAAAGTGTGAGACAGTCAACTGCCGGTCAACCCGGAAATCCAGCTCTCGAAGCCATTTTCGGATGGTCTGGGGATGAAAGTCAAAATGAAGTTCTGCGAACTCAATGGGCTGTGGGGAAAAGGGATTCCAATCTTGCCGCCCGAGGAGATAACGCCCAATGGATTTGAGGTTTCTTTTATTGGCGTATTCCAAGATGAAGACGCCTTTATCTTGCAAAACGCGCCGGATTTGCCCCAAAGCTGCGGGTGCGTCTGACATGTGGTGTACGGTGCGGATCATGGTTGCACAATCGTAGGAGCCGGTAACGAACGGCAGCCGATATACATCACCCGCCACATAGACGTAATCCTTTGACTTCCCCAGCCGTTCCTGAGCTTTTTGGAGTTGTGTCAATGAATAATCGAGGAGGACGATTTGGTTAAAATTTTTGTAGCGGGGTGTATTTCGCCCAGCCCCAGCACCCACTTCTAGAAGCCGCTCCCCCCCGGGCGGTAGGAGGCGATCCAGGGCGACCTGTTCTACCCGGTCCTCATATTTGCGTTCCCCTTGATCCCAGAAGGTAGTTTGATAGTCGGACCCTTCGTAATCACATATGGGGGGTCTTTCATCTGTCATGGGGTCACCTCAAAAAGGAAGGACGGCTGGAGATCCGCCGTCCTCATTTACCTGTGATCTTTTTAGGGATGGCTTCAGGCGGATTCTTCTTTGATCTTTCTGCCATTATATCCGCGGCCTACCCCTCGATACGTGAAGCCTAACTCATTCATTTGATTGGGGTCGTAGATGTTTCGTCCATCAAAGACCAGCGGTTGTCTCATAGCTTCTCTGATCCGCTCTAAATCCAGCTGCTGGAATTCATTCCATTCCGTATTGACCATCAAAGCGTCACAGCCTTCCGCCATCTGATAAGGGTTTTCCACCATGTTCACGCTGGGGAGGATGCCGGCAGCTTCTTCCATGGCAATCGGATCATACGCGAGAACTTGTGCGCCTTCTTTGAGCAGCAGGTTGGCGATGGTGATGGAGGGAGCATCCCGCATATCATCCGTGTTCGGTTTAAAAGAAAGCCCGAGCAAACCGATCTTTTTTCCCGTCAGTGTGTTGTCATCGAACATAGATTTTAATTTTTCCACAGCCATCCTGCGGCGGTCTACGTTGATATCCATCACAGAATGCAGCAGTTGAGGATGGCGGCCCTTCTCTTCCGCCATGTATGCCAGGGCTTTGACGTCTTTTGGGAAACAAGACCCCCCATAACCGATCCCTGCTCGCAAAAAGTAGGGACCTATCCGGCTGTCAAAACCCATCCCGTTGGCAACTTCCGTGACATCTGCGCCCAGATCCTCGCAAATGTTGGCGATCTCATTGATGAATGAGATTTTGGTCGCCAGAAAAGCATTGGATGCATATTTGATCATTTCCGCTGTGCGCAGGTCGGTGACCACAATAGGAGCCCGTAAAGGCAGGTGCAGTTGGGCCACTTTATCCGCGGCTTCCTCATCGAGTGATCCTACCACAATGCGGTGAGGGTTCATGAAATCTTGAATGGCGGATCCTTCCCTTAAGAATTCAGGGCAGGAAACCACCGAGAAGTCCGGTGCTCCGGGATTATGTTCGTTGATGATGTCAGTGACCCAATCCCCCGTACCCACAGGTACGGTCGATTTATTGATGATGATCGAATCTTTCTTCATGACTTCGGAGATGGAGCGCGCTGCGGAGGCCACGTACTGCAGATCTGCTTCTCCATCCACACCCGACGGCGTGCCGACGGCGATGAAAATGAAATAAGCTTTTTTCAAACCCTCCTCATATGAGGTCGTGAACCTCAGACGCCCCGCTTCCATGTTGCGGTCAACGACCTCTTTCAGGCCTGGTTCGTAAATGGGCATTTTCCCATTTTTAAGGTTCCCAATTTTTTTCTCATTGACGTCTAAGGCGACAACGGAATTCCCCAGGTCTGCGAAGCAGGCAGCGGTCACGATGCCAACATATCCTACGCCGACAACACATATATTTTTCATGAAAGATGTCCTTATCTCAGGTCTTGTCCTTGGTACAGCCAAAATCTTACCATATGAATCGACTTTTTGAAGGGGGGAAGTGTACTTTTAACTATATTGATAGGCAGGTAAGGTAGTAAATATGTCTTTCCTTCCCTTCTCTCCGTTTTGGGTCTTTGATGCCCATCAGGCCCTTATTATCCCCATCTGGTTTATAATATGATTGTTGTTTTCAGAATTCGTTTTCCCGGCAGAGGAGGTCATTATGTCTGGGCCGCGAGAAGTGCATGCTCCCCAAGGTACAAAAAGAGTTTGCAAATCATGGCAGATTGAAGCTGCGTATCGAATGCTTCAAAACAACCTGGACCCGGAGGTGGCGGGAGATCCCGAGCGCTTGGTCGTTTATGGGGGAAGCGGGAAAGCGGCCCGGAATTGGGATGCATTTGAGGCGATCCTGGAGACCCTGCGAAATATGGATGTGGATGACACATTGCTCGTCCAATCTGGAAAGCCGGTTGGTGTATTTAAGACGCATGAGGGTGCGCCCCGGGTTTTGATTGCCAATTCAAACCTTGTCCCCCATTGGGCCACCCAAGAACATTTTGATGAGCTGGCTGCCAAGGGTTTGATCATGTACGGTCAGATGACCGCTGGTTCCTGGATTTACATCGGCACCCAGGGCATTTTGCAGGGGACATACGAGACTCTGGGTTCTTTGGCAAGGCAGCGGGGGTGGTCCTCATTGGCAGGTAAATTTATCCTCACAGCGGGGTTGGGGGAAATGGGCGGCGCCCAACCGATGGCGATCACCATGAATGAAGGCATCGGGTTGATCGTGGAGGTCGATCCTTCTCAGGCGGAGCGCCGTTTGAAGATGGGATTTGTGGACCGGGTTGTGGATACCCTGGATGAGGCCCTGCGATTGGTGGATCAATATCTAGAGAATGGTCAATCCCAATCCATAGGGTTGATCGGCAATGCTGCTCAGGTGTACCCAGCGTTGGTGGAGAGAGGTCGGATCCCTGATGTGGTCACCGACCAGACATCAGCTCACGATGCCCTTGATTATGTACCGTTAGATCTGTCGATGGATGAAGCGCGGGCACTGCGTGAGTCCGACCCCCAGGCATACAGGCGCCGGGCGATGGAATCCATGGCGATCCATGTCCAAGCCATGTTGGATTTCCAAGAGCGGGGGGCAGAAGTCTTTGATTACGGGAATAACATCCGCCAGCAGGCCTTTAATCAGGGGGTAGAAAATGCCTTTGATTTCCCGGGTTTCGTGCCTGCATACATCCGGCCCCAGTTTTGTGAGGGCAAAGGTCCTTTCCGATGGGTGGCGTTGTCCGGGGATCCGGAGGACCTGTATCGCACGGATGAGGTCATCCTGGAATTGTTCCCAGAGGATGAACATCTGGGGCGGTGGATCAAATTGGCCCAAGAGCAGGTTCCTTTTCAAGGTTTGCCATCCCGCATCTGCTGGTTGGGATACGGGGAAAGGGTCCAGGCAGGATTGGCGTTCAATGATTTGGTTGCAGATGGTACAGTGAAGGCGCCGATTGTCATCGGTCGGGACCACCTTGATTCGGGATCCGTGGCTTCTCCCAACAGGGAGACAGAGAGTATGAAGGATGGTTCGGACGCGATCAGCGATTGGCCTCTCTTGAACGCGCTGCTGAACGCTGTGGGTGGAGCCACCTGGGTATCTTTCCACCATGGGGGAGGCGTGGGGATCGGGTACAGCCAGCATGCGGGACAGGTTATTGTCGCGGATGGAACCCAGGATGCAGCGCAGAGGTTGGAACGCGTGTTAACGACTGACCCGGGGCTTGGGATTGTGCGCCATGCGGATGCTGGATATGAACAAGCGATCGAGGCGGCAAAGCGGCACGATATCTGGATGCCAATGTTAAAGTAAATCCTTGTTCATGCTTTGTCGGACATCTAAGACAAGCGAAATTAAGCAACGGAATAAGTGCCTTTTATACGGGAGATAGTATTTATGAAACGAATCGGAATTCTTACCAGTGGGGGTGACGCACCGGGCATGAACGCTGCCATCCGATCAGCTGTTCGTACGGCTTTAGATCTGGGGATTGAAATTTACGCCATTCACGACGGATACCAGGGGATGGTGGACGGTGGAGATTGTATTCAAAAAATGGAATGGGGTTCTGTAGGGGGTATCTTGCATCAGGGGGGTACGGTGATTGGCACAGCTCGATGTGAGGAATTTGAGACCAAAAAGGGGAGGCGAAAAGCGGCAAAAAATCTGGTCGATCACGGAATCACGGGATTGATTGTGATCGGGGGTGACGGTAGCCTGTTAGGGGCCTCGATTTTCCATGAGGAATGGTCGGAGAACCTCCGTTTCTTAAAGAAGAAAGGTCAGTTAGCATCTGAAGATATCTCTTCCTATCCAGGTTTGACCATTGTAGGTTTACCGGGGTCTATCGACAACGATATCCACGGTTCTGATATGACCATAGGAGCAGATACTGCGTTGCATCGGATCACGGAAGCCATCGACGCTATCACCAGCACAGCGGCCAGCCATCAAAGAAGCTTTGTGGTCGAGGTCATGGGTCGAAATTGCGGCTATTTAGCCATGATGGGCGCCTTGTCCGCAGGTGCGGATTGGGTATTTGTGCCTGAGAAACCACCTGATCCTGAGGGCTGGAAGGATGAGATGTGCCGCTCTTTGGAGGAGGGTCGAAAAGCGGGGCGCCGAGACAGCATCGTTGTCCTGGCAGAGGGAGCGATTGACAGCGAAGGAAATCCCATCACCAGCCAGGAAGTGAAGGAGACGCTAGAGGAGAGAATTGGCGAGGAGACGCGGATCACCATTCTAGGCCATGTCCAGCGAGGAGGGGCTCCCAGCGCTTTTGACCGGAACCTGGGAACGATTTTGGGGCACTACGCGGTTGAAAAGTTATTGGAACTTGAGCCGGATGGGAAACCGGAATTGATCGGCATGCGTGGAAATCGTGTTCAGGCCACACCGCTCCTGGAGTGTGTGGAAAAGACCAGAGAGGCGAACGACCTTGTCAAAGCAAAGGATTACCAAAAGGCAACAGAGCTTCGGGGGGGTAGTTTCAATTCCGCATATAACATCATGCAAACCCTGTTCCAGTCCCATCCCGAACCGGAAGAGACACCTGGGAAACCTCTGCGAATCGCAGTCATGCATTCGGGAGGTCCTGCACCGGGGATGAACACATCCGTTCGGGCTGCCGTGAGGTGGGGAAAGAACAAGGGTCATGTCATGCTCGGGGTCCACAATGGATTTCCGGGATTGATAAAGGGCGAAATCAAGGAGTTAGGCTGGATGGATGTAGGGGGGTTGGTGAATCAGGGAGGTGCGGAATTAGGTACCAATCGGACCCTCCCGTCCAGCGGTGATTATTATGCCATCGCCCGGAATTTGGAGAAAGAGGAATTGGATGGGCTGCTGATCATCGGCGGCGAGGCAGCGTATGACGGAGCATATGAAATGTTCCGGCGCCAGCGGGAGTTTCCAAACTTCAACATCCCCATTGTCTGCCTCCCTGCTACCATTGATAACGATCGACCCGGATCGGAGTTGAGTATCGGCGCGGATACGGCCTTGAACAGTATCATCGAGGCGGTGGATAAAATAAAGCAATCTGCCGTGGCTTCCAGGCGCTGTTTTGTGGTTGAAACCATGGGTGGTTACTGCGGGTATCTCACATTGATGGGAGGCATGGCGACCGGGGCAGAACGTGTTTACCTTCATGAGGAGGGTACAACACTACAAGATTTGCAGGACGATGTCGATCACCTGGTCACTGGTTTCAAACAGGGGAAACGGCTGGGATTGATGATCCGGAATGAGAATGCTCATGAAGTGTATACCACTGATTTTATGGTTCGCTTGTTTGAGGCGGAGGGGAAAGACCTTTTTGATGTCCGCCAAGCGATTTTGGGGCATCTCCAGCAGGGTGGGAATCCCACCCCCTTTGACCGAACTCAGGCTGCGCTTTTAGCTGTTCGATGTGTGGATTTCATTATCAAAGAGGCCAAATCGGAAGATCCCCGGAGCGTTTTTATGGGACGGGTAGGAGGTGAAATTCATTTTACCGGGATGGAGGACTATCCACGCTCGGAGGATCGTGATTTTGGGCGGCCAAAAGAACAGTGGTGGATGGGGCTGCGGCCGATCGCTAAAATTTTAGCTCAACCCGGTCCTCAGCATGTTGACAAGGCAGAGTATAAATCCTGAAACCGCAAGCTTGCTAAAGGGAGAATGTTTGTGGGATGAAAAAAGGCTCGGATAGAAATGAGGTGACCATATTTCTATCTTCAGGGAACTGAAAAATAAGACACCCCGTCCGGTTTGGGATCGGGGTGTTGTTATTTTTTCAAATGTAGTTCTTTAGCTGTAAGATAATTTTTCTACCTGGACGTTTTCTTCACCGATCAGCTCTTGCAGGGCGGTGAGTAGCTCCGGGGATAACTTTGTTGTAGCATTAGGGAATTCCAAGAGATGGCTCTGATCGTTTTCGATAATCTGGAAAGCAAATTGGTCTTCTCCAGGATAACTGATTAATGTGCCGTATATTTGCCGCAGACGCAGTTTATCACGAAGTTTATCACCGTCCTGCTTGACGATGATAGTTACCATATAATCGGAGTCTTCCTCGATGTCAATAGGTGTCTTCTGGGAGGGAATTTGGTCCTTTTCTTCTTCGGGTTCTGAACGGGGATTTTGGCCTTCTTGGGACCTTTCTAATACAGGACACCCTGTGGAAGCAGGGTTTAATCCCTGGGTGTTTTTTTGTTTCTCAGTCGGTGTTTTTATTTCTGGCCCTTCAGAGGAAGGATCCGATTCTTGATGGTTTTCTTCTTTCCATTCCCGGGGAAAAGGATCCGGCGGTTGGGGGGAAGGCCTGGCTTCGGAAACGACCTCTTCCGGGGAGGGCTCTCTCCCTGGGGGTTTTTGGTTGGAACCTGATTTCTCTTCTTTGGGCAGGGATCTCTTTTCCCTGGGCTTATGTTTTTCTTCCTTGGGGAGATCCCTTTCAGATTCCGCGGGCTGTAATTGGGTCGTGACCCGATTTACCAAAACCTTCGGTTCTCCGCGTTGGCTGTCGACTCTCCCGTTTGCGCAAATGATCTTATCAAATTGGATCAATTCTGCAACCTTTCTCCAGACAGAAGGAAAGATCACCAGGTCAATGGCCCCTTGGATATCTTCGATGGTGACGAAAGCCATTGGTTTCCCGTTTTTAGTCTGGTGGTGGCGAATATGGGTCACCATTCCCGCCACGGTCACGTGTTCATGGTGGTTTGCCTCACCCAATTCCTGCGCAAAATAGGTCACGTTTTGTTTCAGAGTATCGATCACTGTGCTCAAGGGATGGTCGGAGACATACAAACCAATTAACTCTTTTTCCCAATCCAATTGGGCCCGGCGGCTGATCTTTGCCGGGGTATCTGGAAGCTCAATCCGTTCCTCAAGGCCAGTTTCTTTGCTGAACATGGACATTTGTCCTGCATCCACGGCCTGGAAACGGGATGAACTGATGGCGATGATGCGTTCCATCGCTTCCAGGAGTGCGGGACGTTCTCCAAAATCGTCCAGTGCGCCGACCTGGATTAAAGATTCCAGCGCTCTCCTTCCCACCCTTCTCAAATCGACCCGTTTCATGAGGTCGTTGATGTCTGTGAAAGGTTTACCCGCCCGCCCCTCACGTATGGCCTCCACTGGTCCTTCTCCAACGTTTTTGACGGCGCCCAGACCAAAGCGAATGCAGGAGTTTCCCTCCAGACCGTCCTGGATGGTGAATCCCCAATCGCTGTGGTTGACATTGGGGGGCAGGATTTCGATCCCCATTTGCCTGCATTCGGAGGCGTAGAGGGTGACCTTGTCGGTATTGCTTTGGTACACGGTGAGTAAAGCGGTCATGTATTCTACGGGATAATGGGTTTTTAGATAGGCAGTTTGCACGGAGATTAAACCATAATCTGCAGCGTGTGCTTTGTTGAAGCCGTAGCGGGCGAATTTCTCCCAATCATGGAATATTTGCCGGGCGGTATTTCTGTCGATCCCTTTATCCACAGCTCCCTGGATGAACTTCTTACGGTGTTTTATGAGTTTTGCTTTCTTTTTCTTTGCCACCGCTTTTCGCAGGCTGTCCGCTTCCGAGGGTTCATACCCTGCCAGCTCCACTGCGCTGTGCATGATTTGTTCCTGGTAAACAGGGATGCCGTAGGTCTCTTCGTAAATGGATGCCAGATCCGGGTGGCGGTAGCTGATCTCTTCCTCGCCGTGCATGCGGCTGATGTAATCGGGGATGAAGTCCATCGGGCCCGGGCGGTAAAGGGCGACCATGGCGATGACATGGGCCAACTTTTTTGGCTTCATGGATTTCAGGTAGCGGCGCATCCCAGAGCTCTCAACTTGAAAGATGCCAATGGTTTCCCCTCGTCCTATTAATTCATAAGTTTCTGGATCTTCGATGGGGATATTATCCAGGGTGAATTCCACGCCGTGCCTTTCTTTGATCAGTTTGCTGGCTTTGTTCATGATGGTCAAAGTCGACAAACCCAGGAAATCCACCTTGAGCAGTCCCAGGCGGTCAATGACTGACATTTCATATTGAGTGACGGTATCAATGGGGCTGTCCCCAATGTTCCCGGTGGGGCGGTGGAGAGGGGCATATTCCACAACGGGTTTATCCGTGACCACCACGCCGGCCGCATGGGTGCCCGCGTTCCTGACCGTGCCTTCTACACCCTTGGCGGTTTCAATCAGGTCCTGCAGATAGGGGGCGTCCTCATAAAGCTCTTTAAATTCTGTGGAATTTTCCAGCGCTTCCTCAATGCTCATGGGGGGCAAGTTTGGAATCGTTTTCGCAACTCTGTCCACTTCTTGGAGGGGTATATCCATCACTCGGCCCACATCCCGGATAGCAGCCCTTGCTTTCATAGTCCCAAAGGTGATAATCTGGGCCACCTTGTCATGACCGTATTTATCTGCACAGTACTGCATTAACTCCGCCCGCCGGTCGTCCGGGAAATCGAGGTCGATATCGGGCATATTCACACGACCCGGGTTTAGGAAGCGTTCGAAGATCAACTTATGTTTCAGCGGGTCAATGGGGGTGATCTCCAAAGCATAGGCAACGATAGAACCCGCTGCGGACCCCCGGGCGTTGTACCAGATTCCCCGTTTTTGAGCGTACTGACAAATATCCCAAACGATCAGGAAGTAGGCGTCAAAACCCATGTCCTGGATGATTTTCAACTCATAATTCAAACGTTCCCGCACCTCTGGATCATCCGCCCTGGCCTGGTACCGCTTCTGGATCCCCTTTTCACATAACTCCCGTAAATAAGATTTGGGTGTTTTCCCTTCCGGAACGGAGAAATTTGGCAAATGATATTCTTTAAAACTGAGATCCACATTACAGCGTTCGACGATATCCAATGTATTTGTAATGGCTCCCGGGACTTCCGCAAAAAGAGATTTCATTTCCTGTGGTGTTCTTAAGTAATAGGATGAATCCGTCATCCGCATCCGGTCCGGGTCGTTGAGCAATCTCCCCGTTTTTATGGCCAGAAGGACATCTTGCAGCCTAGCATCGGAAGGTTTGACATAATGAACATCGTTGGTGGCGATGTACCGGGCATCATAATGGGGTCCCATTTCCAGGAGTTTTTGGTTAATTTCTTTCAGTTCTGGTATGTCGTGCTTTTGAAGTTCTATGAAAAAGCGGTCAGGCCCGAATACATCATAATACCAATCCAATTTTTCACGGGCTTGGTCAAGCTGCCCTCTCTGGATGGCACGGGGTATTTCCGCTGACATGCATCCGGAGGTAGCGATCAAGCCATCTGCATGGGTGGCAAGGAATTCATGATCGATGCGGGGATGATAATAAAAACCTTTCAATTGAGCAGCTGAAGTGAGCTTGAGAAGATTTTTGTACCCTTGTTGATTTTCTGCCAGTAAAAGCAGGTGTGTGGATCGTTTATCGTGCCGTGGGTCTCGATCCTCCATCCCGCGAGGAGCCAGGTAGGCCTCCACACCGATAATGGGTTTGATGCCGGCTTCATGGGCAGCATGGTAAAAATCGACCACGCCATACATGGTGCCGTGGTCGGTGATCGCTAGCCCGGGCATGTCCAATTCCTTAGCTCGTTTGACCAGTTCGTCTATATTGCTGAATCCATCCAAGATGGAATATTCGGTGTGAACGTGGAGATGAGCAAATGACATAGGGTAGGATCGTTATCTTTATAAGAATTTAACAGGTTGAAATGTGTTTTTTGGGATTTGATTGATGGTTTATATGTGGAAAAGATTATAGCATGGATGGGGGAGGTTCGGTTTAAAGGTGTGAAAAATTTAAGCCGCAAAATATTAAGATTTTTTGAATCAAGCAGAGCTTCTGTTAATTGACGAGAGTCGGGCTCGCCAGTGCCCGACTCTCTCTAAGGAGGAGAAGAAGAGAAATTGCCTTTCGATATACAGTTTAACTGATATACGAAATAAACGCTTGACGATTGGCTGACGCTTTTCATACGCTTAACCTACGCTTGCCTATTTAAAAACCCTCATTTACAATATGAAGAGAGGGTTGACCCGCTGGGATGGAGTATAAAATGGAAAAGCTGTTTATAGATACACTCCAAACCGATGTATTGGGGTTAATTGGCATAGCGTTAACGGAAAGGGGATTGGCCGCGGTGCGAATGTTCGAGGGCGGGGAACGAAGTTTTATCGTGGAAGTCTCATTGGGACGGGAATTCGAGGTCGTCACTTCATCTGAGCAAACGGATCCCGTTCTGGCTCAGATCAAGGAATATTTACAGGGGAAGAGGATGAAGTTCGAGGTGGAAATCGATTGGTCGGAAATGACAGATTTTCAACAAGCGGTCCTCCAGGCAACACAGGATATCCCGTTTGCAGAAACACGTTCTTATGGGGAAATAGCAGCGATCATCGGACGTACCCGGGCTGCTCGAGCTGTAGGACAGGCGGAGTCAAATAATCCCAATCCATTGGTGATACCCTGCCATCGTGTAATTGGCGCTGATGGGGGACTGCGGGGGTATGGGGGAGCAAAAGATGTGAACACAAAAGCTTGGCTGCTTGCTTTTGAAAAACGTGTAGCGGGAAACAGGTAGCTTCATTCGATCCAAACCACAGCCATATTTCCCAATACGTTCCAGGAGCGCATGAATCCATTTTCATAGCTGAAATACAGCTTGGCCCCGTCCAAGACATATATTTTGTTTCTTTCATAGCCGATAACGATGACTGTGTGTTCGTACCTGGCCACCGTGGTTTTATGTCCCGAAGAAGAAGTATAGGGTATGGATGTCCCGTTTGCCAGATGCCCGATAACCCACACAATCACCGGCCTTCCGGCAGCGATTTCAGCCTTCAACTCCTCCAGAGTCATGCCGCGGACCGCTTTGGCGTTCAAACCAAAAGAGCGCAGACGTTGGGCGACGGGTTCGGCGTGGACCCCGTAAGGAGCAGGAGGTATTTGTCCCCACCTTCCATACACGCTGCCCACAAACCCTTTGTCTGGATTATCGCTTTTTGGTAGGCCGTTGAAAAATGTGTACTCGCTGATGGATTTGCCGAAGTAACGGGCCCAGTCGACTGCGGATCGGGATTCACAGCTGAGGGGCATAGATTGGGGATATCCTGAGATGCCGATAATCCTACTTGAGGGTGGTGGTTTGGGAGTGTGAGTTGCAGTTGGTGTGAAAGTAGGGGTGGGGGAAGGGGTTAGGGAAGCAGTAGGTGTGCTGGTCAAAGGAGAAGCTTGGAACGGTGTAGATGTCGGGGTTGGCGTGTGAGTAGGGGTGGAAGAGGCTTCCAGGGTGGGTTCCATGGTGTTGTAAGGAGGAGAAAGACGATTCGGCAGAAAGAGGAGAGCAAGGAAGCTTCCCATAATCACGGCATTGACGCTTAATATTGCCCCCAAAGATAAGAACCCATACTCTTTCCGGGAGGGTTGCTTCATTCGTCTGGATCGAATTCCATCTTGCGCTTGCTGGGAAGACATCTTTTCCTGCTTTTCGCATTAAATAGTCTTATAACTTTGTATTGGAATGAGGGTGCAGGGAAACCGTTTTTTTGTATTATACTCATATTGGATGGGATAGTGTTTTCACTTTTGTTGGTTTCATCCTCTTCTCATCATCATTTGATGATCAGTTGGTGTCTTTCCAGGTCCCCCCTGAAATTCAAGGGGAAAATGATTTCTTGAATTGGAAAAGGGGTATTCTGTGAAGCAGCTGGTTGGGTTTATCTACCTCCGGGATCCTGTGCCGCAAAAGGAAGCCAATTTTTCTTTTTTCATGATCCTGTGTTTGTTCTTGACTGCCAGCTGCGCTTCGCTGCCCAGGCAAAACAAAGGATATGGAAAGATAGAACCGACAACGGGTGTGACCCCCATTCCAACGGAAACCGTTCAACCGCCGAAAAATTCATCATTGACGCCGACGGAGGGGGAAACAACATCGGAAACCCCGGTAGATCAAAATACTTATGAGCCACCTGGCTTTACGATAAAAATTCTTTGTGATAACTACCCTTATCGGAAAGATTTGAAAACGGACTGGGGGTTCGCTGCTCTTGTGGAATATAAGGAGGAAACGGTCCTGTTTGATACGGGCGCTTCGGGTTCTTTGCTGCTCACGAATATGAAGGAGATGGGCATTGATCCTCAGGATATCGATAAGGTCGTTTTGTCACACGCCCATGGGGACCATATCGGCGGTTTACAGGCGATATTGGACGGCGGCGGACGCCCTGTGGTGTACCTGCTGCCATCTTTCTCGGCGTCCTATAAAGAGGGATTGAGGAAGACGGTCAAGGTCGTGGAGGTGAAGCCGGAGCAGAAATTATTTGAGAGGATATACACTACCGGAGAGATCCATGGTCCACCTCCTGAACAGTCCCTGATCCTGGATACCACCCATGGGCTGGTGGTGATTACAGGGTGTGCTCATCCGGGGGTGGTGACGGTGGTAAGTTGGGCGAAAAACCATTTCCGCGAAATCCCTACCCTGGTTATGGGAGGGTTTCACCTTTTCAATAGGAGTGAGGCCCATGTGCAATGGGTGCTTGATGAATTCCAGCGCTTAGGGGTGGAGCGGGTTGCCCCCTGTCATTGTTCGGGAGTAAGAACCCGGGAGATGTTCGCACGAGAATACAGCGGTCGATATCTCGAGGTGGGTGCAGGGAGGGTGATTGAGATAGAACGTTGATGGGGAAATTGTTGCTTTGATCGGGGGCAGAGGAAATATAGTTTCCAAAATAATTGGGTTATATGTGTACTTACTCAATGATCCTATATAGTCCGAGGACGATTTTTGAAGAAAAGGTATTCTTGATAAGGAGTGTGGTATGGTTGATAAACTGGTCCCATCGAAACGGGCTGGACATCTTGTGCAGCGCGGTTATCATTGATCGGAGGCGGTGATGATCGCCGTTGGCGAGCATGTTTTGGGTGAGTTGGAAGATCGGACGATACAGATGACAACCGGTTTGGGGGGCGGCGTGGGTTTGGATTATCAAGACCTATGTGGCGCTTTTCTTTCTGGTGTTTTGATCATCGGGGCTGTGTATGGGCGTTCCAGCCCAGATGTGAATGATAGTCACTGCCAGGAGAAGGTCCTGGCCTATCGCCAGCAATTTCAATCTGGATTTGGCTCTTTGATTTGCGGGGAACTGCGGGAAAGCAAATATGGTTCGGGCGGGGAGGAACCCTGTTCGGTGCTTGTCAAGCAAGCAGCCTCAATTTTGCTAGAAATCTTATAACTGCCCGGAGGATGTTTTATTCTTGACCACGTTTAAGAGGTCCGCTAAGAACCCATACGCTGTCGTCATCGGTGTGGGCTCCTCTTCCTGGAGCGTAATGGTTCCCAGGACATCGCTTTCCACCTGGAGGAGGGCAGAGGTGCCGCTGATATGGTATAGCGGGGAGGACGGTTCGACCAAACGGGGTTGGACCTGCGCCAGCACTCCGCTTTTGCGACCCTCCTGGCGCTGCGCGGAACAGATCAGCTTCCAGCGCTTGTTTTTCTCAGCTGCCTCTTTGATTTCTTTTTGGTTGATTTCTCGGATGCCTGACCTGTCCACATCTGATAATTTTAGGGGGATTTTCATCAGCACGTTGACCAGGATAGCCATTTTTACTGCCGCGTCCCACCCGTCCAGGTCCCCGCTGGGGTCGGTCTCCGCGATGCCCATGGACTGCGCATAGGCAACAGCTTCCTCCTGGCTCTGGCCTTGTTCCATGCGGGTCAGGATTAGGTTGGTGGTGGAATTAAGGATGCCCTGGATTCCGGTGATGTCTGCTGCCGGCAGCCCGCACCGCGCTATGGAAAATACCGGTGCACCGTCCATCACGGTAGCCTCAAAGAGAAAGGACCTTCCGCGGCTTGTGGCGAGATCCACCAATTTCCGGTACCCGTGGACCATGGGCCCCTTGTTTGCCGTGATGACATGCATCCCGCTTTGTATGGCAGCCTGCAGGTAATCCAGGGCTGGCTGCCCGGTCTGGTAGTTCACGGGAGTGGATTCGAAAAGGGTGTCCGCGGGGCATTCCTGAATGAAGTCCCGGATGGTTTTGGCTTTGGATGTGCTGATTGGGTCAAGGGGGTCCCCAGATTGGCGGAGGGAGAGGGCTTTTTCAAGATCGATCCCTGCCGGATCGATGGCCCTGCCGTGGCTACCGGTGGCGATGCCCGTGACCTGGAAAACAACCCCTTTTTCCTCTTTGAGGGTGTTTTCTTTTTCCAGCAAGAGCCGGGCAAAGGCCTGGCCTACGTTTCCAAAACCTAATAAAGCCAAACGGTGTTTTTTGGGGGAGCTGCTCATGGAAGATCCTCCCTGAATCAAAGCCCGGAAGCGGGGTGGATTTCAGGAATTGGGTGGTGACTACGTGCCTTTTTTGTGGCGTCCTTTGATGGATTTGATCTCCTCTTCGGAGAGATCGGGCACGTCCTCCGTTTCCTCAATGCCCAGGGCCTTCCGCTGCGCTTTCCGCCAGCGCTGGAGACGGTCCTTGATCTCCTGCTCATAGCCCTGTTCTGAAGGCTGATAAAAATACGTCCCCAGTAATTCTTCCGGCAGGTACTGCTGGGGTAGGAAGTGGTCCGGGTGGGAATGAGGATATTCATACCCCTTCCCGTGTCCCAGCGCCTTGCGGTCCCGGCTGGGGTCCTTGAGGTGGGAGGGAACGTTCGTGCGGCTGGAGCGTTCGATGAGGTCAAAGGCTTTGAAATAAGCGCCGGTGGCGTTGGATTTGGGCGCGGTGGCCAGGTACAGGGCGGCTTCAACGATGGGGTAGACGCCTTCAGGAAGACCCACGAAGTCGAAGGCCTGGGCGGCGGCGTTGGCCACCACCAGCCCCATGGGATCCGCCAGGCCGATGTCCTCCCCGGCGGAGATCAGCAGGCGGCGGAGGATGAAGCGGGGGTCTTCCCCGGCATAAAGCATCTTGGCCAGCCAGTACAGGGCGGCGTCCGGGTCAGAGCCACGGATGGCCTTGATGAAGGCGGAGATGGTGTCGTAATGAGCGTCGCCATCTTTGTCATACAGCACGGCCCGCCGCTGGATGGAGTCCTGGGCCACCTCCAGGGGGATGTGGATCTGCCCTTCTTCATTTTCAGGGGTGGATTCCACGGCCAGTTCCAGGGCATTGAGGGCGTTGCGGGCGTCCCCTCCAGCCACGCGGATCAAATGGTCCTCCGCATCCTGATCCAGAATGATATCCAGTTGGCCGTAGCCCCGTTCCTCGTTTCGTAAAGCCCGCTGCAGCAGGCTCCGGATGTCCGCGTCGGTGAGAGATTTCAACTGGAAGATCCGCGACCTGGAAACCAAAGCACCGATGACTTCAAAATAAGGATTTTCAGTCGTGGCGCCGATCAGGGTGATGGTCCCGTTTTCCACATGGGGCAAGAGCGCGTCCTGCTGGGCCTTGTTCCAGCGGTGGACTTCATCCACAAAGAGGATGGTCCGTTTCTGGACCATTTTGCGCCGCTCACGAGCTCCCTTGATCACCTCCCGCAGGTCCGCCTTGCCAGCCATGACCGCGGAGAGGGTCACGAAGTGCGACTCCGTCTTGTTGGCGATGATCATGGCCAGGGTGGTTTTCCCCGTCCCGGGCGGTCCCCAGAAGATCAAAGAGGAGAAAATGCGGTCGGCCTGGATGGCCCGGTACAGCAGCCGCCCTTCACCGACGATGTGCTCCTGCCCCACGAACTCGTCCAGGGTCTCCGGGCGCATGCGGGCTGCCAGGGGAGCCTTCTTTTTCATGCGTTCTTTCATGGCGTGGTCAAAGAGATCCATAGGCATATTTTATCATGGGAGCGAGCCTCGCTCCCAGGGGTTGAAAGGGGCGTAGATGGCAGCGAGATAAAAGGTGAAAAAAGTCACATTCCGTCCCAATTTTCCCCAAATTTGGGTACGATGTGGCTTTGGAAGGGTGCCTTTCTGAACCGGAAAGCGGTATGGCTGATGGCTGATCCGGGAGGGTGAGGCGACTTTCTATCAGATTCTTTTCAAGGTCAATATCAATCCACAGGCTGGATCCTCCCGCTGACAGTGTGGGAGGATAGGTCATTCCAGTGCGGGGGCTGGCCAGACATAGGATCAAAAGGAGTTCCAGCTATGGCAAAGGGTGAACAAGTTTCAGGGAACGGGAAGGGAAAACGGATCTGGATCCCGCTGGGGATTGGCTGCGGTGGGATTCTGGTGATCCTGATCCTGCTGGGGGGAATTTTCCTGTGGGCGGGCTGGCAGGGTTATCAGGAAGCCCCTATATTGATTGAGAGGTCGGTGCCGTAAGGGTCATCGAGGGTGGGGTACAGCTTGACCCCGTATCAAGTGGGGATCCAGACGGAGCTCGGTCCCCCGGAGGCCTTTACTCTGCTTTTTTATGAAGAGGAAACCGTGGACGGTTCGCTGTGCGACGTCCGATTAGAGAGCTGGGATTACTACTCCCAGGGTGTTGGATACACGTTCATCAACGGTGAGCTGACCGGAGAGGATGAGCTGGATATAAGCGAAATCGGGCAGCTGGCGCCAATGCCCTATGATCCGGAGCAGTTTGGGGCTTATATGAGTCTGGATGAGGTGCTGGCTGAAGCGAGGTTAGGAACATCCCTGGAAATCCCCCTGGAGAAAGAGTTTTTGAAAAATGGGGATCTGTATTACGGGGAATCGCTGACTTTCGGCCTGGTGGACGGTGAGCTGCGCTACCTGGAAGCCCTGGCCCTGATCGAAGAGGGATAAGCAGATGAATAACAAAACGAAATCATGGATCCTGTTCTTAGTATTTAGCCTCAGTCTGGTGCCTTTTGGTTTGGGACAGGCGGAGGGTCCGGGTCGGAGTTTTGAAGAAGCCCGTGCCCTGCTCTACGTAAGCGACGCATTTCTTGAGGATGAAGCCAATCTGGACACTGCGGCTCATGTCCCGGGGCTGATGGCCCCGGCTCCGGTTGTGCGCCAGGCAGAAGGCGCGGAAGAGGTTATGGGGAGGATGATCCATGCCACAAAGCAGGAGCGCAATGATCATGACGCCAACTGCCGTCAGCTGAAGAGACGCTACCAATCAGTGGGCGATCGGACAGCAGTCCAGAAGCTGGAGACTTACTGTAAAGCGGAACGTCAGCGGTTAACGAACTGGATTAGTTTTTTACGCGGGCTGCGGGGTGGGGATAAGCGCAAAGTACTGACGCGTTTTTGGCATTCGATCAAGCGGGGATCGGCCAATCTGTGGCGCCGGATCGGACCGCTGGGAAGGAACATACTCAGGAAAGTGGGAGATGAGGCATTCAACACGGTGGCCAGCGGGGGTAGTTTGAACGTTGGCAGGCTGGTCAAGCAGGTGGCGAAAAGTACCATATGGGGAAAACTCAAAAGCATGATGTATGATGGTGTTGCCCGACTGCTGACCGACCAGCTGAAGATCGCCCGGGCGGCCGGGGTACTGGAAGAAGAAGATGATGGTGAGTACACGGATGAAGATTTTCTGCTCGGTGATCTTGAAGATAGAGAACAGGATGACCAGGAAGCGGGACAAACTGACAACCAGGACGAGGAGGAAGAGGACTGTCCCGGGGACCTCAGCTGGGTGGCACCGTATTGGGAAGAGGTTGTCCAACCGCAGCTTATTGCCGAAGGCCGGGCCTGCCAGCGAACAGCGATTGCCATGTATAAATCCTGTCTGCAGGATCAAGGGGTCCAGGGGGTGTGCCAGGAGGAAGCGCTGATGGTCTGTGAACATCTCTATACTAGACATCCCGCGTACTGAAACCGGCGGACCGGTGACGAAAAGAGTGACTGTGATGCACAGTGAAGCCCAAAACGTCGCGGGCAGCCTGGTTTACAACGCCAGCGGCGGTGGGGTCAGCGGAAAGATCAGCTATGTTCTACACGAACCCCGCCTGTGCACCATCAGGATCACCAGCACTCTCAGCGGCAGCTTTGATCTGGAGACCTGCACTTTGAGCGGCACAGCCCGGGTCACTGAATTCTACGATGGGAAAGCCTGTGCCAGCGTGTGCGGTGATGGTTCCTGCCCGGTCACACGCTCGGCTTCGGTCCCGTGGCAGGCCACTCTGGAGGATGGAGAGATCTTTGGAGGAGTGAACGGGAATAGGAGCAGTGTCAGTGGTTTTGGATTTGGGACACCCTGACGCCCTGCCTTCCTCAGGGAAACAATGGGGAGCGCATATCGGTCAGGGGATTTTTGGAAATTGGGTGTCGCAAATGGGTTTAAGTCCGGCCCCACCCCAGGGCTTTCCCGATCTGACCCAGCACGAGCGGGACCAGGCTCAGGGGGATGACCAGCATCCAACCCTGAAGTCCGAGGGGGACGGTTTCCAGAAGGTTGGCCAGGAAGGGCAGATAGGTGGCGAGCAGGAGCAGACCGATGCACAGGACCAGAGCCCCCCAGATGGCGGGGTTTTCGGTGACCTCGTTGCGCAGCACCCCTGTGCCCAAACCCCGCATGTTGAAGACATGCCACAGTTGAGCGAACGCCAGGGTCAGGAATCCTACCGTGACCGCCTTTTCAAGTCCCATCTCAAAGCGGGCGAGGGCCAGGCCAAACGCTCCGAGGACGCTGAGGCTGATGAGGAGGGCATAAGCACTGATCCCCCACCAGTGTTCTTGCGTCAGGATTGGCTCATCCGGGTCCCGGGGGGGGCGTTTCATGATCTGGGGATTCCCTGCTCCCACCCCCAGCGCTAGGGCCGGGAAGACATCCGTCACCAGATTGAGGTACAGAATTTGCAGGGGCCGGATGGGGAGGGGAAGACTGGTGAAGGAAGCAATGGAGACCACGAAAATCTCACTCGTATTGCAGGATAATAGGTAGAGGGCGAATTTCCGGATGTTATTGAAAATGTTGCGGCCTTGTTCAATGGCAGCCACAATGGTCGAAAAGGCGTCATCTTTGAGGACCATGGCTGCTGCCTCTTTGGCGACCTGGGTTCCACGCTGGCCCATGGCGATACCGATATCCGCCTTTTTCAAGGCCGGAGCGTCGTTCACCCCGTCCCCGGTCATGGCCACGATCTCTCCGCTTTCCTGGAAAGAGGAGACCAGGGATAGTTTTTGGCCGGGATCGACCCGGGCGAAAATGTCAGCCTCTGTGACCTGCTTATCAAGATTTTCTTCCTTGGGCAGATCCTTCCCCCGTTTTGTGTCTGGTTCAGACCCTTGTACCAGATTCACTTTCTGGGCGATGGTTTCCGCGGTCTGAGTTTTGTCGCCTGTAACCATCACCACCCGCACGCCAGCATCCTGGCAGGATTGGATGGACTCTTCGACATCCTCACGGGCTGGATCGATCAGACCAACCACGCCAAGGAAGGTCAGGTTTTGGTAGGGATTCGCGGAAGGGTCTTCCCCCTCGCGCTGGGCCAGGGCAAGGACGCGGTATCCCTCAGCGGCCAGGGATGTAAAACGCTTCTCCCAGCGCTTCAGGTCATCTTCCTCCAGGCTTTCTTTACCCTGGGGTGTGAGGTGGGTTTCGCTCACCCGGAGAACTGCCTCAGGGGCTCCCTTCACAGCCACCAGGTAGTTTCCTTCCTTTTCCCGGACCTGTTTATGGATGGTAGCCATCATCTTCACTTCCGGGTCAAAGGCGATTTCCCTTTCCTCTGGGTATTCCTCTAACAACGCTTCCCGCGTCATTCCCGCCTGATACGCGCCCTGCAGGAGGGCGATTTCCAGGGGGTCGCCGATGTCCTCTCCGTTGCCGTCCTGGGGGTGCAGTTCAGCGTTATTGCACAGCACACCGGTCCGGAGCGTCTGGTGAAGGTGGGGATGCTGGCCGGGGTCGATCTCCTGACCGTTGAGGAGAAAGGTTTTTTGCGAGTTGGGGCCTTGATCCAGCAGGATGTCGTCCTCCACCAGGGCGATCTTTTGCAGGGCCATTTCATTTTCGGTCAGGGTTCCTGTCTTGTCGGTCAGGATGACGGTGGTCGAGCCCAGGGTCTCCACAGCGGATAATTGGCGGAGCAGGGCGTTGCGTTCTGCCATACGGCGCATGCCGCGGGCCAGGGCGATGGTAGCCACGATGGGCAGTCCTTCAGGGACGGCTGCCACAGCCAGGGCGAGGGCTGTTTCCAGTATCAAATACACATCCCTGCCCAGAGCGATGCCCAGACCGGCGATCAGGGCTGCGATCCCGAGGGTGATCCATACCAGGCGTTCTCCCAGCTGGTCCAGCCGTTTTTCAAGAGGCGTGCGCTCTTCTTCCGCCTCATCAACCAGGGATGAGATGTCCCCCAACTGGGTGTTCATGCCCGTGGCCACCACCACAGCCCGGCCTGAACCGCGGGTCACTGCGGTGCCCTTGTAGACCATGTTTTCGCGCTCCGCGAGGGGAGGTTCACCCTTCAGGGCCGAAGTCGTCTTTCCCACCGGGACGGATTCCCCGGTCAGGGAGGCTTCGTCCACCTGAAGGCGGTTGGCTTCCAGGAGCCGGGCGTCCGCGGTGATCACATCACCGCTTTCGATGATCAGGATGTCCCCCGGCACGACCTTTTCAGCGGGGATGTTGTGGATGGACTTCTCACGGCGGACTTTGGTCTTCATCCGACCTAGTTCCCGGAGGGCTTCCATGGAGCGTACCGCGCGCAGTTCGGTGAAGAACCCTAACAGGGCGTTCAACAGAATCACAGCCAGGATGGAAACCCCTTCCACATATTCCCCGAATGCGAAGGAAAGCGCAGTTGCTCCGCTCAATAATAGGACGATGATATTTTGAAATTGTTCGATGAAGATGGACAGGGCGCTTCTGCGTTCTGTCTCCTTCAAGCGGTTGGGACCGTATTGCTCTAGGCGGCGGTCTGCCTCTTCCGACGACAACCCCTCTTCGGGATCAACTTCCCAGTCCTGGGTCACATCCCTCCAGGGCCTCTTCCAGGGCTGCTGGTCCTTATTAGGCAAAGTCTGATGTTTTTTTTCCGCACTCATCTCACTCCTATCTGGATGGTGGTCCCTATCCGTTCTTGAGAAACGATGACCTCATAATGCCCAATAACTGGTGACAACCGGGGCGATCGATCGTTTCTTTGGCACCTGTTTACTGATATCCCAGGTGGCATAAAAGTCAGGTCTCACAGTTCATGCCTGGAACCTATCCCCTATTCTATCATTTGTCCTTTTAGGAAGTACGTTCGTGTTCGTGAGAGCTTGGATGTCAGATCAAATCGTGCAGTTTTACCTGGATGGCGGACAGCTTTGGGCCAGCCTGGTCGTCCAATTCCTTTCGCAGGCCGTAAAGCCTGTAAAAGGTGGGCATCACCTCGGACTCCTCGACCATCCCCAGACGCAAAGCCGTTTCGATGACATAAATGAGGTCCCTGAAGGCGGAGCTGGGGTCTGCGGGTAAAGGCTCCGTGATGATTTCTTTGACGTTGTCCTCCGCCAGCTGATTGTAATTCTCTTCCTTTTCTTCCAAAAATTGGTTGATTTCATCCAACTCCTGGGGTGTAAAGCGCCATCCGCTGGCCTGGAGGTTTTCTTCCAGGTGAGGGATGGTGGAAGGCCCTGTCAGGGCGCAAATCACCCCTTCTTGGGCCAAAACCCAGGCGATGGCTGCCTGGGCAGGCGTTTTTCCATAGCGATTCCCGATCTCCGCTAACTTCTCTATCACCCGAAGCCCATATTGGAAGCGCTCCCGCTGAAAGAAGGTATCCAGGTTGCGGATATCCCCTGCTTCGAAGGTGGGGACTTCTTGGAATTTGCCGGTCAACAAACCCCGACCTGTGGCGCTGAAGGCGATCATACCCGCGTCATATTTTTGGCATAAAGGAAGCAGATCGCGGTGATTCTCCCGTGCCACCGCATTCAACTCCAGCAATACGGAGAAGACAGTCCCTTGCTCCAGATAGTCTTTCACCCGGGGAGGGGATAGGTGCCCCAGGCCGTAGTGCCTGATTTTCCCTTGCCCTGCCAGATCTTCCAGGGCCGCGATGGTTTCTTTGACGGACGTCTCCGGATCGTCAAAGTGGATCTGGTACAGGTCGATGTATTCCGTCCCCAGGCGGCGCAGGCTCTCCTCGCAGGAGGATTGGAGGTACTCCGCTGAGAGATTGGGCTTGGTGCTCTCCTTCACTCCCACTTTGGTGGCGATGAGGACCTCCTCGCGGAAGGGATTGACCACATTGCCCAGGATGGCCTCCGCATCCCCGTAAGCATCTGCCGTGTCGAAGAAATTGACCCCCAGTTCATAAGCCCTGCGAAGCATGGCTTTGAATGCTTCAGGGTCTTTCTTGCCGTAGGCGCCGCTCAAGGCATAACAACCGATGCCGATTTCTGAGATGTCGAGTCCATCATGTGTCCGAAAAAGCATGATACCCTCCTAATTTGCTTCCGAATCCGCTTCAAACTCCTCACTCAGGATGGCATAGACATGTGCGTCTTCAAAGGAGTCGAACCGGTGCAGGGACTGCCGCAGGGTGCCCTCGTACTGCATGCCGATTTTTTCCATCACCCGCCCGGAAGCGGGGTTTTTTGTCATATGCCGGGCCTGAATCCGATTTAAATCCAGTTCCTCAAATCCGTAGCGGATCATCTCCCGGGCGGTTCGGTGCAGTAGCCCTGGTTCCAGAAGGGTTCTCCGATCCAGTATCCCAGCTCTCCAAGGCGGTGCTGTTTTTTGATGTGGAGGCCAATCGCGCCGATCATGTTGTCCTGTCCTTTGGGAACGATGGCAAAATTCACCCCCTCGCCTTTTTCAAAGTATTCCTCCTGTCCTGAAATCCATTCCTCTGCCACCCCGTCCGGGTAAGGGTGAGGGATGTTAACAGTGTGGGCGGCAATGGGATAGGCCCCGGCTAGTTCCTGGACAGTAGGCGCATCACTTTTTTTCAACGGCCTCAAGACCAGACGATCTGTCGATAAAGATGGAAGCGTAGACATCTTTCACCTTTTTCGTCCTGATGGGTTCGCTTATTTCCTTAAACTAGGTTGGTTTGCTTTTATGGTAGCTTTGATGAGGTTGAGGTGCAAGGCCTGCCGGATTCCTATTGCGATGAAGGGGGAAGCCCCGCGGGGCGAGGTTTGATGCAGGGTGACACGAGTGGGTGGAGGCGTATTCCTATTCAACAGGTGACGTGGAAGAGGCCGATCCAATCGCCCTGGACCTCATTCCAGCGTTGGATGGCTTTGGGTGTGGGATGGATCTCCACCTGGCACTCCCGCTCCTGGAAATAATTTTCCGCTTCCGGGGAAATTTTAACCCGGCCAAACTGGCCGCCCCCGATCAGCAGACCCTCCGCCCCTCCCTCGTAGATGTGCTCCGCTTCAGCCAGGGAAAGGGTGTGCGAGGTGCCGAAGACCTCCTTGGAAAGCTTCTTCTTCCGTTTTTCCACCGCGCCGTCCAAACGGATGAGGATGTCGTGCTTGATCCGTTCGCTCCCTACATCTATGGATCCGAATTTTGTGCCATTCAGGGTAGGTTTCATAGGTGCGCTCCTGTCTGAACCATGTCTCAGACCTTTTATATGCAGATCTTGCTTTCGAGAAGCTGCTCTAATTTTCGGCTCAAGTTATCTGTGAGAGGGAACCCGTGGCCTGGGCAGATGATTTTGAGGTCTAATCGGGCGAGCTTTTGTACGGAAGCCCGGGCAGTCCGGCTGTCGACGGATATCAGGGGAAGCGGCAGGCGCAGCCCTCTCACGCGGGTGGCGGGGTGCTGGTTAAAGAGTGCATCCCCGCACAGCAGCAACCCATGCTCAGGTTGGTAAAAGGATATGCTGCCTGGCGTGTGTCCCGGCGTATGGAGCACTTCCCACCCCCTGCTGGAGGGGATTTCCTGCCCTTCCTCTGGAAAGACATCCACAATAAGGGGAGGCTGCCGGAAGAGAAAACGGTCCGCGAGGCGGAGCAGCGTGCGCTGAAACGTGGATTTTGCGGGGAGGTCGGGGGATTTCTGGAAGAAAGGAAGGTCAGCTTCGTGGCCCATGGCTGGAGCGCCGCTTCTTTCAGCGAGAGCAGGGGAGTTGCCGATATGATCGCCGTGTCCGTGGGTGTGGAGGATGCCTTTTAGGTTCGAGAGCGGGCACCCTTCTCTCTCCAGCTCTTCCCTGATGGCCTCCGCATAACCGAACAAACCGCTGTCCACCAGGTAGTATCCATCTTCAACATCCAGGAGGTAGACATTGCAGATGGGGATGCTTTCCAGTTGATAGAGGTCTTTCGCTATTCTACGCATACCTGGGTTCCCAAATTTCTTCTCTTGTATTTTGCATACTCATTCAGTGAGTGAAAAATTAAGGGTTGAAATCTTTCTAATCTACCCTCTCATTGGCTTTAATAGTAACCTGCCAAGAACGACCCATCAAGAGGAGTAAGATAGGAATTTCATGTATCGTAAATGTTTTTTACCGATCTTGATTTTATGAATGAGCTTAGTTACACTTCTATACATATCCAATTTCCGAACCATGTCCTTTAGAAATGAAATATTTTGCAGCTCATGTCCTTTACTCCTTTCTCTTATTGATTAAATGTGACCGGTAAAGGAAAGTGCAAGTAATGTTTATTACTTCCCAGAGCTCGTGCTGTTGATCTTACATCGCCGCTGTCTACCATCCTGGAAAATCGACTGCATGGATTTTGATGGTATCGAATTTAATTGAGTGTGCAAGCGTGCGCAAGGATATTAGAACCTGTTTATAATCAGTGATAATTTTCCGCTGGAGGAGGATCTATGAACCGTCGGTTATGGGTTTTTCTCTTTCATGCTGGCTTTCTTGCTCATAGCATCCTGTAATGCCCTTTCCTCAACGCCACCTTCTGTGTCATTGGAACCCTCCTCGCTCCCCACACAAACGCAAACCGTTCTTTCCTCTACGGAATCGCCGCCTGCTTCTCCTTCTCATACCTCCACAATCCAGCAGGGGATCCGCGAAGGAATGCGAAAATGATGAGTTTTGAGCGAATTGGATCGCTGGATCAGAGTATCCTCTGGGTTTACTGCAAACGATCTTTTCTTCCCTGATCAGAGCTTATCATCTTTACCCATCCGTGTGTGTCTTTCTGTATGGATCCTGGCGGATATTCAAGGTTTATTTTCTGGGGATGGGGTGAAGCAATGAATGCTCTATAATCCTTTTATACTCATCAGATTTTGGGGATGCGATCAAATTAAAATTAAGCATACCCACTTTTCTGTAGGCTCGATCATTTGGCTGCTCATCAATGATCTCTTGTCCCTTTCCTTGGGGGATTTGTGATTCTGTACCAAAGGTATTTGGTTGTGTTATAAAGAAAATAACTGCCGCAGGATGAATTGTAGAGGAGGGCAAGATGGCTGAATTAAAAAAGGGCGGATTGAAATTCTGGCATGTGATGGTAGTTTCCGGTTTGGTGTTGATGGTGATTGGGTTGGTGCTCATTCTCCTTCCAAATGGGGTAGGGCAGTCGGGGACGATCAGCCTTAAAATATTCGGCGCCAGTTTTGAAGGCAGCGAAATGGGCCTGGCTCTGATTGTCCTGGCGATTGTCTGTTTTTTAATCGGGCAGAAGGACCGAGCAGATACCCAGAAATATCAATCCATACGTAAAGACCTTCAGAAAACAAGTAAAATCACAGCAAAACTGGTAGCAGACAGTGTGGAACAGTCGCTACAAAAAGTTCCCGGTGATGCCAGCGAATGGATGAAGGATCGAGCATTGAATTGGGACGATTATCAGGAAGAACTGCAGGTCCTTCAAAACTGGGAAGAGGACGTGCTTGAAGAAGAGCATGCTTTACGCCACGCTGAACGGGGGATAGAACTTTTGGAAGCCTTGGAGCGCGAGGGCTATTCCTTCAAACAAAAATAAACAGCATAAAGTGTTTTGCAGATGGGGAAAAGGGAATAAATAAACGGAGCCCGAACCGGGCTCCATTTATGATTTCTCTGGCAACCACAATCATTTTAAAAAACGCAGGTGAGCGTGGAGGGAATCGAACCCACAACCAATGGCTTAAAAGGCCACTGCTCTGCCATTGAGCTACACGCCCACTGCTGGGAGATTTTATCATGTGTGGCAATACCCGTCAACATTTTCCCTCAGGGGTAGGTCTACTTTGGTGATTAATCCACAATCAAAAGGGTTTAAATCTGCGGATATGTAGCAATCATCGCCCCTCAGGTGGCCGGGCGGGGGTGACAAACAGGCCGGGGATGGGGGACTATGCTGATGCGGATCAAGGTGCATACGATTGGGGGGTAATGGGGTGAATACTACCAGATATAGGGGTGTTCAGTCATTTTTGGCACAATAATTGCGTCCTCACTGGCAGAGCTGATCAAAGAATGTGTATCTGGGAACCAATGGGAAATCAAAATGGAATCTTTTTAGGCTTGGATTCTATCTTCCTGATCAAGGGAAGGTTTTCCCTGGGGCTTCCCGTAAATCAAAAGGACGCGTTTAGTAAAGCAGGGAAGGGGTAAGATGTCCAAAAAATTGAAGTTTTTATGGTGTCCTGTGTGTATGGTACATACCTATCATCAGGAAAGCGAAGATGGTTGGTTTTGTGTCAATGAAGATCATGACCAGTTCTTGCAAAAGAGGACTGACCCCTGGATCGAGAAGTACCGGGCCAGCGATAAAATGCTTGCTGTTTCCTTGAAGGAGGCTGAACGCTAGCCAGCGGCCCGTAGTTTGGTTCATTTGCGGGGTTTCTTTATAGTGCTTTAGGAGGTGACTGTTGACTGCAATCCCTGTTGCCTTCAATCCCAGATGTTGGGTTTGCAGTATTCTCTCTCTCCATTGATGAGCACATACCAGACATCATTTTCACGATAGGTAAGGTAATCTTTCCAAAGGGACTGGTTTTGGGAAAGTTCTAACTTTGCGCGGTAACGCGACCAGATGAACCCCTGCCAGGTGGAGGGTCGGTCCCGCAGCAGGGCTGCCCGGCAGGCCAGGGATGCTGATAATTCATGCCGTTGGTCTTTGGTCAGCCGGGGGCTGTCTGCAAGGCGTATCAGCTGGGGAACGGCATCATTGGACAGCCCCTTAAGATAATGGATGTCCAGGGGAGTGTCTTCCCCGTGGCGGGTGAAGTTTCGTTGGGCGATGAAGCTGTCGACGTTGATCATGTTGAGCGTGATCACGAAGCCTACCAGGGTTATAAGAGCAGCGAGGGTGAAGTGCCGCCACCGATGGAGGATCTCCAGGATCAGGATCCCCAGGAAAAGGACCCCAATCCAGAGGATGCAGATATGGGCGTAGGTTCGCAGGCGGGTGAAACCATAGGCAAATTCATACAGGCGCAGACGCTGGAAAGAGGAGGCGAGTATGACGCCTATAAAAACCGTCAATAAGGCAGTTAAACCAGTGAACACCTTTTTTTCTCGGGGGGATTCTCTGCTGGTGATGGAGCTCAAAAGCATGAAAAGGAGGAGCGTGATGAATGCTGCCGCCAGCAGCTCCCCGAAACCCCGCCGGGCGTATTCAGCATATGTATAACCTTGGAGGGTAATGTTGCTTTCCCCGCCAAAGAAATACCGGAATTGGATGAAAACAAATGAAAAGAAGAGCAGGTTCACGCTGCCAAGAACGATCGCGGCCTCTGTGAAACCGAGGAATCTCGGGGGCCAGGAATCACCCTCTCCAATCAGTGATTCCTCTTTGCTTTTCAGGATGGCGTAAAGGCTCAGCCCGGCAGTCAAGAATGTCCAAATCATGATCAACACCAGGCGTCCGATGTACTCGGGAAGCCTTTCCAATTTCAGATATTCAGTCAGATCCTGCAGGCGGTCCGCGAAGATAGGGTCCGCAGTAGCAAAGAGGGCAGCGAAGACAGCGAGAAGGGGGAGAGCGAGCACGAGCCCTCTAAGGTAGGGGAGGATCCGTTTCCAAAAAGAGGGGCCTGACTCGGTTTTCCGATCCTTTTCATTCTCCTTTTCCTTTCCTTGCTTGTTCATTATCAGGTTGATGGGTAAGATCAATGCCTGGAAGAAGAGTTTAAATCCACCTGCCACATAATCGACCAGACTATAGTGAAACCAGCGTCCACCGCGAAAGGTGAGGAGTATAATCGCGAATAAACCCAAAGAAGTGAGGTGGTTCAGCGCTCGCGTGAAGGGTTCCTGGCGGATGAAAGTCAGGAAAGAAAAGACCAGGAGGGCTCCAAGCACCCACAGGCTTCCAGCTGCGGGCCGTTTGTTCTCCTTTTGGGCCAGGTAGATAAGTATGCCCACGGAGATCAGGATGTGAATGGCGTATGATATCCCCAGCGGTTTTTTCCAATAGAAAAAATCGAATCCCCATCCGATGAGAAACGCAGCTGCCCAGAAAACTTGCTTGTTTTTGATCATGTAGAACAACTTTTTCTAACCTTGATATTCTTCATCCATTGTCAAGACTCCTCTCTTGATTCTGCGGCAAGATCATGGCGCCCGGAGTATACAGCATGTGACTGAGAACGATATCCTTGGTCAATAAATATGCCAAAAACGCGTTGTCGCGCTCATTATAGCATGGTAGAGAAGTTTTTCACCTTGAAGTAACATGAGAGAATTCTGATCGCTCTTGAGAGCAAATGAGAGTCTTTCCTTCGCCCATTTTCGTTTTCCGAAAAGCATCCAGGAGGAGTAGAGAGGGAAAGGTAAGGCCCCTGTTTGATTGACAAGCAGGGAAATAATCCTGGAGTGGTTTATTTATCCACAACCATGATGCTTGCTCCGAAGTCAGCTCTGGGACTATGTTCCAAGCAGGGTAGGGGAAACTGAATGATGATAACGGTTAGTGGCAAAATAAAAGTAGACCACCTCAAGAAGGTAAAATGTCGAAGAAATCATCATGATTATGGACAAGAACCAGGCAGTGATCACTATGAAAAAAAAGAGTCCATACGGCGCCGAGAACAAGTCAATCGACTGTATTTTCAAGAAGGAAATTCAAAGCGAGAAATTTATCGAACACAAAATGTGAGCTGGCAATTTATCATCGACTGGACCCAGTCCCCGGATCAA
>JAWODY010000064.1:0-6865 GCA_046483045.1 Anaerolineales bacterium | reverse complement strand
ACACACAATGCTAATGCCGCGATACGGCGGGCTTTATGGGAACAGCATCCTTATGACGAAAGTTTAACCGGATTGGAGGATATCGCCTGGAGCAGCTGGGTCAGGGAAGAAGGATATGAGATCTCTTATGTGGCGGAAGCGGAGATTATCCATGTCCATGACGAAACGTTTGCTCAAGTGTATAATCGGTACCGACGTGAAGCCGTGGCTTTGAAACAGATTCTCCCTCAAAGTCGTTTTACCTTAAGGGACTTAATAAGCATGTGGGTTAGGAAATCGGCAGCTGATCTAACCCAAGCTTACAAGGATAGAAAGTTATTTAGCGAGTGGTTTGATATCCTGTTATTTCGTTTTCTGCAGTACTGGGGTACATGGCAGGGCTATCGGTATTCTGGAAAAATAGATTCTCAATTGCATAAACAATTTTATTATCCTCCTCACATCCTTTCAGAGAAGGTTTCCACAGCTCGCGCTGTCGAACCGATTGAATATGAATCAGCATCCGAAAAGGAAAAGCATCCTTATGGCTGATATGATTGCGTTAGTCCCCATGCGGCATCACTCCCAGAGGGTCCCAGGGAAGAATTTTCGTCCATTGGCTGGGAAACCCCTCTTTCATCACATTCTCGCAACCCTTCTTGAAGTATCTGAAATTCAAGAAATTATTGTAGACACAGACAGTCCAATTATCAAAGAAGGCTTAACATCATATTTTCCCTCTGTGACCATTCTGGATCGTCCTCAGCACCTGTCTGGGGATGCCATATCCATGAATGAAATCATATCCCATGACATCAACCAACGGGATGCTGAATTCTTTTTACAGACGCACAGCACAAATCCTTTTTTAAAAGCTGGAACGATACGCTCAGCGATTGAGAGTTTTTTGAAAAGCTTACCTGAATTTGATTCTTTATTCAGTGTGACTCGCCTCTATACAAGGTTGTACACTGAGGAAGGTATCGCCATCAATCATGACCCATCTGAGCTGCTCCAGACCCAGGACCTTCCGCCTGTTTATGAAGAGAACTCTTGTTTATACATTTTCTCAAAGAGCGACTTTTTAGGGCAACATCACAGGATTGGTAAAAAACCCTTTCTGTATGAAATAGACCCGGAAGAAGCGTGGGATATCGACACTGAATTAGATTTTCAAATTGCTGAATGTTTGATGGAACATAAAAAAGAGGAAGAGAGATGAAAACGATCCTTATAACCGCACCCTATATGCAACCAGAAATGGAGCGTTTCCTTCCTGTTCTCGAAGATCATGATTTGAAAGTTATTCAGCCGGAAGTTAAAGAGCGCCTTGAGGAAAAGGAATTGCTCCAATTTGCCGGTACGTTTGATGGGACAATTTGTGGGGATGACCAATACACAGAAGAGGTTTTAGAAGCATGTTCACCCCGGTTGAAAGTGATTTCAAAATGGGGGACAGGGATTGATTCCATTGACCAGGAAGCGTGTGCGTGTTTGGGAATTGTGATTGGAAACACGCCAAATGCATTCACACTACCTGTAGCGGATACCGTCCTGGGCTATATGCTCGCTTTTGCACGAAACCAACCCTGGCTGGATCGAGTTATGAAGGGAGGAAAATGGCAAAAAGTCCAGGGCAGGTCACTCAGTGAGTGTGTCCTGGGTGTGATTGGTGTGGGAAATATAGGGAAAGCAGTACTCAGGCGCGCTGATGCTTTTGGGATGAGACTACTTGGGAACGATATCCGGAAGGTAGAGCTGGATTTTCTGGCTGAGCATGATGTAGAGATGGTTGCGTTAGAGGAGTTATTGTCCCTTGCTGATTTCATCAGTGTGAACTGTGACTTGAATCCATCCAGTTATCATTTGCTTAATAAAGAAACGTTTACACATGTGAAGGCTGAAGCGTATTTAATCAATACTGCTCGGGGTCCTATTGTTGAGGAAGATGCCCTCATCCAGGCCCTGGAAGATGATACTCTTGCTGGAGCTGCGTTGGATGTTTTCGAGAAAGAACCGCTTCCTGAACAAAGCCCACTGAGGGAATTCGATCAGGTACTTCTCTCCCCGCACAATGCGAATTCAAGCCCTTCTGCCTGGGAGCGTGTGCATTGGAATACCATTCGGAATCTTTTTGATGGTCTGGGGATCTCCACTGAAAACATTGAGGGAAAAGGATGAGCCCATGAGTGAAAGAACAGTTTTATTAACAGGTGCGGCCGGCGGTATTGGACAAGCTACAGCGGCCTATTTTACGGAGAAAAATTGGCAAGTGATAGGCGTGGATCGATCGCCAGCAGAGAAAGAATTTCCTTCCTCGGGACACTTGATAAAGGCTGATGTTTCTAAGCCTGGTGAATGGAAGAAAATCATTGAGGAAGTGACACGATATACTGACCAACTTGATGCATTGGTCAATAACGCAGCTATCCAAATTACAAAACCGATTCTGGAAACAACGATTGAGGAGTGGAACCGGGTTTTGAATTCAAATTTACGGGCTGTTTTTCTTTCCGCGAAAAGCACATATCCCCTGCTTAAAACGGTGGGTGGGGGGGCGATAGTCAATGTTTCTTCCGTCCATGCCCTGGTGACCTCAAAAGATATTGCTTCCTACGCAGCAAGTAAGGGGGGGATGCTTGCTTTGACGAGAGCAATGGCGATTGAGTTCGCGAGTGCTGATATTCGAGTGAATGCTATCCTTCCGGGTGCAGTGGATACAAAAATGCTCCGGGATGGGATGAACCGCGAGCATGCAGGTAAAGGATCGATTCAAGACCGGTTAGAGAATCTGGCTTCGAAAACGGTCAGCGGTAAAATTGGTAAACCAGAGGAAATCGCTCGAGCGATATATTTTTTAGCGGATCATGACCAGTCCTCGTTCATGACCGGGCAATCCCTGGTCGTGGATGGAGGAGCGACTGCTAAGTTGAGCACAGAATAAAAAATGGAAACTATAAAGAATCAACTTTCAGATTTGTTATCACCAGAAGCCCAGCGGAGAGCACGTTCACTGTGGTATTTGGGAAAGCGAATTTCACAATGGCCTTCAGCGCTCCTGCACCCATGGCGCCGAAAAAGCATTCGCAGGTTAGGAGATTTAGCAGATGCTCATAAAGGAAAACGATGTTTTGTAATTGGAAATGGTCCCAGCCTGAAAGAGACGGATGTTTATAAATTGAAGGGAGAGTACACTTTTGGGATGAACAGAATCTATTTAGCTTTTGATGATTGGGGGTTTACACCCTCATATTTGGTTTCTGTGAATGACCTTGTGATTGAACAATGCGCTGAGGATTTCCGGGAATTGACCCTACCCAAATTCTTTTCCTGGCGGGCCAGACATCTTCTCTATCCAGAGGGAACCCCGGACGACAACACTCATTTCTTGTTTACAACCTATACTGGACCTACTTTTGCCCGGGATGCGAGGGGAAGGATGTGGGAAGGGGCTACTGTCACCTATGTGTGTCTTCAATTAGCTTTCCACATGGGGTTCAACAAAGTGATCTTAATCGGTGTGGACCACAGTTTCTCTACGGACGGGGAACCGAATACGACTGTTGTCTCCCGGGGTGCGGATTCTAATCACTTCAGCGAGGAATATTTTGGAAAAGGTTTCCGCTGGCAACTTCCAGACCTGGAAACATCGGAGATTTCTTATAAGATAGCTCGTGATGTATACGAGAAAGCGGGGAGAGAAATCGTTGACGCTACTATCGGTGGCAAATTAGAGGTGTTTCCCAAGGTAGAATATACCAGTTTGTTTTAATCCGCGAGAAACGATAGAAAAATCATGTTAAAGGAATCCGAAAGCACGATTTTTGCACCTTCCTCATTATGGCTCATTGCTGTCTTGGCCATCATTCTCGCTTGCGGTTTGGGGGTAAGGCTATATGACCTTAAAGACCCCCCGTTAGATTACGCTGCATCTCGGCAGCTGCGGTCCGCCCGCATCGCGCGGGGAAAGTATTATCGTATTGCCCAAGATGTGCCCGAATGGAAGCGAGAGGTCGCTCTTCGACAAGGTAAGCATGCCATAATTGAACCGACTGTCATGGAAACGATCGTGGCTGGTACGTATTGGCTCGTAGGCGGGGAGCATGTCTGGATAGCCAGAATTTATTCATCTCTATTTTGGGTCATAGGGGGTGTTGCGGTGTATGCCCTGGCAAAAGAGATGACGAGTGTTGATGGTGGGGTCATCGGGTTGACCTATTATTTATTTTCCCCCTTTGGGATGGTGTCCAGTCGGAGTTTTCAACCTGACCCCCTGATGACGGTAAGTATCGTCTTCGCCTGGTGGACATTTTATCGGTGGCATAAAACTCATACTTGGAAGTGGGCAATTTTCGCAGGGCTAACGGCAGGTTTTGCCATGTTTGTCAAAGCCACCGCAGTTTTCTTTTTATTGGGAGGATTTGGAGCACTTATTCTGTTAAGTATGGGGATTCAAAAAAGCCTGAGAGATAAGCAGGTATGGTGTATAGGCCTTCTTGCTGGGCTTCCTGTGCTTCTTTATCATATGTATGGCCTTTTTGTGGTAGGCACCCTGGCAAAACAATTTTCGGGTCGATTCTTTCCCCATCATCTTATTAATCCAGAGTTCTATGGACAATTAATAGATACAATTTCTACTGTCATTGGCCATGAATTGATATTGATCATTACTCTCTTAGGTATTTTTTTCCTTAAGGATAAGATTTCACGAGGATTTTTGCTGGGTATTGGGGGTGGCTATATCATTTACATCCTGATTTTTTCTTATCATGCAATAACCCACAGTTATTACCATCTCCCTGTCATACCTTTTTCGGCTATTCTGATTGCCAGCTTTTCCAGCTATATACTTAATTCTTGGTCCGGCAAGGTGGTGACGAACTTGTTTAGGCTGGGTTTGGTTCTAACCGTTTTACTGGGAGTTGGCGGGGGCTATTTCTGGTTTCACAGTCAGGATTTTCGGCATGAACCAGGGTGGTATTGGGACGTTGCCAATAAAGTAAGCCGGGATAAAAGCATCGCAGTTTTAAGCCAGAATTATGGGAATCGAATCGCATATTATGGATGGATCAAACCCAAGGTCTGGTTGGAAGTAAAGGATCAAAGACATGCTGAACAGCAGGGAGCCGACAGTGATCCTTTTCAGGAGGCGTTCCAGGATTTTATCAGCGGTGTTGACTACTTCATTATCACCAATCTCCAAGAGCTGCGCCGGCAAGAAAAACTGCATGATAAACTTTACAATACGTACTCCATTCATGCTGAGGGGGGTGGATTTGTTATTTTTGACCTAAACCAACCAATATATGATGAATGACTTACCTCTCGTTTCCATTATCACTCCATCCTATAACCAAGCGGATTTTTTGGAAGCAACCATTGGCTCTGTATTGAAGCAGGAATACCCTCATATCGAGTATGGGGTAGTAGATGGGGGCTCAACAGACGCCAGTTTAGAGATTATTAAACAATATGAAGATCATATAGATTGGTGGGTATCGGAACCGGATCGCGGGCAAGCTGATGCCATCAATAAGGGTATGGCAAGGATGAGGGGAGACATCGTTGCCTGGATTAACTCCGACGATATCTATCTGCCTGGCGCGATTCGCAAAGCAGTGGAGATGTTTGACGGACATGATCCAGCCTTGGTTTTTGGGGATGCCATCACCATAGATTCGCAAGGTGTACCTTTGAATCTCTTGCGCTTTGGGTCTTGGGATTTGACAGACCTAATGCGATTCCGTGTCATATGCCAGCCAGCAGTCTTTATTAAAAGAGATGTCTGGGAAGCGGTGGGTGGTTTAGACCCCTCCTATCATTACATGCTTGACCATCAACTTTGGATCAGGATAGCAGCAGCATATAATATCATGCATGTAAGTGAACTTTTAGCTGCTTCCCGATATCATGGAGAAGCGAAAAATGTCGTATTTGCTGCGGATTTCTCTGATGAAATTGCGAGAGTTGAAAAATGGATGCGGGGGTATCCCGCGCTTGCTGAAAAGTATGCTGAGGATAAAAGGAAGATAAGGGGTGGGGCTTCCCGTCTCCGGGCCCGATATCTTCTTGATGGTGACTTGCCAAAACAGGCATTGTTGATGTACCTGCGTGCGCTTAGATTATGGCCCTCGTACGTCGCAGCGCATTGGCATCGAATTCTATATGCTTTTTACAGACTTATCACCGGTTTGGAAGTTAAACCAAAGCGAAAAGGTCAAAGCCCGATAATATTATCGCAGTCTGCTGAGTGGGATGATTGGCCGGGATTAGCCCTTTTCCAAGAGCGGAGATAGATTGTTGAGAACACAAAGATCATGAAACCAATATTGGTTACCGGTGCGCATAGAACAGGCACGACGTGGGTGGGGAGGGTCCTTTCTTCCTCCTCTGCCGTCACCTATATCAGCGAACCTTTGCATGTCCAACATTCTATGGGCGTGTTAGCAGCCCCTGTTCAACATTGGTACACCTATATTTGTGAAGAAAATGAGGATGTCTTTTTACATGCTTATCAAGATATGTTAAGGTTTCGATATCGAACCTGGGCCTCCATACAGGAACTGGACTCATGGAAGCGTTGTTTAAAGATGGGGAGAGATCAAATTGTATTTTTCAGAGCCAAACTTCTGGATCATCTTCCATTGATCAAGGACCCTTTTGCTGTTTTCTCTGTACCTTGGTTTTCCCGGAAATTGAACAGCCGGATTGTCATCTGTGTCCGGCATCCGCTTGCTTTCGTAAGCAGCCTAAAACGATTGGGTTGGTCCTTTGATTTTAATCACCTTTTGGATCAACCACTTTTGGTGCGCGACCACCTTGATAAGTTTCGTGATCGGGTGGTTTTCATGAGAACCCGAGAGGAAGACATTGTCGGGCAGGGAAT
>JAWODY010000013.1:0-7830 GCA_046483045.1 Anaerolineales bacterium | reverse complement strand
GAATGAAAAAGAGGTTCAAAGATAAGATATCTAAAGACAGATTAAATACGATATCTAAGGCGATATATTACGTTATACTCTTCGGTGCATTCCTTACCGTTTTACCCATTTTAGATATCAACCTTTCAGGTTTGATGGTAGCTGGCGGGATCATGGCTATAGTAATAGGTTTCGCCAGTCAAAGTATAGTATCAAACCTTATATCTGGGATTTTTCTAACATTTGAAAGACCTTTACGAGTTGACGACGTAGTTAGCATCGGTGGTCAAGATGGCACTCTTGGTATAGTCGAAGATATCAGGATAATCTCAACCTCTCTAAGAACCTTTGATGGTGTGTATGTAAGGATTCCAAATGAAAAAGTGTTCACATCAAACATTACAAATTTCTTAGAGAATGTCGCAAGAAGATTTGAATACAATATTGGAATTAGATACCAAGATGATGCAGATAAAGCCGCTGAAATCATCAATGAACTTATTGAAGATCACCCCCTAGCCCTAAAAGATCCATCTCCACAGATATTTGTAGAAGACTTAGGGAGCAGTGCCGTTAACCTAAAAGTAAGGGTTTGGGGTCCTTCTACTGATTGGTTCCAGATCAGAATAGAATTATTATGGAAGATAAAGAAGGAACTAGAAGAAAATGATATCAAGGTACCATTCAACCAACAAGAAGTCTGGTTTATGAACGAATCATAAGAAGAAAAATAAAAAGTTAGAAAAGGTTTTTAGATGTTCTGATTTACTCGGACATAGTCGTTACTGTATTATCAACTAGGTATGTATTCGGTATCGATTGTTTATTACCTCTTTCATCGATGATTATAGTGTTGTATCTGGTAATCTCTTTGACTTCACCAGAGTATTCTCCAACTTCAATTTTTTCACCTGGTTTTACTATCTCTTTGACCTGTAGATAACCGCCCATGTTTGACATGACGCCTTTTAAGCCGTAAGCAAAACCTGCTCCTAGACCGATCATCACTGCACCTAGAGTTATACCAAATGCTAGGTAGAGTACCGGAACTTCGATGCCCAATTGAGCTAACGCCATTGTGATGACAATATATATCACCAGGAATTTAACTGCGTTAGCAACTAGTGCAGGGAACGGTAATTCGTGTTTCTTAGAGCTTTCCATGGTCTTGTCATAAAGCCATCCTGCCACCCAAAGACCGAGTAGAACTATTATTGCAGCAGCAAACAAGTTCGGTATCCAGAGAATTACAGTTGCAACTAAATCAGCTAGTATCCCGATGCCCAACACTGCAACAGCTATATTGATGAAGATCAGCATCACTGTAATTTTCACTAGTATATCAACGAACCTCATTATTATTCCTGGTTTTTTGATGATGTCTTCTGCTGGTTTTATGAATTTACCAGATTCCATTTCTTCGAGTAACTTGTGGACGATGTTCAAAACAAAATCGGTGACAATCAAACCTATTATGATTATCGCCATAGCTACAAGTATTCTTGGGAAATAGAGTAGTATTGGATTGATTACTGTTTGTAAAGTCTCGATAGCCAAGATGTCAAGAGCTATTTGGATAAAAATCACAAGTACCCACACTTTGACCAGTGTTAAGGCGATACCTAATATCGATAGACCTTTAACCATGGTTTTATCGTCTGCTCTAGTTAAAGTCCTACCTATATCAGCTTCCTCTAACCAGTTGCGTATCCATTTGACTATGTAATCCGCTATCACTAGTCCTGCCAAAACCACAAAGAATGCGATCACTACTCTTGGGAAGTAGTCTAATATCGGTCTAACGAAATCTGTTAATGCTCTTATTGCTAAGATATCTAGTGCCGCCTGTACAAAGAACAATACTACCCATACCTTTATGATAATACCAAGTATGCTAAATAGACTGTATCCAGTTCCTTTTAATTGTTGATCGACAGATTTGACAGATTTTTTCAATCCGGTCTTGTTCAAAGCCTTGACCACCATATCAGAAACCAGTGTTCCAACGTACAGACCTATTACGATCAATAAGGCAGCTATCAGGGCTCTAGGTATAAACAGTATAATTGGAGATAGAATATCTGATATTATTCCTATATCCGCAGCACCGACGCCTAACTGTAGGAAGATCAGGAAAACAAACCAAAATATGAAGATACTGATAAAGTGCGACGCACTTTTAAATCCCATCTTCCTGAAATGCCTTCCCAGTTTCATTTTGTTCATTGCTTTTTCGAACCCTATCTTTTCCAGGAATTTTCTGAATATATTTGCGATCAGCTTCCCGACTACATAACCTACCAGTATGAATACCAGCAGAAATATCAAACCGGGTAGGAACTCCCAGAATTGAGATTCCATCTCGGCAAAAGGTTCACCAAAACCGCCTAGCTTAATTCCTGCATCATACAATGCATCACTAATTGGACTTGCCATTTTTATTTCACCCTAACATAGGTATTATAACGTGATTATATAATATTTTTGCTGGTTTCTTCTAAAAACACTTTGATTTATACATGATACACTATTAAAAATTAAAAATCCAATATTGGCATTTATAGTTCCCAAATATTTTATATACCTTAGATTAAATGACTACAATGGTGATATTAATGGTTAAAGATAGTAGACTTAAAGATTCTTCTTCCAGAAAGAAAGCTGAAGCTAAAGAATTAGAAAAAGAGGCAAAATACGAAGGGAAAGCAGCTAAGATGGAGAAAAAAATTGAGAGTTACAAAAAGAAGATAGAAAAATACAAGGAAAAGATAACTGATTTAGAAAAAAAAATAGAGGAAGCTAAATCCAAGAGGCAGGAATATATCTCTAAATCCCAGAAAAAATAAAACCCTTTTCTCTAATTAAATTTATCACTTTCACTATTTTTACATACCCCCCTGGTGTTTATCCTTATAAGTAAAGAATCTTTTTTTCTAAATGTGAAGCATATGATAGAAGAAGACGCTCACTATAGTTGGAAAGAAGTATATCGTAAACTTGGTTGCGATATAAATTACGATGAATGATTGATAAAATAGGGTAAACTCCGATATTACCTATAACCGAAGTATTAGAATAAAGGCTTCGAAACCGGGGATCATTTCCCGATTATTGCGGAATAGCAGGTAGGGTTGGGCTCCTACCTGCATTTATCCTTCCGCATGCTGTGCTTAGATACCCAAACATTTATTTATAACTACCATAAACCTTAATTATGAGAGATTGATTTACCGAAAGAATTTTGAGGTTGATAAAATGGAAACACAGGAAGAGTTGGAGCAAATATGCGATATGTTGGATCGTATCGAAGAAGATACATCGATTCCAAGAAATATCAGAAATAATTCTGAAGAATGTGAAAAATTGTTATTAGAATCTGATGATGACCTTGATGTAAGAATAGCATCATCTATATTCAAACTGGAAGAGATGGCAGATGACCCGAATATTCCTCTACATGGACGAACATTGATTTGGAACGTCATCAGCAGATTGGAATCGTTGGATCGTGTCTTTCCAAAAAGCGAAGATGCGCGAGAGGTAAGAGATGCCCTTTGGGGCTGGATCAAGGAGCAGGGTGTGCAATTGATCACAAATGCACCTGTCACCGACCTGCTTCTGGAAGACAAACGAATCAAAGGTGTAACAACGGAGAGGAAGAAGCTCTACGCCCCCGCTGTGATCATCGCCACCGGGGGGGCAGCCTATCCAGGAACTGGATCGACCGGAGACGGATATGCCTTAGCGCGCAAAGCCGGGCATACGATCATTCCTGTTCGCCCAGCGTTGGTCCCCCTGGTCACGGCAAGCGATACCGCCCCACAACTACAGGGATTAAGTTTGCGGAATGTGCAAGTCAATCTCTGGGTTAATGGAGATAAAGCAGATGACCTCTTTGGCGAAATGCTCTTTACCCATTTTGGACTCTCCGGTCCGATCATCCTCACCCTCAGCAGGCAAATTGTGGACTACCTCCGGGCTGATAAGTCCGTCGTCATAGCCATTGACTTAAAACCTGCCCTGGACCACCCCACACTTAGAAATCGACTGTTGAGGGATATCGAGGAAATGGGACGAAAACAATTCAGCACGCTCCTGGAAGGGCTGCTGCCTAAGAAGTTGATCCCGGTTTGCGTCAACCAAACCGGCATTCCCTGGGACAAGAAGAACAACCAAATCACTGCCCAGGAACGGAAACGCCTGCGGATGTGGTTGAAGGAAGGGTTCCGCTTTCAGATCACCGACCACCGTTCCTTTGACCAGGCGATCATCACGGCTGGTGGTGTGGATACCCGGGAGGTTGATCCCCAGACCATGGAATCTAAACTCGTCCGGGGCCTCTTTTTTGCCGGTGAAGTGCTTGATGTGAATGCTGACACAGGTGGTTACAACTTACAGGCCGCATTTTCCACCGGATGGGCTGCAGGGCGGGCAGCGGCGTCCTCGTTGAACCATAATACCAGGGCATGAACCTCTAGCTTGGCCACCCCCGCCATTTGCAGTTCCACTACATTTGATCAAGAATAAGGGGAAGGCATTAATTCCGATTTCTTTTGTCCTCGATGCTCATCAATGGTGGCCTGATAAAGGCGAATGATCCGGTCGCTGATGTTTTCCCAGCCATATTTCTTGGCGAACGCAAACGCATCATGACCCATCCGATACCGTAAAGCTTTATCCTCCAACAATCCCACAATCCGTTCACTGAGCGCCTGTGGATCTTCCACGGGGACATGATAACCGGTGACCCCATCCTCCACAAGATGGGTCAATCCTCCAACATGGGAAGCGACCACGGGGGTCCCGCAGGCCATGGATTCCAGGGCTACCATCCCAAAAGATTCGTAGTGGGAAGGCATGACGACCAATTCAGCTGCGGAGTAATAATACGGGAGGGAATCCTGATCCTTTTTTCCTAAAAATCTGACCAGATCCTCTAAACCCATCTCTCTACACAGAGATTGCAAATATCTCACTTCGTCATTTTCGTCAGCTGTCTCCTGGTCTACATCTCCACCAATGATAGCCAAACACAGCTGATCACCAAAAACTTCTTTCTTCCGGATGACTGCTAACGCTCTGAGAAGTGTTTCTATCCCTTTCAGAGGCTCAATCCGGCCCACAAAGAGCAGCATACGCATATCTTCTGTAACACCAACAAACTCTTTAGATTCGTCAGGAGGAATGGGGTAAAAATGGCTCAAATCCACGCCTGGAGGAATGATCCTGATTTTTTGTGGATCTACCCCATACAACGAGGTTAAATGCTCTTCCTCTGTGGTCGTGGCAGCGACAATCCAGTCCGCCAACCTCATCGCTTTCCGCTCACCTTCGATCCGGTACTCCCCTTCCTTCTCCTCTGGGGTCTGGGCCACTCGCTGTTTCATCTTCCCGAGGGTATGAAACATCTGGATAACGGGCACATTCCATTCTTTCTTCAGTCGTTCGGCTGCAATCCCTGACATCCAATAGTGGCTGTGTATCAGATCGTATCGAAGGCCCTTGCGGATCGAAAAATCCAGGATGTTTTCCGTGTACATGGGGACATGTCCAACCAATTCCCGTTTTGGTAGAGGCACTTCCGGCCCCGCAGGGATATGTGCGACTCGATTCCCGTATCCCAGGTCATGAAGCACATGAGGAACATGTTCATCCTGTGAGCGGGTAAAGACATCCAAGTGAATCCCCTCGCGACCCAGATAGCGAGAAAGGTCCCGCACATAAACGTTCATCCCCCCAGCATCTTTTCCACCCAACGTAGCCAGGGGACAGGTATGATAGGAAAGCATGGCAACCCGCACAGGCACCTTCCTTACAATGTTTCCCTAATTAAGCGCGATTAAGTCAAGTAGTTCCTTGTCACTCCCGTATGATAGCTGGTATAATTTCTGCCGTCAACCGGAATGTATGCCACCGTAGCTCAAGGGTAGAGCAATCGCTTCGTAAGTGATAGGTTATGGGTTCAACTCCCATCGGTGGCTTTTTGCTTTCCGGACCTTAATAAAATATTTTCCGCAACGATTAGAAAACTGCGCAGCCATTCAAAAATCGAAGGAGCCTCCGTGCCTGATATAAACGATCAATTGCAAAAAATCGCCCAAGAAATCCACGATTTTGACGATTCACCTCTGACAGCATATCGTGAAGAGAATGATTATCAACCTGTGCCGGGGGAAGGGAATCCCAAATCCAGGGTTTTATTACTGGGGGAAGCTCCAGGGAAAAAGGAAGCTGAAACCGGAAAGCCGTTTATGGGCTCAGGAGGGAAAGTCCTAAACGAACTTCTGGAATCCATAGGGTTATCCAGGAAAGATGTTTTCATCACCAACTTACTCAAAGATCGTCCCCCTGAAAACCGAGATCCCAAAGCAGCTGAGATTGAAGCCTACGCTCCCTTTCTCTGGAAACAAATCGAGGTAATCCAGCCGAAACTAATCGTCACCCTGGGGCGTTTTGCGATGCATTTTATTTTGGACGCCTTCCACCACCCCCAGAAAGACAAAAAGATCAGCGATATACACGGGCAGCTGCTGCAGGGCAAAGCTGATTACGGGGATGTGTACATTTTGCCTCTTTATCATCCAGCTGCTGCGCTTTACAACCGAAGTTTGGAACCGGCCCTCAAACAGGACATACAGGTCCTCAAAGTGTTCTTAGAAAAACCCTCCAGGAAGTGAAGAAATCTTCACTCGAACATACATCATGTAACCTTTTTCATTGAGCTGCATCTAAATCATTGAGGTTGAAGTCCGGAAATAATCAGGGAAATATCCCTTAGATTATACCGATCTAATCCGAGGTGCATATTTACTGAGATTGACTCCACCTTTATGGTCTATGATGAGGGATAAGGTTATGATTTTTTTCACAGAAACTCAGCAACGGAGGAAAAATGGACAAGAAAAAATTGATAGAAAACCTAAATGAGGATTTGAAGGGTGAGTTTGGCGCAATCATTCAGTACACCACGTATGCAGCGCAAGCAACTGGCCCCTACCGCCCCCAATTGGTAGAATTTTTCTTGAACGAAGTTGCAGATGAACAGCTACATGCAAAATTTTTAGCCAACAAGGTCGTTGCCCTGGGAGGAACGCCGACCACAGAACACCGTCCGGTCCCTGAGGCGAACACCAACCGCGAGATGCTGGAAGAAGTTCTCAAGGCAGAAAATAGAGCTGTGAAGGATTACTCCCAACGCGCAGAGGAATCGGATGAATTTGGGGACAAAGGATTGGTGGTTGCCTTAGAAGACATGGTTCGAGATGAAACGGAACACTCAGAGGAGACAGAACGCATTCTCCGCAATTGGCCTTTACAATAATCAGCTTGTTTCGTTAAAGCTCGCATATGGAGGTCAATAAAATTCCCACCATCCAAAGGGAAAAAATATCAATCAAAAAAGGGGCTGTCTAAAAAGTCATTGGCACAGCCCCGAATTTTTTAATATAATGGGGGAATGAAAAAACAAATCTTCAAACCCTACACGCCAAAACAAGCCCTGCTGCAGCCCCCGAATCTAGAGGAGATGATCCCAGAGGGAAACCTGGTTCGGGTGGTGGATGAGATGATCGAGCGGTTGAATATCGAACCGCTGAAAAGACAGTACAAAGGAGGGGGAACCAGTGCCTATCACCCCAAGATGCTTTTGAAGGTGCTGGTCTATGCCTATACCCAGCAGACCTTTTCCTCCCGAAAAATTACCAAAGCTTTGCGAGAAAACATCCATTTCATGTGGTTGAGCGGGATGAGCCAACCGGATCACCGGACGATCAACCGCTTCCGGGGCGTGGTGATGAAGAAAGTGGTGGAGGAAGTGTTTTACGGGGTGGTGGAACAGCTGTTGGAGATGGG
>JAWODY010000075.1:0-42486 GCA_046483045.1 Anaerolineales bacterium | reverse complement strand
ACGCTGATTATAACGCCTCCAAGAACATTGGTCTCAACTACTGTACCCAGAAGCAAAAGTCTTCTGGGGTTGGGCTACCCTGTCAACTAGCCCTAAAGACTGGGACGCTGACGCCAAAGGGCGACTTTCAGTCGCCAATTGAGGCTGAGTCCACGGTCAAGCCTTCGGCTTTAGCCGAAGGTGGTTGACTTATGTCGGTTACACGCCCTTTACGGATTTTGTCGAGGGTTTGGTTGACCTTGACGAACAGGGATATATCATCACAGATGACGAGATGAGGACCTCTGTAGAAGGGGTGTTTGCGGCAGGTGATGTCCGAGCAGATAATCTGGCCCAGATCGCAGTGGCCGTTGGGGATGGTACGCGTGTGGCACTTTCCATTCGAGAGTACCTCCAGGAACGGGTGGGGCATCCGGGATAGCCCTCAGTATATAAAAAATTTATATAAAAGCGCTCATATGTGGGGTTTACAGCCGGAAATTGGGAATAAATTTGGTAAAATGGAGAAATGAATTCAGATCATTACATTATTATCAGAATAAGGAGTTACCACTATGAGCGCTAAAGAAATTGGCATCAAACCCCTAGGTGACCGTGTAGTACTCCAACCTGTTGAAGAGGACAACACGACAGAGGCCGGGATTTACATTCCCGACACAGCGAAAGAAAAACCACAGACGGGCATTGTTGTCTCTGTAGGAGATGATGAAGAATACATTACGGTTGAGGTGGGAGACAAAGTGCTCTTCCCGAAATATACAGGCACTGAGATCTCCTATGCTTCTGAGGACTACATCATCATGGATTTTGAAGATCTCCTTGCGGTATTAACGTAGCGACCTGAGTGATGACTGAACCCTCACATACACACTCAAAATGTCTGATTGTGGGCTCTGGGCCGGCCGGTATGAGCGCTGCACTTTACGCAGCGCGGGCTAACTTAGAGCCCATCGTCTTAACAGGCATGGATTTGGGTGGACAGGTAGCTAATACAGCAGATGTGGAAAATTATCCCGGCTTCCCAAAAGGGATCCGGGGACCGGAGCTTGTGGATCTCTTTCAGGTGCAGGCGGAACGATTTGGCGCTGAGTTTGTTTTCGACACCGCTACCGCAGTGGATTTTTCAGAAAGGCCTTTTAAGGTCTCTAGTTACAGTGGGGACTATCAGGCAGAATCTTTGATCCTCGCCACCGGAGCCTCCGTGCGGCACCTCGGGGTGCCTGGAGAGAAGGAATTCACGGGGCGCGGTGTCTCGTATTGTGGGACCTGTGACGGCCATTTCTTCCAGGAGAAAGATCTTATCGTGGTAGGGGGAGGCGACAGCGCCTTGGAAGAAGGCATCTTTCTAACCCGCTATGCAAAAACTGTGACCATCGTCCACCGCCGCGATGAACTCCGGGGAGGGATATATCTGGAAAATAAAGCCCGTGAAAATCCGAAGATATCATTCATGTGGGATACGATCGTAACGGAGATTCACGGGGATAACTCTGTCCACGCTGTCACCTTGCAGGACACAAAGACCGGTGAGGAAAAAGAACACCCCATTGACGGTGTGTTTATTTTCATTGGCCACATCCCTAATACCAGCCTATTTGAGGGGGTGTTGGATATGGACGAAAGTGGGTATCTTGTTGTAGATTCTCACATGCACACCAACGTCCCCGGCGTCTATGCTGCGGGGGAAGTGGCGGATCCTCACTTCCAGCAGATTGTGACCTCAGCCGGGATGGGAGGCGCAGCGGCCATGGAAGCCGTCGATTTCCTGGAAGTTTAGGAAACTTAAGCTCTATCAACTGAAATGGAGAAAACCAGGTTTTTATAAACCTGGTTTTCGTTTTTAATCATGAACTTTTCGCCTCGATGCTTTACCCGGGAAGCGTCAAGCGGGTTCTGCACCTCTTTCTCCGTCCCGCATTGCTTGAAAAGCGGCGATGCTGACCTCCAGCATCTCTTTTGAAGGTTCCCGGGTGGTCAGGTTTTGAAGAGCTAAATTAGGCCTGATCAGGATTCGGATCAGAGGATGATCGGCATGGTTTGCGGTCCAGCGCAGGTATTCGTAGGAGACGCCCGCGATCAGGGGCAGAAGCAAGATGCGGCTTATGAATCGCCAAACCAAAGACATCGGGCCCAGCAGCGTGAAGAGCACGATTGAAAGCACGACCACAATCAAAAGGAAGGCAGTCCCACAGCGCGGGTGTTCTACGCTGTGTGAACGGACCGCATCCGGGGTAAGGTTTTCACCGGCTTCAAATGCGTTGATGACTTTGTGTTCTGCCCCGTGATATGCGAAGACCCGCTCAATCTCTTCCATGAACCCTATCCCCCACATATAGAGGATCAGGAATGCCAGGCGGATGATCCCTTCCGCGAGGTTGCCTATCCAGGCGGTTTTCCCGGCGGCCTTTTCCACGATTTGGCCGATCCCAGCCGGGATGAGGAAGAAGATCACAACTGCGATGCTCAAAGAGAACATCAACGTCAGCGTGAGCTGCCAACTAGTGAGGTCTTCCTCTTCATCTGTCTGCGCGTTCGCGGAGATCGTCAAGGCGCGCATACCCAGAACAAGGGCGTCCCAGAGCCCGATCACGCCGCGCAGGAAAGGGATTTTCATCACCTTGCTTTGATAGATTTTATTCAGCGATTCGGTGTGAATCTCGATCTCCCCTGTGGGAGAGCGCATGGCGATGGCTGCTGTTTTTTTGCCGCGCATCATCACACCTTCAATGACCGCTTGCCCGCCGTAATTGGGCAAACTTCGTTCCGTTTTTTGCTCGTTTTGGTTTTTCATCGTCGCAGGTTGAAAAAGAAATGGATCAAAGCCCGGATCCCATTCTTGAACGTCGGTAGGTGAAGTTTTTCATTGGGTCCATGCAGGTTATCCGTGGGAAGGCCGAAACCAATATTGACCGAATCCACGCCTAGATACTCTTGGAATTCACCCACCACTGGGACGCTCCCTCCCTCGCGCTTGAAAAGGGGCCGTTTACCCCATACCGTTTCTGCGGCATTGGCATAGGCTTTAACCCAGGGGGAGCTCCGGTCGCTGAGGGAAGCGGGACTGCTGGCCAATTGGACCAGTTCCCAATCTACTGTGGCGGGGGCGTTTTCTGCCAAGAACCGTTCTAATTGTTCTCCCACTTGAGCTGGATCCTGTTCCGGGACCAAACGGGTGGAGATTTTGGCCATGGCGTACGAGGGCAGGACGGTTTTTGAACCCTCTCCGATGAAACCAGAATAGAGGCCGTTGATTTCCAGCGTGGGACGGGCGCCCACCCTTTCGATGGGGGTATACCCCTCTTCGCCCCACAAAGCGGGTGCGCCAGTTTGCTCCAGGTAGAACGTTTCATCAAGGGGAAGGCGGCTCAGTTCCTCTCGCTCCTCCTCTTCCAGCGGAAGGACATCCTCGTAAAAGCTGGGCAGGGTTACTTTCCCTTTTTCGTCGTGCATAGCTGCGATCAGATCAGATAGGACCTGGGCAGGGTTATGCACCGCTCCCCCGAACAATCCGGAGTGGAGATCCTGTTTGGGTCCAAAGATCCGCAGTTCGAAATAAGCTAAACCGCGCAGAGCATACGTGATCGTAGGCAGGTCAGGTGCAAGCATGCCCGTGTCGGGATTGAGGGCGAAATCGCATGCCAACATCTCCCGGTGATTCTGGATGAAATTGCCCAGATTGGGCCCTCCGATTTCCTCTTCCCCCTCGATGAGGATTTTAACATTCAGTGGCAGGTCTCCCGTTTCCATGATCGCCTGCACAGCGCTCAGGGCGGCGATTACCTGGCCTTTCATGTCTGTAGCACCCCGGCCGTACAGCTCTTCCCCTTTCAGGACAGGGGTGAAGGGCTCGGTGTCCCATTCGTCAACTGGGTCTTCCGGTTGGACATCGTAATGTCCATAGATGAGGATCGTGAACGCGTCATCCCCGGCGTCGGTTTTTTGCCCGAAAACGATGGGGTGTTTCGGGGTGGGATACACTTCCACATCCTCCATTCCTAGATCGGTCAATTCGTTCTTTAACCAATGGGCAGCTTCTTTGATATCTTCTGCGTGTTCAGGATCAGTGGACACCGAAGGGATGGAGATAAATGATGTCAGCTTCTCGATGATTTCTTCTTTGTGATCCTCGAAATAAGCTAACGCGCGTTCGCGGTGATTTGACATGCAGCACATCCTCCTGGGATACTTGTTTTTTCTTTCCTAAAAGTCTCTCTTCATTTACTGGATTGATTTTACCGCAGGACAGGGTTTAATCAACTCCAATGCCCGACTCGGAGAAGGGTCATATAGATATTTGAGTTCCATTAAAAGGATCCAGGGTTTCCATCATTACTATGATATGTATGTTAGAATAGAAGTCCATGGATCGGTGGTCGTTGCCGTTCAGTTGAATGGCAACGGCGTCGGGAAAACCTCTGACGAAAAGTGCTACCGTTCTACCTGTGTAACAGGATCGCCGATCTATGAAAATAGGGAACCAGAAGACGTCAATCATCACCCGTGTGCATGAAGCGGGAATCTGGATGAGTGAACGCACTGCCCTTATCAATGGGTCTAGCGCGCTCAAGTCTGGAAACCTGGGGTTAGGGAGGAAACAGGCTTCTTTTGAGGCTCCCTTCCAGGCGGGGAAGAGATGGTTTCTGCGTTTGGGAGAAAGAGAGGGGAGACCATGTTGACCGAACTCCCTTTCACGTTTTCTGGAAACATTTTTTGCAGCGCCATGCCTTTCGGTCCTTTCGACCGCTTTCACAAACTCTGGCCCCTTTACCAAGAACAGGATGTGGATCTGATTGTGGTTCTCACTGAACCGGGTGAATACCTGTTTTATACTGGACGGGATCTGATCTCTTTTTATAAGGAGCAGGGGATGGACGTCATCCACCTGCCGATCACAGACCATGGACTTCCCCCGGATCCTGCGGGCTTCCGGAAAGCGGTCAAAAACGTGGAAAACATGGGACGCGAAGGGCGGTCTGTTGCTGTGCACTGCTTAGCTGGAATCGGGCGGACGGGGACATTTACAGCCTGCCTTGCCCGGGAGCATTTTGGTTTCAGTGGAGAGGAATCGATCCAATGGGTTCGAAAATATATCCCAGGAGCGATGGAGAATGAACGCCAAGAGCGTTTTGTTCTCCAGTATTCATGTGAGGTGAAACGATGATCATAAAAAACGCAAATCTGGTCACATGGGAAGAGGATAATCGTGTTTTATCTGGACAGGGCTTGCTGATCAAGGATGGGAAGATCACTGATGTGGGGCCTGGCCGGGAATTGGTGGAAACAATCCCTGAGGAGGAAGTGATAGATGCAGCGGGTCAGTATGTGATGCCGGGCAATATTTGTGCTCACACCCATTTTTATGGCGCCTTCTCCCGCGGCATGGCCATTCCTGGCGAAGCGCCTGACGCGTTCCCTGCCATTTTGAAAAAACTGTGGTGGCCCCTTGATCTCGCCCTCGATGAGGACGGGGTACGATATTCCGCGTTGGTGATGGCTGTGGATGCGGTCAAGAATGGGACCACGACGCTTTTCGACCATCATGCCTCCCCCTCGTTTATCGATGGGTCGCTGGATGTGATCGCGGACGTGATCGATGAAGCGGGTCTGCGCGGGGTGCTTTGTTATGAGGTCACAGACCGCAATGGGGAAGAGGGTGCGCAGGCAGGGATAGATGAAAACGTGCGCTGGATCCAATCAAATCGCGTCAGGGAGAACCCCCGCTTGGGGGCTGCTTTTGGATTGCACGCCAGTTTGACATTGAGCGAAGAGACCTTAGAGGATTGTCGGAAGGCTGTTGGGGACGAGGCGGGATTCCATATCCATGTCGGGGAACACCAGTCAGATGAATATGACAGTTTAAAGAAAAGTGGATTGCGGGTGATCGACCGTTTGGGGAAACATGACATATTAGGTCCCCAAACCATCGTGGCTCACGGCGTCCACATGGATTCTCAGGAGGCAGTCCTTGTCGCTGAGACGGGGACCTGGCTCACTCACCAACCCCGGTCCAACATGAACAACGCTGTGGGTGTGGCTGATGTGGAGGGGTTCCTGCGCTTAGGTATCCCGGTGGGAATCGGGACGGACGGTTTTTACCATGCTATGTGGGAGGAATGGAAGACCGCTTATTTCTTACACAAGGTCCACCACCTGGATCCACGGCGGATGAATGCCTTGGATATCGTGCAGATGGGGGTTAGAAATAACGCCTCTTTAGCACAGGTTTACCTTCCGGAAGCCCCTTTAGGTGTGATCAAACCGGGGGCGCAGGCGGACTTGATTTTTGTGGATTATCATCCTCCTACCCCCCTCACTTCAGATAATCTTCCCTGGCAAATCATTTTCGGGGTGCAGGAGTCGCTGATCACTTCCACAATGGTCGGGGGTGAGTTTTTAATGCGCGATCGAGAACTCCTTACCCTGGATGAGGAAAGGATCATGGAGGAAGCCAGAGAGCTCGCTCCGGAAATCTGGTCCCGGTATGAGGAGAACGTCGGGAAGTACAGTTAGTCCGATCGTTATATTGCTGTTTGGATAGTTGAGGAAGAAGCAGGATGGATAGCGGGAGGGGAAAAACCCCCGGCAAAACGTGGACATGAAACGGTTCAAAGGAGATATGGCATGTTGGAAAATAAACCAGTGATCTCGATTATTGGTGGAACAGGGAACCTCGGGACAGGTTTGGCAAAGCGCCTGGCCGTTAAGGGCTATAAGGTGATCCTGGGTTCCCGCAGCGAGGAAAAGGCTGAAAAATCAGCTGCAGAACTCAAACGAGCTTTGGGGGTAGACCTCATTCGTGGTATGCCGAACCCCGAAGCGGTCCGGGGAGGGGATTTGATTATCCTCACTGTGGTCCAGTCAGCCCACGAGGCGGCTTTGAAATCACTCAAAGAAGACCTGCAGGGGAAAATATTGGTGGATGCCACCGCGCGGATCAAGTTTCCCAACCCCAAACCACCTAAGCCGCCTTCCGCCCCCAGGCGCGCTCAGACGCTGCTCGGAGAAGGGGTGCGCGTTGTGGCTGCATTCCAGAATGTCGCCGCCCAATCCATTGCTGATTTGGAGAAAGAATTAGAAAGCGATGTCCTTGTCTGTGCTGATGACCAAGAAGCGGCCCAGCAAGTGATCGATATCATTGAAGAATTGGGTATGCAGGCTTACTATGCAGGGGATCTGGATGCGGCGAACACGGTTGAGGGTTTAACAGCCCTGCTGGTGAACATCAACAAATATAATGATATTCATCACGCCAGCATTCAGGTCACGGGCAGCGAATAGAGTTTTCTATGATGGAACGCAAACATACCTCCTTGACGTTTACACCGCTGGTGGGGATTCCTTTGATCGAGGCTGGGGATGATCTGGGTGCTTTGATCCTCACAGCTTTGCAGGATTCCCGACTCGAGTTGAAAAATGGGGATATCCTGGTCATCGCTCAAAAGATCGTCTCCAAGGCGGAGGGCAGGAAAGTGGATCTGGACACGGTCGCACCTTCTCCTGAAGCGGAGGAGTTAGCGCGCAAGACGGAGAAAGATCCTAGGGTGGTAGAAATCATCTTACGCGAGAGTAAGGAAGTGATCCGTACCCGGCCGGGATTGATCATCACAGAACACCGGAATGGATTTATTTGTGCCAACGCCGGGATTGATCGTTCCAATGTTAAGTCTGATCCTCATTCGTCAAATGGGTGGGTTTTGTTGCTGCCGGAAGATCCGGATGCTTCAGCACGGGAAATTCGCGCTGTACTGGAACGCGAAACCGGCAGGGAAATTGGCGTCCTGATCATTGATTCTCACGGGCGCGCCTGGAGGTTGGGAACAGTGGGGATATCAATAGGCCTTTCCGGGCTGCCTGCCCTTGAAGACCTTCGGGGATGGCCGGACTTGTTTGGTTACAGGTTGAAGGTCACCCGTGTGGGCGTGGCGGATGAGTTAGCGGCCGGGGCCTCTTTGATGATGGGACAGGCGGCAGAAGGTACCCCTGTCGTTCACGCGCGGGGTTTTCCCTATCCTTTACGGGAGGCGTCTCATGAGGAGATCCTCCGGCCAAAAGAGGAGGATTTGTTCCGTTGAGAACTCGAGAAAGAGCCCCCATTCTCAGCTTGTTTTCCGCATTTTTGGGATCAAGTATAATCGAAATGGATCAGGTGTTTGAGTCCAATCAGGGAAGGCATTCATGAATGTTGTTGCCCTTGCTGGTGGCGTGGGAGGAGCGAAGCTGGTTTACGGCCTGGCGCAGGCATTGCCTGCGGGAAATCTGACCGTGATCGTTAACACAGGGGATGATTTTGAATTTTTCGGTTTGAAGGTTTCACCTGATCTGGACACCGTTTGTTATACCCTGGCTGGGATCGCCAACCCGGAAACCGGTTGGGGGAGGGCAGATGAAACCTGGCACACGCTGGAGGGTTTGGAAGAGCTGGGTGCGCCAGATTGGTTTCGTTTAGGGGACCGTGACCTGGCCACACATCTGGAGCGGACCCGGCGGTTGAAAAACGGTCAGAAGCTCCATCAGGTCACGCGTGACTTTTGCCGGGCTTGGGGGGTAGAAGTTGTTGTCCTTCCTATGAGCGATGACTCAGTTCCCACCCAGGTGAAAACAGACAAAGGAACTCTTCCTTTTCAGGAATATTTCGTCCGTGAGAAATGCCGCCCCCGGGTCAGAGGCTTTGTATTCCAGGGGGCCGAAAAAGCCCGACCAGCGCCGGGAGTGGAAAAGTCCATCCAGGATGCAGACGTGGTTGTGATTTGTCCTTCGAACCCGTGGGTGAGCGTGGACCCTATCCTGGCCGTTTCTCCCATCCGGGAATGGCTGCAAGAGAAAACGGTCCTGGCTGTTTCGCCGATCATTGGCAGTAAGGCAGTGAAGGGACCGGCGGCGAAAATGTTCCTGGAAATGGGGATCGAACCATCTGCGTTTGCAGTGGCAAGTCATTATGGTTCTTTACTATCCGGTTTTGTGATCGATGAGGAGGACCGGGTACAAGCGGAGGGGATTCAATCCGCGGCTTCGGCAAGCGTATCTGTCTGCGATACCAATACGTGGATGGAAACGGAGGAAGACCGGGTTCGTTTGGCCCGGGAAGTGCTGGCTTTTGGAAAGACTTTGATATAAGAGGAGGTTGCAGTATGACGCTGTGGGCAATCGTTCCCGTGAAGCCTTTACGCAGAGGAAAATCCCGATTATCCGATGTCTTATCTACGGATGAACGTGCGGATTTGAATCAGTATTTGCTGGAGCATACCCTTCAAACCCTAAACAATGTGCCTGAGATAGAAAATGTGCTTGTTGTGAGCAGAGATCCAGCGGCTTTATCGATCGCTCGTGACCATGGCTCCCGCACGGTGCAGGAGAACGGCAGCCCGGGGTTAAACCTCGCCCTTAGCAGAGCTACCCAGGTTGCCAAAACGTATGAAACACGGGGGATCCTCGTTTTGCCAGCAGATCTGCCCAAACTCAGCGCGGAAGATATTCATGCCATGCTGGATCATATGCATGACCCTCCTGTTGTTGTGGTCGCTCCTGACCGGGAGCGCCAGGGAACAAATGCCTTGCTGGTCTGTCCAGCGGGGTTGATTGAGTATGATTTTGGCCCACACTCTTTTGACCGGCACTGCCAGCAGGCGCGGGAACAGGGGGTTCGGCTGGAGATTTGTGAATTGCCCTCCTTGGCGTTGGATTTAGATGAACCGGGAGATTTGGAATTTATGGATTCGGACATCAAAGCTGATTGAGTTTGGAAACAGCTTATTGGCACTTAGTTGATGGAGGTATGAAATGAGTAAACCTATTGCCCTTTATTTACAAGACGCGCATGATTTGCGGGATGGACTGGATTATGTGCAGTATGCAGAAAAACGCGGATTTCATTCCGTCTGGCAGGCGGAATCCCGGCTGGTAAGGGATGCCATTGTGCCCATTGCTGCCTACGCTGCAGTCACTGAGAAAATTAAAGTGGGCACCGGCGTGATCAATAACTGGACTCGAAACATCGGGCTTTTGGCTTCGACGTTCTTGACGTTGGACGATCTGGCCCAGGATCGAGTGATCTGCGGGATCGGCGCCTGGTGGGATCCTTTGGCGGAAAATGTAGGGATTGACAGGCGGAAACCCCTGACGGCCATGCGGGAAACGGTCACAGTGCTGCGCAGGTTATTGAACATGGAGAGGGTGACGTTTGACGGAGAATTTGTCCATGTCAAGGGCATTGAGCTTGATGTCGTCCACGGCCGTAAAGAACCCCGAAAAGTGCCCATCATGATCGGCGCTACCGGCCCGAAGATGCTGGAGATGTCTGGCGAGATCGCGGATGGGGTGGTGATGAATTACTGCGTGCCGGTGGAGTACAACGATATGGCGTTGGAACAGATCGAAAAGGGCGCTGAGAAAGCGGGACGCTCCCTGGACGACGTAGATCGTCCCCAGTTGGTGGTTTGTTCGGTCTCTGAGGACCGGGAGGAAGCCATCGACCAGTCAAGGGAGTTATTGACCCATTACCTGGCCCAGCAGCCCCATATCGCCAAAGCCTCAGGGGTGGAAGATGAAATCGTGCAGGAAATCCAAGCTATCCTGGGCTGGCCCGCCACTCACGAACAGATTCAAGAGGCCAAGCACCTGGTCCCCGATTCCTTAATCGACCGCATCACCGCTTCCGGCACACCGGAGGAAGCCAAGGAAAAAGTGGAGCGCTATCGAGAGCACGGTAGCACGATGCCCATCCTTTATCCGGTGGGTGGTGATTACAAATTGCTCATTGATACGTTTGCAAGGAAATAGGATAAAAGCAGTATGTCCGGCACGGATTGTTTAACGCGAACTGATGCCGGGCGCTGGTTATCAAAAAAAAGGGATCCCCATGATTGTAGAATATCATCGTCCTCAAAGTGTGGAGGAAGCGCTGGATTTATTGGCGCGCTCTCAACCCAGGACCGTGGTCCTGGGTGGGGGGTTATATGTTAATCAAGAACAAAAAGAGGAAATAGCGGTGGTCGATGTCCAGTCCTTGGGATTGAGTGACATCCAGGCCAGGGGGAATAAGTTGGTCCTGGGTTCCGCCGTCACCCTCCAGGAATTGCTGGTCAGCGGGCAAGCCCCAGAGGCTTTAGAGAAAAGCATCCGCCACCAGGATTCATATAATCGTCGCCAGGTTGCCACTGTTACGGGGACGGTGATGGTTGCAGACGGCCGCTCGCCGTTCACGACCGCGCTTCTGGCGTTAGACCCCATCCTGGAGGCGGTCAGGGCAGGTGAAGAGGCGAAAGAAGACCATCTGGGGGATTATCTTCCCCTGCGGGCGGAGCGACTCTCTGGAGCTCTTGTTACCAACCTCACCCTTCCCCGCAACGCAGCCCTGGTGTATGAATATGTGGCCCGATCGCCGGCTGATCTTCCTCTGGTCAGCGCTGCAGTGGGGCAGTGGCCTTCCGGAAGGACCCGGGTCGTCCTGGGGGGCTACGGGGATCAGCCGGTCATGGTCTTGGATGGTCCTGCTCCTGATGGGGCAACCGCTGCCGCTCGAGATGCGTATAGCCAGGCAGGGGATGAGTGGGCCACGGCACCTTATCGATCGGAGGTGGCCGGGGTGTTAGTGGAGAGGTGTTTAGAGGGGATATCTGAAGAGAAGGAAGGGTAGGGTGAACATGTTGGAACTAACGTTATTAATCAATGAAGAGGAACACGAGGTGCAGGTCAAACCCGGGGAAAGCTTGTTCCGGGTCTTGCGCCGGCTGGGTTTTTTCAGCGTGAAGTTTGGGGATGAGCACGGGGAATCCGGGTCCGATACAGTTTTATTGGATGGGAAGCCCGTTAATTCTGTGCTCTATCTGGCAGCCCAGGCTGAGGGACATGAGATACAAACGGTGGAGTCTATGGGGGAGCACCCGGATCTGGCCTGGAAGGAAAGCAGGGGACTGCATGTCCTCCAGCAAGAGTTCGTGAAGACGGGAGCTATTCAGTGCGGATACTGCACACCGGGCCAACTCTTAGCAGCCAAGGAATTGTTGGACCGCGAGCCCGATCCCACGGAAGATCAGGTGCGGGACGCTCTGTCCGGCGTGCTCTGCCGCTGCACCGGGTACGTGAAACCCGTCCAGGCTGTGCTGCGGGCCGGGGCTCGACTGCGAGGAGAACGGGTGCCCAGCCTGGATCGTCCCCTCAAAGCGCCCCCGGAATGGACAGAGGATGATTTTCCCCAAGGAACCCCTCCGGCAGCGGAAGTCAGGGGTGCGGAGGGAGACGTGCTCACCGCGGATCGGGTGATCTCTGAATTGAAGGTCGCCGCGGAACCTAAGGTGTGGAAGCAGGTGGGGAAACCCAAGGAGAAGGTGGATGCCAAAAAATTAGTCCAGGGGAAACCCGCCTTTGCAGCCGACTTTGAGCGCCGGGATATGCTGTATGCCAAAATCCTGCACAGTCCCCACGCTCATGCCCGCATCACACGCATTGATGCTGAAAAAGCCAGGGAAATACCCGGGGTGGAAGCGGTCCTGACCTTTAAAGATATCCCCCGGGTGCCGTACTCCACAGCAGGTCAGTCCGATCCTATCCCTGGTCCTCTGGATTGTTTTTCCTTGGATAACAAGGTCCGATTTGTGGGGGACCGGGTGGCATTTGCAGCTGCGGAAAGCGAAGAGATCGCGGAACGCGCCCTGGAGAAGATCGAAGTCGAGTATGAAATCCTGGAACCGGTCCTTGATCCCCGGGAGGCCATGCAGCCGGATGCGCCGGTGATTCATGACGAGGAGGATTACATCCCTCATGAGGGGTCGGAACCAGAACGCAACCTGGCGGAGAAGATCCGCATCGACATCGGCGATGTGGAGAAAGGGTTCCGCGAGGCGGATTTTGTGCTGGAAGAGGAATATGAGGTACCCAAAGTGCAGCAGGCGCACATTGAACCCCATGCGGTGGTGACCTATTGGGATGAGGATGACCGCCTTGTCATCCGCACCAGCACCCAGGTCCCCTTTCACGTCCGGCGCATGATCGCGCCTGTCCTGGGTTTGCCTGTGAAGCGTATCAGAGTCATCAAGCCGCGGATCGGAGGTGGATTTGGCAATAAGCAGGAGATGCTCATCGAGGATGTAGCAGCCCATTTGACAGTTGCCACCGGGAAACCCGTTCAGTTCGTTTACACCCGGGAAGAGGAATTTATCGCATCCCGGACCCGGCACCCTATGCACATACGGGTCAAGACCGGCGTGAAAAAGGATGGGACGATGACGGCGAACGAGATGTATGCTCTGAGCGATACCGGCGCCAACGGGGCTCACGCCCTTACCGTAGCGGGGAACACAGGGCACAAAGCCATGGCGCTGTATGTTGGGGATGGACCCTACCGGGAATCGCCGAACATCCGTTATTACACGGACATTGTGTATACCAACCGTGTACCGTCCGGGGCCTACCGGGGATATGGGGTCCCTCAGGGTTTTTGGCCGCTTGAGCGTCATTTGGATAAGGTCGCGGAGAAAGTGGGGATGGACCCCATTCCCTTCCGGCTCAAGAACGCCCTCCGGGCAGGAGAGATCCATCCCTTCAGCACGGTGTGGAGTGAAGGCCGCGATCCCCAGCCGGAACTCATCCAGACCAACGGCCTGGAAGAGTGCGTCCGCCGCGGGAAGGAGGCCGTGAAATGGGATCAGAAGCATGCTGTGGAATCCTGGCATAAGGTGGAAGGAAAACCTCATTTGCGGCGCGGGATCGGGATTGCTACCGTCATGCAGGGTACCGCTATTCCTTACCTGGACATGGGGGGAGCCAGTCTGAAACTTAATGATGACGGCTCCTTCAACCTCCTGGTGGGTGCCACGGATTTGGGTACAGGCTCGGACACTGTGTTGGGGCAGATGGCAGCGGAGATCCTCGGTGTGCCCCTGGAAGATATCATCGTTTACTCTTCAGATACGGACATGACGCCTTTCGATAAGGGAGCCTATGCCTCCAGCACCACGTATATCTCGGGCGCAGCTGTGGTTGATGCGGCCACAAAGGTGGCGGAACGTATTCGAGAACGGGCTGCGATGATGCTCAACGAGCAGGAAGGGAAACCGACCATAAAGACGGCAGAGATTGAGTTAGGGGAGCGCTTGGCGAAAGCTCCAGACGGTAGGAATGTGACCATGGAAGAGATCGCCCTGCACTCGCTTCACCACAAAAAGCAAGAGCAGATCATGGGCACGGGTTCGTTTTACACCCCGGTGTCACCTCCGCCTTTCGCGGCCCAGTTTGCGGAAGTGACGGTGGATATCGAGACCGGCCAGGTGACCGTGGAACGCCTGCTGTTTGCCGTGGACGCGGGGATGATCGTCAACCCCATTACTGCCTCCGGGCAAGTGGAAGGGGGCATGGCCCAGGCGCTGGGGTATGCGGTCAGCGAGGAAATGCTTGTCAATCAGAAAGGTGAACCCCGGGAGCGGGATTTCCGGGAATATCATATCTTTGAAGCCCATGAGATGCCGGAGATGGAAACTCTCTTTGTGGAAACGTTTGAACCTTCCCACCCCTTCGGAGTCAAAGCGATCGCAGAGATCCCCATGGACGGAGTCGCTCCCGCGGTGGGCAATGCGGTCTACAATGCCTGCGGGGCGAATATTAATGACAATCCGGTCACCCCGGAGAAGGTCTGGCGGGCGTTGAAAAAGTCCGCACGCTGATGACCTTTGGTCCCCAAAAAGCCCAGGAGATCGAGGTTTCCTGGGCTTTCTTTTTATCCCCTCTCAGGTTCCCTTCCCGTGAGGGGAGGGAACCTGAGAGGGGGAATATCTGATATAATTTTAGAGTTGGAATGCTGTAAAAACACAGCGGATACGCGTCCAAATAAAGGATCTGGTCGTCATGGACATGGAAAATACAACATATGTCATCGGACATGTCAACCCGGACACGGATTCGATCGCCTCAGCCATAGGTTATGCCTGGCTGCTGCGGGAACGTGACGAAATCAATACCATTGCAGCCCGGGCCGGGACGATGAACCCCCAGACCACATGGGTCTTGAAACAGCTTGACATGGAACCTCCCCAGTTGTTGACGGATGTCTCTCCCCGCTTCGAATCTGTGGTGCGGCGGATGGATACCACGGAGCCGAATCAGATCTTGAGAGAAGCCTGGGATATTGCCAGCCGGACAGGAGGAGTCGCTCCTCTTGTTAATGAGGAGGGCACACCCTACGGTTTGATTACAGGTTTAACCTTGTTTTCCTTTTTAGCCGATTTGGTGGGTCCTCACCCCAAGCGCCAGGAAATGCGGATTGCGGAGCTGCTGGAGATGCCTTCCCATGAAGCGGCGGACACGGGCGTGCCCCAATTTAAATCCGGGACCCGCATCCGGGATGCCATCAACCGCATCCTGCGTGAAGAGCGAAATTACTTTTTTGTGGTAGATGAGAATAATAAATATATCGGGATATCCCGCCAGCGGGATATCCTCAACCCTCCCCGGGTGAACGTCGTCTTGGTGGATCACAATGAGCGCGAGCAGGCTGTAGGCGCTCTGAATGAAGCAGATCTGGTGGAGATCATCGACCACCACCGCCTGGGCAACCCGGGCACGCGGGAACCCATTAATTTTTCGACCGAAGTCGTTGGGAGCACGAGCACGATCATATCCGAGCGCATTGAAGAAGCAGGCTTAAGCGCACCGCCGGAGATCGCGGCAGTCTTGCTCTCCGGCGTGGTCTCGGACACCTTGCTGCTTACTTCTCCCACGACCACGGATCGGGATCACAAAGCGGCGGAGCGCTTGGGCCGGTGGGCCTTCTCGTGGGATAGTTCATTGAAGGGTAAAACGGTGGAATCATTTGGAGAGGATGTGCTTAAGGCGGGGGCCGGACTGTCAACCCGGGATCCCGAGGAGATCGTGACCACTGACTTAAAGACCTACCATTCCGGAGGTATGGAGTTCGGCATTGCTCAGGCGGAGGTCACGGATTTGATGCAGGTGAACAAACACCTCCAGGAGCTGGAGGATGCCCTGGAAAAATTGCGGGAACGTCAAAATCTAGATTTCACCATGCTTATGGTCACCGACGTGGTCCGCGGCTCAAGCCGTTTGATCATCATCAACCCCCCGCCCACCTTTGACGGGCTTCCTTATCCCACGCAGTCGGATGGGACGCGCCTGGCGGAGGGTGTGGTCTCCAGGAAAAAACAGCTCCTGCCTGTCGTACTCAGTTTATTAGAAGGTATTGAATAACGAGAAAAAGTGAATTATGAGGACTGTATACCAAGCGCTTGCTGATCTGAAAGCCCAGGGGGGGAGAGGGGTTTTATGCACGATCATAAAAACCCAGGGCTCCACACCCCGTAAGGAAGGCAGTAAAATGCTCGTCTATCCTGATGGGGAAATTGTGGGCTCGGTGGGGGGAGGAGAAGTGGAAAGCAGGGTCATTGAATCGGCCCTGGAAGTCATGGACACGGGCGAGGTTAAGATCATTCCTTACCAGCTTGTGGATCCGGATCGGGGGGACCCGGGTGTATGCGGGGGATCATTGGAGGTCTTCCTCGAACCGCTGGCACCTGCCACCACTCTGCTTGTTGTGGGGGGCGGTCATGTGGGGCGGGAGGTCGTTCACCTGGCAAACTGGTTGGGATACCGGGTAGTGCTCACCGATGACCGGAAGGAGTTTTGCAATCCGGAGGTTGTGCCCGGTGCGGCAGCCTATCACCCCTGCCCCCTTCCGGAAATCCCTGAATATGTCAAATTCACACCCCGCACGATTGTGGTCATGGTGACCCGGAGCATGGAGATCGATGTCAAGGGGCTGCCCGAAATTTTGTCCCAGCCGCATGCCTACGTGGGTGTGATCAGTTCAAAGCGCAGATGGAAGTTAACGGCAGAAAAGCTCCGCGAGAAAGGACTCCGTGAAGCCGATCTTCAAAAAATACATGCTCCCATTGGCTTGGATATCAACGCGGAAACCCCGGAGGAAATCGCTGTCAGTATCCTGGCGGAGGTGATCATGGTCCAGCGAGGCGGGGACGGTGGTCCATTATCACAGTAAGCACGTTGGATTCCTTTATGAGTAGGTGAACAAAATTATGTGGAAAGAATATATTAACGCGACATCAACTGAACAGGTTCTGAATGTATTGGCTGAAAAGGGGTCATCCGCCCGCATCATCGTGGGGGGAACGGATTTGGTTCTGGAACTGGGTCGGGGAATGCGGTCGGACGTTGAAACCCTGATCGATATTTCCCGGGTTCCCGGTTTTGACCGCATCACGGTGGATGAAGAAGACCGCATTCACCTCGGACCGACTGTGACCCACAACCATGTCTTGGCCTCGGCAGTCATCCGAAAACACGCGTCTCCTTTGGCGCAGGCGTCTTGGGAGGTGGGTTCTCCGCAGCTCAGAAACATGGCCTGTATTGCGGGTAATTTAGCCACTGCTTCTCCTGCCAATGACACCATCTCCCCCTTGATGGCCATGGGTGCCAGACTTGTCCTGTCCTCAAAAGGAGGAGATCGAAGCGTTAAGTTGGAGGATTTCTATACCGGGGTTCGGAAGACAATCCTGCGGCCGAATGAGATGATCTCTGATATCTTCTTCCCCAAACTTAAAGATAATCAGCACGGGACCTTCCTGAAACTGGGTTTGCGTCAGACGATGATCATTTCCGTGGTCGATGTCACTGTTTTGTTGACGTTTTCCGGTGACGTTGTCCAGGAAGCCTCCATCACCTTGGGAGCTGTCGCGCCGACCATCATTCCTGTCCCCCAGGCAGAAGAATATTTAATAGGAAAAAAGTTGACACAGGAAAACATTCAGGAGGCTGCCCGTTTGGCGCGGGAATCAGCATCCCCCATTGATGACATTCGAGGATCTGCAGCGTATCGACGCCAAATGACCTCTGTCCTGGTCAAGCGTGGTCTGAGGGAGATTCGCAGCGGTGAAGCGGGTGAGCGTGTGCCCGAGAACCCTGTCTTGCTTGGAGATCTCAGCCCGGTAAAATCCACGCCGGGTCTGACAGGGAAATCGATGGTTCAAGGGGAAACGCCGATTCAGACGACGATCAATGGGAAAGAGCACGTTTTTGAAGGAGGGCATGATGATACCCTGCTGCATCTCGTCCGTGATCAGGCGGGTTTGGTGGGGTCAAAGGTGGGCTGCGAGGAAGGGGAATGCGGCTCCTGCACCATGTTTTTGGACGGCAGGGCTGTTCTCTCCTGTATGATTCCCGCCCCGCGGGCACACCATGCTCAGATTGTGACCATTGAGGGTTTATCAGAAGGGGAGGATTTACATCCCCTTCAGGAATCGTTTATTGAGGAGGGTGCAGTCCAGTGCGGGTATTGTACGCCGGGATTTATCATGTCCGGTGCAAAATTGCTGGAAGAGAAACCGCACCCTTCCCGAACTGAAATTGTGGATGCTATCACAGGTAACCTTTGCCGTTGTACTGGCTATTACAAGATCATCAAAGCTATTGAAGAGGCAAGCCAGAAAGAGGGTGCGTAATGGGTTTCTATCAAAGGTACAGGAAGAGAGGACCAGAAAAAAGGGAGGGATTACATCCAGTGTGGCGTGGGATAGGTTTTATTCTTATGGGGTTGATCGCTGTCATGTCATATGCAGGGGCAAATTTGTTGGTGGAAGCCAATAAAGTCCGGGGATGGATCGAGGTGCCAACCGCTATTCAGGGAGGATTGTCCTGGGCTCCTGATCTTTATGCGGAACTTATCGTCAGCTTTTTCCTGGCCCTGCTGGGTTTTGGCGTGGTGACGATCATCTACTCCTTTTTCTATCAAGCTGTCCGCCCCAGAGATCAGTTTGATAGATAGCGAGATCGAAAGAGCCTAGGATGTGTCGGTTCCCACTTCGGGTCCGGGCATGTGATAAGAGGGCCCCCGAACGTCTGGATGGCCTGCCGGTTGTGGAATGTGAACCCTCCAGGATGAGCGCGGATTGTGTTTTTGTGTAAAATTTGACACCTTACGAAGTCTGGTTGCATCACGGGAAGGAGATGGTATTGAATGGAAAATAATTTTATTATCTGGATGGAAGTTGGGTTCAACCTCCTTTATCTGATCCTGATTTGGGGATTGGTGGTCCTGATGCGGGTTCGGTTCGATCGCGTAAAGGAAGGTCAAAAGAATATCGCCAATTTATTTTGGGTGGCTCTATTCACCCTCGCTTTTGGAGACACGTTTCATGTCGGAACTCGCACTGTCGCCTATTTCTTAGATGGAGGATTGGACGCTTCTGTCTCGCTTTTTGGGGCCTCGGTGGGCATCATCGGCTGGAGCGCCCTGATCACTGCGGTAACGGTGACCATTTTCTATCTCTTCCTGCTCGTCATTTGGATCATCCGCAACCAGGAGCGGGTCTCAGCTTTTGTATATTTATTGTTTACCGTGGCTGGCATCCGTCTGGGATTACTGGTTTTACCTGAGAATCAATGGGGGCGACCGGTTCCGGTCCAGCCCTGGTCCATGGTCCGCAACATCCCCCTCTTTGTGCTCGGTGTTGGGGTGGGTGTCTTATTCTTGTGGACGGCTGCAGCGAAGAGGGACCGCACCTATATCTGGGTTGGGATCTTGATCCTGTTTTCCTTTCTGACCTATCTGCCCGTGGTCATGTTCGTGCAGGCTATTCCTCTCCTGGGTATGTTGATGATCCCCAAAACCATCGCCTACCTGGGGATTGGTTGGCTGTTTTACCGCAGCTTGTACGGGGAGCAGCGGATACCAACCGGGACAGGGAATTGAGCGCCGCTCGGGAGCCACACATTCTTGGATCTTTTTCTAGTGAGATTTTATGTATGCCATTTAATTTCAGAGAAGCGTTAACGTACTTATACTGTAGTCTTTTCCGGACAAAAGATTCACCAGCTCGCTTATCTCCCAAACGCATTTTATTCCTTTGGATTATCTTTACCCTGTATCCCTTTTGGCAGATTTACCTCCGCCTTGGGTATTACCTGGATGAGATTCTCTTCCCCGCTTACCGGGAACAGAAGATCAATTCTCCCATATTCGTCGTCGGCAATTTCCGGTCCGGGACCACATTCCTCCATCACCTTTTACTGCGGGATCAGGAGGCCACCGCGTTGAAAACCTGGGAGATCTTTTTTGCGCCCAGCATCATCTACAGGAAGGTATTTCGGGCTATCATCTGGGTCAGCCGCATGGTGGGGAGCCCGGTCCGGTGGTTGGTCAGGCAGTTCAATAAACCCATTGAATCTTATATGTACATGCATGAAACGGGGATCGATAAAATTGAGGAGGACAGCCATATTTTTTATCACCTGTGGTCCTCCTATAACCTCTTTGCCCTTTTTCCTTTTCCTGAGCTGGCAGAAAAATATATATATTATGATCAACAGGTTTCCCCGGAACAAAAGGAGAGGGATTTTCTATATTACCGGGAAATCCTGCGCCGTCATCTATTTCTTAACGAGTCCAAACGCTATATCTCGAAAAACCCCGATTTCTCTCCGGCGGTGAAAACGATCCAGGAATTTTTTCCGGATGCCAAGTTCATCAACATCGTCAGGGATCCGGTGGATATGGTGCCGTCCACGATTAACATGTGGGCGACGCATTGGCACACCTTCGGCTCTCCAAAAGAAGACTACCCTCTCAAAGAAACGCTTATTGAGCATGCCAAACATTGGTACGCTTATCCCCACGAGGTGTTGAAATCCCTCCCTGAGGACCGTTATGCGGTGATTGATTTTTCAACTTTTGTTGCCAACCCCAAGCAGGTCGTTGAGGGTGTGTATGAGAAATTTGGCATGGACATCACTCCCCGCTACGCCTGGATTCTTGAAAAAGAAACCCACCGTTCGCGGCATTATGAAAGCAATCACGAGTATTCACTGCAGGAGATGGGGCTGGACGAAACCTTCATTCACCGGGAGTTTGATCCCCTGTTGGATAGATATTCGTTCCAGGAATCGTACCCGAAAACACACTCGGCAAAGAGGTAGGTTGGTATGGAACGTACTGTCCCTTATGCAGCATCTGAGGAGGTAGAGCTTTACCTCCGCACGTATTATTCCCTGCTGCGGACCACGGATGCGGTTCAGATTCGGACCCTGGAAGAAGTCCATTCCGGGATGAATGCCCTCCTGCACCAACGGGCGAGGGCTCAAGCGCCTGATATGTCAGCTTTCATTTACGCCCTGCTGCGCCTGCCGGATTGCGTGCATCAGGTCACCGAAGTGGTCTTGGGCCAGAGCGCGTCCATTTTTGAGAAGGCGGGTGTGGGGGATGTGTGGTCGTGGGAACAGGTTTCTGCGCGGGCACGCCGCAGGCGCTGTTTCTATCATCCCCAAAAAGAGACTCTGGCCTGTATTGTCGCCAGCCGATCCGATATAGACGATGTCATTCCTCTTTTAACTGCCTACCAGATTGAATGGAACAAACTGCACATGCTTCTGGGACACCTGCGGGGGGATCTCGACCTGGATGATTTTCCCCGGGAGCGAGGTGTTTGGAAGCGGCTGGCGGAAGAGCTGATGATGTCTGAGAGCGACCTCACCCGCTGGCGCTCCATTTTGGAGGGGTCTTTCCTGACCCGCTTGAGAGAAATTAAGGCAAAAAAATGCCGTTTTCAGGTCCGGCTGCTAAATGGATCCCTGATTGAGTACAGCAGAGCCACAAATGCCTGGTGGAGCAACATCGCCAGCAGAGCCCCGGGCGTATTGGATCGACCTATTTACTTCGTGTCCAGTAATTCGCACAGCCTGCCCAATTTGCTTTCTGGGTTTGCCATTAAGAATCAACAGGAGTTGGAGGGGTATCTTAAAGATGCGGGCCATGAGGAATTAATGGACGAGTGGCGCCAGATTCAGTCTCAAAAGGTGCCTTCCAGCGAGGAGAATTTCTGGTATTACGCTCTGAAGAAGTACCTTCAGAGCGATGACATCGAGGAAATGTACGAGCGCCGGAACGAGCATGAAAACAGGGTGGGGATCACCCGGGTAGACAGCGAACACTACTTCGACGTGGATGCGCAGGTCATCCGCCTTTCCGAACTTGTCCCGGAATGGCTCGATCCCCGGATTTGTGCGGAGGGAGAGGATGTCCGGTTCTTAGCGGACAGCGATGCCCTGATTTTAAACATCGATTATCCCCTCGGGGTTGCAGCTTACAATATCCTCACCGAAGTGGCGGAACACGTCGGGGATGTTCTGGGGGTATATATCATGGGAAAATCTGCCACCTTGAATGGTGTGGTGGGGGATATCATGATCCCCTATGTCGTTCACGATGAGCATTCCCGGAATACTTACCTGTGTCCCCGGGCCTTTACGGCAGCGGATGTCAGCCCTTTTTTGATTTACGGGACGGTGATCGACAATCAGAAAGCGGTCACGGTGCGGGGAACCTTCCTGCAAAACCGGCGTTATATGGATGTCTTTTACCGTGAAGGGTACACGGATATTGAGATGGAGGCGGGCCCTTACCTCTCCGCGGTGTATGAGATGATCCGGCCCACCCGGCACCCTGTGGACGAGATCGTTAATTTAAATCGTTTGCCGTTTGATCTGGGGCTGCTTCATTACGCTTCGGACACCCCGTTGAGCAAAGGGAAAAACCTGGGCGCGGGCACGCTGTCTTATTATGGTATGGATCCGACCTACGCCAGCGCGGTGGCGATTATTCGGCGCATTATTAATCTGGAACGCAAAAGAATTAAAGGTGATACGTGAAACGTAATCAGAGAAGGTGATGTATGAGTGCTATTGGAAAATCAGTCCAACGTGTAGATGCCAGGGATAAGGTGACCGGAAAAGCCCGTTTTTCGGGAGATCTGAACCGTCCCGATCAGGCATATATGAAGATCCTGTTTGCTGGCCGGCCCCATGCTGTTGTCAGGTCCATCGAAACCGGGGAGGCGGAAGCCCTGGAGGGTGTGATCGCTGTTTTCACGGCGGAGGATGTCCCGGTCAACGAGTACGGGCTGCAGGTGTTCGATCAACCGGTCTTCTGCGGCCCGGGGTCCGACAAACCATATGCGGACCGGGTCCGTTTTGTCGGCGATCAAGTTGCCGCGGTCGTTGCGGAGAGCAAAAAAATTGCCCAGGCTGCCCTGGATTTGATCGAGGTGGAATATGAGGACCTTCCCCTGCTGTATGATCCCTTTCAGGCCCTGGAGGAAGACGCTGTCCTCCTTCACCCGGACCGGGGGACCAACATCCTAGAAGAATTCCGGATCCGGAAAGGTGATGTCGAGAAAGCTTTCCAGGAGGCAGATGTCATCGTCGAATCCACGTACCACACCCCCGCCCAAGAACACGCCTTCATGGAGCCGGAAGCCGGTTTGGCCTATATCGATGAGGGGGGAAGGGTTGCTGTGGCGGCAGGATCCCAGTGGGCACATGAGGAGCGAGAGCAGGTGGCCCATGCCCTGGATCTGGAGGAGGACCAGGTGCGGATCATTCATCCGCATACGGGTGGAGCGTTCGGGGGACGGGAGGATATTTCTGTTCAAATTGTGCTGGGGTTAGCTGCCATGCGTTTGCACGAACGCGGCATCGATCGCCCCGTAAAAGTCGTCTGGAGCCGGGAAGAATCAATCAGGGGTCATCACAAGCGGCACCCCTATCACATTAAGGCCCGTTGGGGGGCGAACCGGGAAGGGGAGATCACCGCTGTAGAGGTTGATATCACCGCGGATGGGGGGGCGTATATGTCCACGTCCAATAAGGTGCTGGGAAACGCCACCTTAATGTGCGCTGGACCCTACCGGATTCCCAATGTGAAAGTGGACGCCCGGGCGGTGTGCACGAACCGCGTTCCCGGCGGTGCATTCCGCGGATTTGGTGGGCCCCAGGGCGCGTTCTCAGCGGAGTGCCAGATAAATAAGTTGGCGGAAGCATTGGACATGGATCCGGTGGAAATCCGCATGAAAAACGCTTTGCGAGAGGGGGATCTGCTGTCTGTCCAGACGCATATGCCGGGCGGGGTGAGCATCCCCCAGGTGATATCCCGCTGCGCAGAGGAATCCGGGTGGAAGAAGAAGGATGGGGTGTGGTGGAAGGAAGAGGAACCGGAAGACCCTCAAAAACCGCACCTGAAGCGGGGCAAGGGATTCGCATGCGGCTTTAAAAATGTGGGCTTTTCACTTGGCTATAAAGACAATGCCTGGGCGACCATTGAGCTGCATGGAGGAAAGGAGATCGAGGAAGTCATTGTCCGCCAGGCGGGCGCCGACACGGGCCAGGGTGCCCATACCGCGATCAGCCAGATGACAGCCGAGGCAGTGGGCGTGCCTGTGGAGAAGGTCCGTTTGATCACCGCGGATACAGAAAAAACCCTGGATTCCGGCAGTAACTCCGCCTCGCGGATGACGTTTATGTCTGGAAACAGTATCCGCGGCGCAGCTGAAGTGGCGCTGGAGAAATGGAAAGATGAAGATCGGCCTGCCGTTGGCACCTACCAGTATTTCGCCCCACCCACCACGGATTATGATCCCCAAACGGGCGAGTCCAAGCCGAATTTTGCCTATGGTTATGTCGCTCAGATGGCGGAAGTGGAAGTAGACACCGAGACCGGGGAGATCACCGTTTTGAACTTCGTGTCCGTGAACGATGTAGGGAAGGCGATCAACCCGGAGCAGGTGGAGGGACAGATTGAAGGTGGTGTGACGCAGGCACTCGGGTACGTGCTGACGGAAAATTTCATCCAGGAAGATGGATATGTGAAAACGGACATGTTCTCCACCTACCTGATCCCGACAGTCCAGGATGTGCCTCAAAAGATGAAACCCGTGATCATGGAATATCCGGATCCCAATGGGCCCTGGGGTGCCCGGGGAATGGCGGAGATGCCCTTCATTCCCACTGCCCCCGCTGTGGTTGCTGCCGTCCAGGATGCAGTCGGCATTTGGTATGATGATTTCCCCCTCACCCCGGAACGGGTGGTAAAGGGGCTTTGGGACCGCTCTTGAAATGTCCTGAACTTTAGAGCGCTGAAAAATTGGGCAGGACGCGGTTTCTGCCTGCACGAATCCATGAAGTTGGGTCCTGGAGTGAGACAGGAATCAGGGAAGAAAAAGGATGCGAACGTGAAATTCGATTTTGGGGCATTTGTCCGTTTCATATACAAATCTTTTTTCAAGTCGAAGGGGAAGCATTACCACCTGACGCCCAAGCGTTTTGGTGTACTTCTTCTTTCTTTGGGGATTTACCTTCCTGTGCAGCTGTTGATCTGGTTGGGTCTGTTTTTGGATGAGGTCTTCTTCCGCAGCTATCAGAATGTGCAGATTGAATCCCCTGTATTCATCATCGGCAATCCCCGGAGCGGGACCACGTTTCTCCATCGTTTGCTGGCAAAGGATAGGGAAAATTTTCTTTCCATGAAAACTTGGGAGATCTTTATCGCTCCCTCCATTTTCATGCGCAAAGTGCTCAAGACGCTGGCCCGGGTTGGACGGGCGGTGGGTGCGCCCATTCAGCGCAGGTTAAGGCGTTTGGAAAGGCAATGGCAGCGCGAAAACGTGATCCATAAATTAGCCATTAACGCCCCGGAAGAAGACGAATACCTGTTGATTCATATCTTTTCTACCTTGAAGATCTGGTCGTTTGCTGCCATGCTGGATGAAGCGCGCCCGTATGTTTATTTTGATTCCCTGATGGAACCCCAGCAAAAAGAGCGGATCCTGGATTTTTACGCCCGCTGTCTGCAGAGACATCTCTTCATGCATGAAGAGGAGGGTCGTTATTATCTGGCCAAAAACCCCAATTTTTCCCCGATGGTGGATTCCCTGCTGGCTCGATTTCCAGACGCGAAATTCATTTATCTGGTGCGCAACCCCTTGGACGCGGTCCCATCTCACCTCAGTCTGAAAGAGGCGGAATGGCAGATGCTGGGTGATCCCCTTGAGGCGTATGCCAGCCGTGACTTCATTTTGGAATCTTCGCTGCACTGGTATACCTACCCGCTGGAGCGGCTGGCTGAAGAGGATGAAAGCAGGTATATCGTGGTCAATTTCGATCAGATGGTGGCTGATCCCAGAAAGGCTGTGGGGGAAATTTACCGCAGGCTGGGATATGAGATCACCTTGGAATATGAAAAGGTCCTGCGCAGGGCCACCGAGCGCAGCCGCAATCATGAAAGCGATCACACTTACTCGCTGCAAGAAATGGGTTTGGATCGTGAGCAAATGGTGCGCATGTATCAATCCGTTTTCGATAGGTTCCAATTCGCTGCCCGAGAACCTGGCAGCCGGGAGAAATAGGGAGGTTTATGAAAGTCGTTTTCACGTCATTATTTCGAGAAGGGATGGGTGGGGGTGCCGGGAGGGTCGCACATGAGCTGGCCCATCATTTTGCGGATGTACATGACACAGTGATGATCTGCCCCGCGGATCAGACAGGACTCAGGAAAACGGATGGTGACTTGAAGGTGTTTGGCGTGCGCAGTGCGGGCGATGATGAGTTTCACATGCCCAATCTGACCGCGAAAACGGTCCGGGCTATCTTTGATTTTCTGAATGATTATCAACCGGATATCATCCACGCCCATGATCCTGCTCTGCTGGGTTTGATCGGCCAGGTATGGGCCCGGATGAATCTGGTCCCCTTTGTGCATACCGCTCACGTTTTGCCTTCCAGAGCCCTGGATTTCGGGACCACGGAAGCTCTGAATATTAAACTCCTGCAGAGTTCTTTCAGTGAATCGGTCACCCGCAGAGCCCTGTCTGATTTCTATGAGAACTGCGATGCGATCGTCGCTCTCAATCAATCTGCCCTGGAGTCCATGCGGAGTTTTGGATACAAAGGGAAGTTGTACGTCATCCCCAACGGCAGGAATCTTCAGCACTATGAGAACTGTCGGTTTGCGGATATTGACGCTCAAGAGAAGGTGATCACGTTCATCGGTTTTATTTCGGAGCGTAAAAATCAAGCCTACTTGCTTGAGGTCTTGAGGCATCTCCCGGAAAACTACACCATGAAGTTCATCGGGAAAGCGCTCAAGCAGAAATACAAAGAAAAGCTTCAAAAATATATCGCCCAACACGATTTGCACAACGCGGAGTTCGTGGGTCAGGTGGAACATGAGCGGATTCCAGAATGTCTGGAAAAGACCCATGTTTTCCCCTCCGCTTCCAAGATGGAGGTCCAGAGCCTGGTGGTCATTGAAGCGCTGGCGTCGGGGACTCCGGTGGTGGGTTTATCAAACGAGACGATTGATGAACTTGTCAATACCCAGGTGGGATACTGGATGGAAAAAGAGACCCCTCCTGAAGAGTTTGCAGATCGTATTCAAGATATATGTCAGTTGGAGAAGGGGGAATACGAGGAGATGTGTCGGCAGGCTCAGGAACGGGTCAAGCACCTTGATTGGTCAGAAATTGTGGAGCAGACGACCGCTGCGTATCAAGAAATCAAGGAAGCAAAACCTTCCCGCTCCGAGGACAAAAGTGATCTTCTTACAGGTCTGGTGACCTTTTTCTCCAGCGGAGAAGTGGAAACCTTCCTCATCAACAGGATCCTGGAAGCACGGGAAAAGAACCGCCGGCAGCGGGGACTTTGGAAACAGTTAGACATTCCCGCTAAATTGCGGGCGCTGCGGCGCGTGCAGGGTTCCACCTGGTTGATTTCGGGGGCGACCATCGTGATCTCTGTTCTTGGATACCTGTTTATGAAGGGCAGATCAAAGGATAACTAAACACAGCTTTTCCCTGCCCAGGAGGGTAAGGGCCGGACGATCAGGGTCTTGACCCGCTGTCTCCGCCTCGCTTTTCTTGAAGCGGGACCCGGGTTTTTATGAGAGGGTCATGAGGGGTTTTTTATTCCAGCTTGACCCGTGTCATGCTTCAGACTACAATTTAATTTACGGCTTTAAAAGGTCATAAATATTCACCTGGCAGTGGTATGACCGGGTGATAATGTTGGAGAGGATAATGGAAGATTACCTGTTTCGTGGTGAAATATCTGATTTCGATTCCAGACTGCAGACCTTGTTGGACATTGAGGCAGAGCGGCAGTTTCGAAAGATCATTTTGATACCCAGTGAAAGCATGGCCCCGCAATCCGTTCGGGATGCCCTGGGTTCCGCTTTCCATAATATATACGCAGAAGGGTATGCGTATGATTTGACGGGCGGTTTGACCGAGGATGAACTTTTTGATTTTGATAAACTGCTCGCGGATTACCGACGCTTCTCTGATGACCGTTATTACAAGGGGGTGGAATATGCGGACGTGCTGGAAGCCCTGGCATCGCAGCGTGCAGCCCAGGCTTTTTCTACCAATGGCAAGGAGCCGATCGATATCTACGTCAACGTCCAGCCCCTTTCGGGGAGTCCGGCCAATAATGCTGTCTATCACGGCCTCCTGAATCTGGGCGACAAAGTGATGGGCATGAACCTTCTTCACGGCGGCCACCTTTCTCATGGCTCCCGCGTCAACCGCTCTGGCGAGTATTACGATATTGTTTCGTATTCCGTGGATCCGGAAACGGAGCGCATTGATTATGATGAACTGGAGCGCCTGGCGGTAGAACATGAACCGCGCATGATCATTGCTGGAGTTTCATCTTATTCCTGGCAGCTGGATTGGAAACGGTTCAGTGAGATCGCTGAGAAGGTCGGCGCGTATTTGCTGGCGGACATCTCCCATGTTTCAGGTCTCATCGTCGCCGGCCATTACCCCTCACCGATTGGGTACGCGGATATCATCTCTTCCACCACCCATAAGACGATGTGCGGGCCGAGAGGCGCGATCCTCATGAGCACGAACCTGGATCTCATCGAAAAGATCGATCGAGCGGTGTTCCCCGGCGAGCAGGGGGGACCGCATGTGAATGTCTTTGGGGCCATGGCCCTGGCCTTTAAACTGGCTCAAACCGAAAAGTTCAGGGACCTGCAGGGGCAGATCATCGAGAACTGTTTGGTGCTCACAGAACAATTGGAAAAACGGGGTTTCCGAATCCCCTTTGGAGGCACGAACACGCACTTGATGAACATCGATACGAAATCCGTCCGCGGAGAAGACGGCGCCTGGTTGAGCGGTGATCTGGCGGCCAGGATCCTGGATTTGGCGGGCATTGTCACCAACCGCAACACGATCCCCGGCGATACATCTGCGCGGAACCCTTCCGGGGTCAGGATGGGAACCCCCTGGATCACACAGCGTGGTTTCAAAGAAGAGGAAACCCGGGAGTTAGCGGACATCATCGCGGATGTTTTATTTTCCTGTGAGCCGTTTTATCGCGGTAAGAAGCTGCGGGCCAAGGTAGACTTTGATGTTCTGGAAGAATCCAAACTTAAGGTTCGAGATTTAGCCCAGCGGGCGGGGATCGATCACCAGCCTACGGAGCACGGATATCCGCACTTTTACTACCTCGATGATGAACCGGATGATGAACATCCTTATGCCACGTACATCGTCTGTGGTGAAAAAGTCCGCGAGTTTTTGAATTTCGTTGTCTCCAGCGATATCGAATCCCTCCAAATGGGTGATAAGCAGCCCACGATCCTTTCTACACCCGATGGTGATGTGGAAGGGATGCTCAGCTGTACGAATCTGGAATGCTTTCATTTGACGGTTCCCTCGGAGGACGCCGGTTTGGTTTTGGCTTGGCTCCGGGCCTTATCGGACGGCTATGTGCGGGTGGATGAGGATGTGAGGCGAAAGGTTCCGGGACCGGTCATCGTTCGGGAGACGGATTTCATGATTGAGGATCTGGTGGAAGGGGAAAGCCGCAGTGTGGATAAGCCGTTCTACCTCGGCATACCCGATGGGGAAGGCCGGGCTCTGCCTGAATTCACATGGGAGAAAAAGGATACGGCCCCGCTGCGCAGGACATCCCTGTATGATATCCATGTCGAGTTAGGGGCCAGGATGGTCCCTTTTGCGGGATGGGAAATGCCGGTCCGGTATGAATCCGTACTTGAGGAGCACCGCGCGGTCCGGGAAACAGCAGGGTTGTTCGATGTCACCCACATGGGTGTTTATCAAGCGGAAGGCTCAGATGCCATGGCCTTTCTGGACAGCGTGTGCGCGAATGATGTTTCCTCTTTGAAAGTGAATGAATCTCTTTACACACATTTATTGACTCCGGACGCCGAAGTGATCGACGATCTGCTCGTCTACCGGCGCTGCGATCAAAAGTATATGGCCGTAGTCAATGCTGCCAACGATGCTAAAGATTGGGCCTGGTTGAACGCTGTCCGGAAGGGTGAGGTCAAAGTAGACAACCAACGCCCCTGGAGTAGGGCTTATGGCCGCGGTGTCCGGCTGCGAAACCTGCGGGATCCAGCGGAAGGGGAGGATCAGCGGGTGGACCTCGCTTTACAGGGTCCCCAATCCCAGAACATTCTGCTCGCGCTGGATATCAATGAGGACGATCGAAGGAAGATCCACCACCTGCGCTGGGCGGAAGTCTGCGAAGCGAACGTCAACGGTTTAGATGTGGTGGTCGCTCGTTCTGGATACACGGGGGAAAAGACTGCTTTTGAGATCTTTGTCCACCCCGATCAGGCGCCGGATCTGTTCACTGCTCTGCTGGATGCGGGCGAGGAATTTGGCATTAAACCCTGTGGTTTAGGTGCCCGGGATTCCTTACGTACCGAGGCAGGGCTGCCCCTTTACGGGCACGAGTTTGGGGGATCGATGAACCTGGGTGTGGGAGATGCTGGATTCGCTTCTTTTGTGAAGACCAATAAACCCTGGTTTATTGGCAGGAAGGCCTTCATTGAGCAGGAAAAAGAGCGCGACAGCGTGGTGGCCCGCTTCCGTTTCAGTGAGAAACGGGTTCGCAGGGCTCATTACGGGGATCCGGTGATGGATGAAGTCGGGCGGATGATCGGACGGGTGACCAGCTGCTCGAGCGATACTGACGGATATTTCCTGGGTCAGGCTTATATTAATCAGCGGTATGCGAAAAAGGGAACCCTGATTTATATTTATCAGGATGTGTCCAGGAGAAAAGGGAAGGATCTTTCAAAGTTGGGCTTTGGGGAACGGGTCGCCCTGCCTGATACAGCCACCATCCTGCGCCGCTTCCCGCGTTTTTAGGGATCCCTGAACTCTCCTTGCTGCGTTGGTCAAAGATCAGTCACCGCCTAGACATTAATTTTAAGGCTTCCAGTGTGTAGGCCGTCGTGCTGCGGCGGCGATCCCTGCAAGGATCCTTCCGCCTGCGGCCTCAGGATGACAGGCCAGATTCCAAATGCTATGAAGGAGGAAACCAAATATGTGGGATAAAATTCGCTCCCTGTTCACTACCAGGTCGGATCCTCACGGATACACCGTCTATGTGGCCTGCGACCGCTGTGGAGAAAAGCTGAAGACCCGGATCAATAAAGCCCATGACCTCAGTGTGGAGTACGGCGCCCGGCAGGGGAAGGACACGTACTTTTGCAGGAAAGTACTCAGCGGGGATGGCCCTTGCTTTCAAAGGATTGAGGTCAAACTCAATTTCGACGAGAGGAAGCGCGTCATCGACAAAGAAATTTCTGGGGGTCGATTTATTAGCAGAGAAGAATATATGCAGAGCTGAATCACCGCTCACCTGCTGATCTGGCATCCTTCAGGATCGGGCCCTGAAGGATGTTTTTTATTTAAGTTATCATTGCTCCCAGATCTTGAAGTCTCTGAGGTTGGAGTTCCCGATGAATTCCTGGAGGATGGAGTTGTCAGGGATCATCTCAATGTCCAGAGGGAGGAACCATTCCAGAAAGGCTAAAAGCCGTTTGGCCTCAATCCATTCCGGTGTGCTGTGCGGCACCTGCCTGAGGATGGGTTCTGCCAGAGGTTTCAGGGCTGAGAGTTCGTAGGCCAGGGCGGAATTGAACATGGCATCTGCGTTTCCCTGATAGGGGAAAATGAACTTTTTCTCCCCCCGCCGTACAGATTCCCAGCGGTTGATCGTTTCCAGCGCGTCATACCCCCGCTCCCGGTAGTCGCGGACGATCCTGCGGATTAACCGGGTATCCGTCGTGGAGACGCGGTTGTGGCGGTCTAGGTTCAACTGCGTCAACGCGGAGACGTAAACACGGAAGGTTAGCTCCTGGGGGATGGTCGGAATCAGATCCGGATTCAAACCGTGGATCCCTTCCAGGATGATGATCTGTCCCGGGCGGAGCTGGATGATCTCTCCCTCCTCACTTTTTCCCGTATGAAAGTTGTATTGGGGCAGTTGGACCCTGTTGCCGGCGATCAACCCTTTGAGGTCGCTGTTCAGCCGTTCCTTGTTCACAGCCTGAAAAGCCTCGAAATTCAAACTCCCGTCCTCTTCTCTGGGTGTCTTCTCCCGATCCACAAAGTAGTTGTCCATTTCCAGGGGAAAGGGGGAAATGCCCCGGGCCAGAAGCTGGATGGTAAGCCGCTTGGAGAACGTGGTTTTCCCGGAGGATGAGGGTCCTGCGATGAGGACCACGCGCAGGTCGTCCGACCGCTTCTCGATCTGGGCGGCAATCTCAGCGATGTGTTGGGCGTGCAGGGCCTCCGAAACCAGGATGGTTTTCCGGACATGGCCTTCCTTGATAGCGTCATTCAGCACGCCCACGCTGTCGATTCCCAGACGCTGCAGCCAGGCCCCATAACGCTGGAAGACATTCAACAAAGTGTGATATTTGGGCGCTGGCTGTAAAGATGTCGGAGTTGCGCGGCGCGGGAAGCGGAGGATGAACCCATCTTCCATGGGGATGAGATCGAACCACTGCAGGTAGCCGGTGGAGGGCACCATGTAACCGTGGTGGTAATCGTAATGTTCGTTGACTTTGTACAGAGTCAGATAATCTTTCTTGCGGTGTTTCAGCAGGCGGACTTTGTCTTTGTTTCCCTGCAGCTGAAAGTATTTGATCCCCTTTTCTAAGGGGACTTTCGTGCGCTCAAATTTCAGGTCCTGCTCCACCAATTCGCGCATCTTGTCTTCCACAAGCTCAAGTTTCTCTTTGCTCAAAGGGGAGCGTCGGTAGACCTGGCAGAAATAACCCCCGGAGCTGATGGAATGATCGATGTTCAGGATCGCATGCGGGAAGATCTCATGGAAGGCGATTTCCAATAAAAACGTCAGGGAACGGCGGTAAAACCGCATCCCGTCTGCCTCACTCATGTCAACGGGGCGAGCTTCCACATCCATGTTTACCGGGTAGGAGAGCTCTTTGAGTTTTCCGTTGGTCACCACGCCCACAACGGGGGGGCGGTCGTCGTTTTCCAGGACGGTGAAAAACTCTTGCATCGTTGCCCCCCTGGGGCCGGTGATGACCCGCCCGTCTGGCAGGTGTACTTCCACGGTGTTTCTGGGTGGATTGAATTTGATCTCTTGTGTGTTATTCATCATATTCGTATAAGTTGTTATATATCTGTTAGGGGTTTGTAAATGGGAGAGATATTTTATCACAAACTTCAACTCTCCAAAGGGTGCATTGAAATGAAGAACCCCGGTCCTCCATGGAGAACCGGGGTCTCTTTCCAAGTTCGTTTGCTGAAGCTCAGTCTTCTCCGTAGTCCTCCGGAAGGCTCGTGGTCAGTATCAGGTCCTTGGCGGCTTTGACTTCGTCAAGGCGGCCAAATGGTGTCTGATGAGGAGCTGTTTTCAACGTTTCCGGCTCCTCCTGGGCCTCTTTGGCGATCTTGTTCATGACCTGTGCCACTTCATCCAGGGTTTCCTTGGTTTCGGTTTCCGTGGGTTCGATCATCAGCGCCTCGTGAACGATCAGGGGGAAGTAGTTCGTGGGGGGATGGAATCCGAAGTCCATCATCCGCTTGGAGATATCCAGGGCCTGGATGTCAGGCGCGTCCTCCCACTCGCCCTGGGCCACGAATTCGTGCATGCACAGCCTGTCGTAGGGGATATTGTAGCTGTCCTTAATCAGGGCCCGGAGGTAGTTCGCGTTCAGGACAGCGCTTTCCGCCACATCCCGCAGCCCTTCTTTGCCCAGGGTGATCATGTACGTGAAGGCGCGGACGAACATCCCGAAGTGGCCGTGGAACGCTTTCACGCGCCCGATGGTTTTTTCCGGGACATGAAAGTCGTAAAAGGGCGCGGTTTTCTCATTCCCCTCTTCTGCGCGGATCACGACGGGGCTGGGCAGGAAGTCTGCCAGTTCCGGAACGACGCCGACGGGGCCCGAACCGGGGCCGCCGCCACCATGGGGGGTGGAAAAGGTCTTGTGCAGGTTGAAATGCATGACGTCGATGCCGGTCTGGGCTGGTTTGCACTTGCCCAAAAGGGCGTTCATGTTCGCGCCGTCGCCGTAGACCAGGCCGCCGGCCTCGTGTACCAGCTGGCAGGCTTCGACGATGTTCTCGTCAAACAGCCCCAGCGTGTTGGGGTTGGTGATCATGATCCCGGCCAGCGTGTCGTCACATTCCGACTTCAGGGCTTCCAGGTCCACGTTGCCCCTCTCGTCGGAGGGGAGCTCGACGACTTCCATGCCGCTCATCGCTGAGGTGGCCGGATTCGTGCCGTGGGCTGAGTCGGGGATGAGCATTTTCGTGCGCTTCTCGTCGCCCCGATCCCGGTGGTAGGCCCGGATGATGAGTACGCCGGTCAGCTCCCCGTGCGCGCCGGCAGCGGGCTGCAGGCCGACGTCCGTGAAGCCGCTGATCTCCCCCAGCCATTCCTGGAGTTCATACATCAAGCCCAATGCCCCCTGGACCGTTTCCGGCGGCTGGAGGGGATGGATGAATGCGAAACCCGGCAGGCGGGCCACATCCTCGTTAACTTTGGGATTGTACTTCATGGTGCATGATCCCAGCGGATAAAAGCCGATGTCCACGCCGTGATTGTACTGGGAGATATTGGTGAAATGCCGGATCACTTCGTGTTCGCTGATCTCCGGCAGAGGGAGTTCCTCCCGGAGGAAGTCCTGGGGAAGATCCGCTTCAGGCACATCCGGTTCCGGGTAACGGACTCCTCTTCGATTCGCTTTCGATATTTCAAATAAAGTGGGTTCAGGCATTGGTTTCCTCCGCCAAGATATCAATCATGAATTCAATTTCCGAACGCCCGATCATTTCCGTGACTGCCATCAGGAGCGCGTTCTCCATCCCGGGATAGCTTTCGCTGAGGTCGTACCCGCCCAGGATATCGTACTGGAGCAGGACTTCGTTGACTTCAGCGGCCGGGCGCGGGCAGTGCACGACGAATTCATTGAAGAAGGTCTTGCCCGGGGAAGCCAGGTAACCCGGTATGGTGTTGATTTGTTCTGCAGCGTAATGCGCTTTATGATAATTCAGGGCTGCCAGTTCGCGGAGACCCTCTTTACCCAGCAGGCTGAGGAAGATGGTGGAAGCCAGCATGATCAGCCCCTGGTTGGTGCAGATGTTCGAGGTCGCCCGTTCTCTGCGGATGTGCTGCTCGCGCGTGCTCAATGTGAGCACGTATCCGCGCTGCCCCCGGTCGTCCACGGTCTCTCCCGCCAGGCGTCCGGCCATTTTACGCACGAACTCTTTTTTGGTGGCGAAGATGCCCAGGTAGGGCCCGCCAAAGGAAAGGGGAACCCCGAGCGGCTGACCTTCCCCGGTGACGATGTCCGCGTCGAAGGCGCTGGGGGGTTTGAGCAGTCCGAGAGCGATGGGGTTGACATGCACCCCGAACATGGCGCCCTGATCGTGGGCGGCTTCTCCCAGCTCCGAATAATCGTAAATTTGGCCGAAGAAATCCGGGTATTGGACGAAAACCAGGGCCGTATCCTCATCGATGAGGGAGATGAGTTCTTCCGGGTCTCCTTCCGGATCCAGGTCTTCTCCCACGATTTCGACGTCGGATCCTTTCATGTAAGTGTGCACCGTTTCCCGGGCTTGGGGATGCAAGCGAGGCGAGAGGACGAATTTCAGCCGCCGGCCGCGGAAGCGGTTCAGGGCCATGTTGACCGCCTCTGCCACCGCTGTTGCCCCATCGTAGTGAGAGGCGTTGGAGATGTCCATCCCGGTCAGGGCGGCGATTAAGCTTTGATATTCGAAAATGCTCTGCAGGGTCCCCTGAGAAATTTCCGGTTGATAAGGGGTGTACGCAGTGTAAAATTCACCCCGTCTGAGAAGAGAGTCCACCGCGGAGGGGATGTAATGGTTGTACGCTCCCGCGCCGAGAAAGGAGGTTAATTCCTGGGTGGTTTCGTTCACAGAGGAGATGTATTGAAGCTCAGCGAGAGCTTCCATTTCAGTGATACCTTCAGGAAGCGCTAAGTCTGGAAGATCTTTATCGGGGAGGCATTGAAAAAGGTCATCAACGGCCTCCACACCGATAGCTTCCAGCATGGCTTCCCGATCAGCGTCCGTGTGCGGAGTATACATATCAGGTTATCCTTCCTATAACTACTGACAAAGGATGAGATCGAGATTCCAGCCTGAATGGATGGGTGTATCCTTTCCTGCCTTAATGGTCGTCTCGTTCCATGTTCTTGTAAGCTTCAGCGTCCATGAGATCATCGAGCTCGCTGGGGTCCGTCAATTCCACTTTGACCATCCAGGCGTCCCCATAGGGATCTTCGTTGACCAATTCAGGGCTGTCCACCAGGGTTTCGTTGATGTCGATGATTTTCCCGCTCACGGGCATGTAGACATCCGCCGCTGCTTTCACGGACTCGACGATCGCGCAGGTTTCACCTTGATCGAGATCATCGTCCTCAAAGGCCACGATCTCCACGAAGACGATGTCGGAAAGCTGATCCTGAGCGTAGTCTGTGATCCCGATCAGCCCTACGTTATCCTTGTCCCGAATCCATTCGTCGTGTTTGGTGTATAACAAATCCGAAGGTGTTTTCATATTTTGCTCCTTATACATTATGCGTATGAAATGTTATTAAAAAGCACACGCCAGAGAAATGCGTGTGCCTCTGTCTTTTGACCTGAGAGATTATGCCCCGTCGGTGTCTGAAGACTCTCCAGAGGGAAGCACTTGCAAGGTCCTTTGTACCTGAGAGTTTTATCTGTAGAATCATGGATCATGTTCTACGATTTGCCCCTTCGGTGCCCACTTGGTGAGACTCTCCCCTGCAAATGATTGTATTTTCTTTTACTTATTATACCAAAAATTAACCCCCGTGATGGGGGTTAATCCAAAATTCATACGCTTTCTTTTCCTCTCCAAAACCCGGAGATCAGGACTCAGGTAAAGGGGAGGTGGCGTATTTTTCGTATGCATAACGCCGGATGAGGGTTTCCAGGCGGGCCAGAAGGATGTTCGCGGTCACGGGCTTGGGCAGGTAATCATCAGCCCCCTTATCTAATGTTTTAGAAATCATCTTGGGGGAGTCGATTGCTGATATAATGAGGATTGGTACAGAGCTGAAACCCTTAATTTCAGCGCATACTTCCCAGCCGTGCATTTTCGGCATGAGTAGATCGAGGATGACCAGGTCTACAGGGTTTTGTTTTAGAAGTTCAAGGCCTTCTGCCCCTGTGTTGGCGGTCAGTACCTTGTAGCCCTTTAACAGAAGTAATTTTCCGATCAATTTTGTCGCCGAAGGGTCGTCGTCGATGATAAGAATGGTGGGTGTGTGGTCAAGGGGTGTCGTGTTCATAGTTGATCATATTTAACCATACGCAGCAGGTGGATTACTTTACAACGAGCTAACAAGTCCGGGCGGAGGAGAGGTCAAAAAGGCTTAATTTATGATCGCTGTTAGGTGTGGATCCGCAGGATTGATCTCCGCTGGGAGCGGTCATTTCTAAAAGATACGGTTATAATATCAGTATTGTGAGATTGTCTTGGGCCCACCCTGCTGTTAGTATACGCCTTTCAGGGCTGAAAGGGCTCCAAGGGGAAGATATCATCTTATGGGAGTTATAGGAGACCGTACCGTAACGGGTGATGAACTCATCACCCAGATCTTGGAGATCAGTCGTTTGGTGGCCAAAGCCGAAACGGCGGACGCTGTCTTACCCGAACTGGTCAACAGAGCCAGAAAGATCCTCATCTTTGATAATTTTGTCCTTTATCTAAAGGAGGGGAGTGACATCCAGCCTTACTTTGCCCGGGCTGTAGGGCGGGGGCGATCCAAAGAGGCTGATGTCGCCTGGGGAGAAGCTGTCGTGGAGCGGATCATCCGGGCTGACCGCACGATTTCCCAGAAGGACAGGGTGGGGGATGCGGAGGAAGACCGGCTGAACCTGCGGTTCTACATCGGCACCCCCCTGAAACGGGGGAAAAAGACCATCGGCGCCTTGATCCTTATTCGCTTTGGTGGCCCGTCCTTCACGGGAAAAGAAGTCCAGAAGGTCGAATTCGTGGCCGGTCATGTGGCCCATCTTTTGGAGCGGGAGAATTTGCTGAACACGATCCAAAAAATAGAGGGCAGCCAGCGGATGTGGCGCATGCAGGAAGATTTTGTGGCCACTGTGTCCCATGACCTGCGCACACCCCTGGGCTTCATCAAAGGATACACCACGACCTTGCTCCGAGAAGACACGAGTTGGGATGTTGAGACCTACCGCGAATTCCTGGGGATCATCGATGAAGAGGCGGACCGCCTGCAGGCCCTGATCGACAATTTATTGGATTCCTCCCGCTTACAATCCGGCACCATGCAAATGCAGTTTCAAAAGGTGAATATGGACGCCGTCCTCCGGGACCTGATCCAGCGCACGCAGTTGAGCGATCTCAAGATCAACATTGTCCTGGACATCCAGGGGGCGGATCTGAAAGTCAAAGCGGACCCCATGCGCCTGGGGCAGGTATTTGATAATTTATTGAGCAACGCTTCCAAGTATGCCCCGGGATCCATAGTCAATGTCAAACTCAAAGAGGAGGATCATCGGGTCCATATTACGGTTAAAGACGAAGGGCCTGGGATTACAGAGGAGCATCTGGAGAAGATTTTCCAGCGCTTTTACCGGGTCCCGGAAACCAAGCTCAAAGAGAGGGGAAGCGGGCTGGGTCTTTACATTTGCCGCGAAATTATTCAGGCTCATGGGGGAAGGATTTTTGCTGAGTCAGAGGTGGGAAAGGGAACTGCGTTTCACATTTTCCTGCCTTTAGATGAGGAGTAGGGTCAAGTCTGAGTTGTGGTCTAAATAGGAGAATGAGATATGGAGAAAGGAACCATTCTCGTCGTTGATGATGAGCCTCGCTATATTGAATTGATATCCGCCAATCTCACTGTGGACGGATATGAGGTCCTGAAAGCCCTCAACGGCAAGCTGGCTGTGGATGTCGTCTCTGAAAATGATGTGGACCTTGTCCTTCTGGATGTGATGATGCCGAAGCTGGACGGCTTCGAAAGCTGCCGGCGGATCAGAAGTTTTTCCCAGGTGCCCATCATCATGGTCACTGCCAAGGGGGATGAAAGCGACCGCGTAAAGGGTCTAAACGTGGGCGCGGATGACTACATCGTGAAACCGTTCTCCGCCTCCGAGCTCCTGGCCCGGGTCCGGGCTGTCCTCCGCCGCTCGAAATTTTCCCGGGAAATGTCAAAGCCTGTCATCTTCCAGCACGGGGATTTGAAGATTGACTTTGCTCAGGCGGAAGTGGATGCCCAAGGGGAGAAAGTCCTCCTTTCCGCTACGGAATATCGGCTTTTGCTGCAGTTTGCCCACAATCAGGGGCAGATCCTGACCACGGAAGAGTTGCTGACCTCCGTGTGGGGGGAAGGCTATAAAGACGATAAAGAGATCCTCTGGGTCACGATTTCCCGCTTGCGCAGCAAGCTGGAAGAGGACCAGAGCAACCCCAAACACATCGTCACCCGGACCGGGATGGGCTACACCATGCCGGACCTGGAAGAGGAATAACTTCCAACTCATGCAGCGCCATACCAGAATAGGCGATCATAATCACAAACTCACATCTGAGGCAGTATTATTATCACAGGTCCAGCGAAAGTGAGGAGCATTTGATATGGATTACACATTAGCAGCTAACATCCGGGCCAAGAAACTGGGAGTCCTGATCCGGGATGCCCGTTTGAAAGCCGGAGAGACGATGAAGGATTGTGGGGATATTATCGGGGCTTCCGGGAGGACGATCAGCAAATATGAAGATGGGGAAAAATCTCCTTCTCTGCCAGAATTAGAGGTCTTGGCCTACTATTTGGACATCCCTTTGGACCAGTTCTGGGGGAAAGAGACCAGGTCCTCGCAAAATCCACTGGATGCGCTGGGCGATGTCGAACAGCGTCTGGAACTGAGGGACCGGACGATTGGCCTCAATCTCAGGAAGGCGCGCGAAGAAAAAGATATGAGCATGCGGGAGGTGGCGGATAAGCTGGATATCACCACCTACCGCTTGAAGTCATACGAGCGGGGCAAATTTTCCACCCCGCTGCCTGTGCTCGAGCAGTTCGCTGATATCTATGGGCTGGACCTGGACAAGCTGCGGGTCGATAAAGGGCCTATCGCGGAGTGGACCAAGGAAAAAGAAGCCATCGATGAGTTTGTCAAGCTTCCCGCGGAACTGCAGCAGTTCGTGGTCAAACCGGTCAACCGGCCTTATTTGAGCATTGCCCGCCAGTTGAGCGAAATGTCGGTGGATAAATTGCGCGCTGTTGCTGAAGGGTTGTTGGAGATCACGCTTTAGCTGGCATTCATGAGTGCAGAATTGAAACCCGAACGCAAAGAACAGGAAGGAAAACGGCAGTTCCGGGCCGGGAAGTACGCCGCCGCGGCTGCTGCCTATGGGAAAGCAGCGGCAGGATATCAGGAAGAAGGGGAGGGGTTGAAAGCGGCGGAAATGCGCAGCAATCAATCCGTCGCCCTACTCCAGGCCAGGGACGTCGAAGGCGCCTGGGAAGTCGTCCGAGGCATCGACCAGATTTTCGCTGAGGAAGGGGACATTCAGCGGCAGGCCGTCACCCTCAGCAATCAGGCCGCAGTCCTGGAAGGGCTCGGCCGGCGAACGGAAGCGGCGGAACGCTACTGCCGGGCCGGGGCCCTGTTTGCGGACTGTGGGGAGGGCGAGAAGCGCCGCCAGGTCATGCAGGCCCTGTCAGTCCTGCAGCTCAAGTCCTGGAAACCCCTCAGCGCGCTTTCCTCTATGGCCCATGGACTGGAAGGCCTGCGGGACCCGACCTTCTTCCAGCGCATTCTGAAGAAAATTCTCAAGATCCCGTTTAACGTATAAACGTTAAAACCGAAAACATGATCCCCGTTGAAAATAAACCGCTCAGCCTGAGAAAGATCAGCAGAGAGGCCAGGCAGGCCGTCGCCCGGCTGATCCATTCCCGGACCGGTGTGCACCGCCACCTGGGTTGGCGCACTCCGCTGGATTGGCTGGGACATCAACCTTATCTGGGGGTTTACAAGGGGAAGCAAATGGCAGGCGCTCTGGCCTGCCCGCCGGATGAGGACGGGATCACCTGGCTGCGCCTGCTGGCGGCTGCCCCTGGGGAGGATCCGGGGGAGATCTGGGGTCGACTCTGGCCGGCAGCCAGGGATGCCTTGGCGGGCCGCGAAGGGGTGGCCAGCCTGAACGCCCTGGCCCTCCAACCCTGGGTGGCGGATTTGTTGCCCCGGGGTGGTTTTCGGAAAACCTACGAGGTGATCATCATGGACTGGGATTCGGCCCATGCTGCCGATCCTCCGGCTCCGGAGGATGTCCAGATCCGGAAGATGAAAGAGGGGGATCTGGAAGATGTCTACCGGATTGACCGCGCCGCATTTGATCCCCTGTGGCGGAACAGCCTGCACAGCCTGGGCATCGCCTATCAGGCCGCTTACCTGGCCAGCGTGGCGCTGGTGGATGAGCGGATCGCCGGCTACCAGATCAGCACGGTTGGCACCCTGGGAGGTCATCTCGCCCGACTGGCCGTGCATCCCCGGCAGCAAAATAGGGGGGTCGGCACAGCTATGGTGGGCCACGGGCTCCGCGCTTTAGAACGCATGGGGGTGGTCCGGGTTTCCGTCAACACCCAGAAGAGCAACCTGGCGTCCCTGGAACTGTATCAGAAGTTCGGATTTCAGCGCCAGGGCGAATCCTACCCCGTATTCCAGCACTTCTTCTAATAACATGCAACCCCGCCCACCCGCTAACGCGCTAACGCGCCAACGCGTCAACCCGCCAACCCACAAACGCGCTAACGCATAAACGCCCAAAACATTAGAGTTTTCTAAGAAACCCCTCTGTAACATGTTATAGCCCCTCTTTTTACATCTCCCTGTGGTTTAATGGGAATAGTTGAAAACCAAGCGGGTTTACGTGGGCAAAAAGCCCAACCCGGGGAGATTATCTGGATATGAACCAACGTCAAAGGATTGATCAGCGCAGAAAAGAACGGACCCGGAAGAGGCGGGTGATTTATCTGGGGATCGGGGTGGGAGTGCTCCTGGTGGTTGCTGCCCTGTTAATCATCCCTTCTTTAAATAAAACGGATGTCTCAGCCGGGGACATCATCGTCCCTGATCTGAAAGACAGGCCGCAGGAGGACGGGAACGCCCTGGGCGATCCCGAGGCGCCGGTGGTCATTGAGGATTTTTCCGATTTTGCCTGTTCCCACTGTGCTGATTTCGTAGCGGAAACCGAAGGTCGAATTATTGAAGAGTACGTCGCCAGCGGAGAGGTGTATTTCGTGTATCGCAGCGTGGGGAACCTTTTGGGGTCTTCCGCGTCCGTGCAGGCTGCGGAAGCCGCCTACTGCGCCGG
>JAWODY010000074.1:0-89570 GCA_046483045.1 Anaerolineales bacterium | reverse complement strand
GCGCTCAGCACAGATATAATCAAAGCTTTTGAGGATCACCCGCAAAGCATCATCAACCTGGTGCCCATAAGTTCGACCACGCTGCTTCTTCCTCTTTTTGCGGGTCAGATTCCCATTCAGCAAACGGAGTAAACTTTTGCGATGTAACCCAGTTGCTGTTTCCATTTCGTCAAGAAGCGCACTGCGACTTGTCTTATTGGCTTTTCGATACCGTTTTTGCATCACCCGGAGATACTTGTAGCGTTCATCTATTGTCATTGTTTCTTTCAGATCCATAGTTCCCTCGGTAACATTTTCTTTTGAGTGAACTATACACCTTCAGTAACATTTTAGATGAATGAATGCGTTTCACTTCTCAAAATCCGTCAACCATGTTATAATGACCAGCCGTGTAATTACAGGATGAAAACGCAGTTGGAATTTTGGCATTATTTTAAAAAACATGAAAGGTAACTAAAGATGAATGATTTATTGAAAGCTTTTGAAGCTGAGGATAACCCGAACATCCCTGATCTGCGCTCTGGCGACAATGTCAGCGTTTTTGTGCGCATCAAAGAAGGGGATAATTTACGAATCCAAGAATTCAAAGGCACGGTGATCCGCGTACGCGGATCGGGGAACAACAAAACCTTTACGGTTCGGCGCATCGCAAGCAATGGTATCGGTGTGGAAAGGACATTTCCCACCAGATCTCCCATGATAGATCGGGTTGATGTCCACCGCAGTTCCTTTTCTCGCCGTTCCCGATTGTATTACTTGCGGGCTCGCAGCGGAAAAAAAGCACGTTTGAAACAAAAATTTACATCAGAATAACCTTCCAAACATTACACAAGAGCGCAGTGACTCTCACTGCGCTTTTATTTTTTAAGGTGAAGAATTTCCTTGCTTTTGTGAATGCTTCCGTAATACTCCCGGCGGGGTATAATAAGCTCGGTGGCTTATCACAAGTGATGTTTTGTTTCGGGGAGAATTATGTCACCTGACAATCGGCAAATTGGAATCTTTGATTCAGGCGTGGGCGGGTTATCAGTTTTACGCGCTGTCCGGGATCAACTTCCGGATGAGAATTTCATCTATATCGCCGACCAGACCCACATCCCTTATGGGCCCCGCCCCAAAACAGAGGTCGAGAGATTATCACAGGGCATCGTGCGTTTCTTGATTAACCGGGATGTGAAATTGGTCGTCGTTGCCTGCAACACTGCGTCTGCAGCTGCCTTGAAAAACTTACGTGCATCCTGTCCAACACTGCCGTTTGTGGGCATGGAACCTGCTGTGAAGCCAGCTGCGGAGGAGACCAGCAGTGGGGTTGTGGGGGTCTTAGCCACGCCAACTACCTTTCAAGGAGAGCTGTACAATTCCACCGTGGAACGCTTTGCTCAAGGGGTCACAGTCCTCCAGCATACGTGTCCCGGTTTGGTGCGTCAGATTGAGATGGGACATGTTGCGGATACGGAGACGAAAGAAATTTTAGAAAGAGCTCTTATACCTATGCTGGAAAAGGGGGTGGATAAAGTGGTCATGGGATGTACACATTATCCTTTTGTCATCCCCCTCATCAAGGAGATCGTTGGGGCGGAAATAGAAGTCATTGATCCCGCACCTGCAGTGGCCCGGCAGGTGGGAAGGTTGTTGGATCGGCATGATTTGCGAGCTAAAGCAGGCGGAAAGGGCCAGATCCAGTTTATGACCACGGGGGACCCTGCGGAATTCTCGAGACTCCTCATTCAGCTTCTAGGAATTGAAAGTCAAGTTACAAGATTGGTTTGGGTGAAAGGGGAATTAGTGGAAGGGTAAATGAACCCGAGACCCATTCATTGCGGATTTTTTCTGGTTTCTGTTCAACCACTTTAAGAGTCTTTTTTTCGACCAGGTGTTAATTACGTTTTCCGCGCTCGCCCAACCCCGACGTGCTGTGGCCAGGCCAAATGGGAGGTAATCAAACTCATCGGGTGCGTGCGCGTCCGTGTTAATGCTGATGGGAATCCCATTTTGAACCGCCCGGCGGACGTATATGTCCGAAAGGTCAAGGCGTATGGGGTTGGCGTTGACCTCTAATGCCGTTCCCTGCTCTGCAGCCGCTTCAAAGATGCTGTCCATATCCAGGTCAGCAGGATCTCGTTTACCAATTAACCTGTTGGTGGGATGCCCAATGATATCTACATATGGGTTCTGAATGGCGCGCAAAATCCGGGCTGTAGCTTTCTCCCGGGACTGACGCATGCTGGTATGGAGGGAAGCGATGACGATATCTAACTCAGCGAGGACCCGATCGGGATAATCCAACTTTCCATCAGCCAAGATTTCCATTTCAATTCCCTGGAGTAAGGTGATCTGATCGCCTAACTCTTCCTGCACACGCCGGATCTCTTCCTTTTGGGCTTTTAAGTCATCTCCTGTTAATCCTCCTGCGATGCTCAGGCTTTGGGAGTGGTCTGTGACCGCCAATATTTCATATCCCCTATTGATGGCTCCCAGTGCCATTTCCTTTATGGAGAACTTTCCATCGCTCCATTCGGAATGGCTGTGAAGTTCGGAGATGACATTTCTTTGTTCGATCAGCGCCGGCAGTGTGCCTTCTTTAGCAGCTTGTATTTCACCCCGATCTTCGCGAAGTTCGGGAGGGATCCAGGCTAACCCCAGGGTTTTGTAAAGGTCTCTTTCATCCTCAAAAAGCAGTTCATTTTCATCCTTGACCCGGAGCAGTGCGCGTTCTGAAAGGGAATACCCCTGATCTAACGCGAGTTCGCGCAAACGCACATTGTGATCTTTTGTTCCGGTTGCGAATTGCAGGGCGGTCCCGAATCTTTCTGGGGGATGAACCCACAATTGAGCTCGCATGCCCCCTTTAAAGCTCACGCTGGATTTCACATCTCCAGAACTGACGATCTTTGCTACCCGCGGATGATTCAAAAAGGTTTCCATGACCGTTTTGGGGTCCTTGGATGCCGCTAAAAGTTCAATATCTCCCACTGTCTCCCGCATACGGCGTAAACTTCCTCCTGCCTGTGCCTGGGTTACCTGGGGTAATTCCCGCAATGTTTGGAGTAGTTTTTTTGCAAAAGGTAAAGCATCGCCCAGCCGTGTTCGACTAGTGCGCTTTTTTAGGGATTCCACCCCCGAGATGATGTTTTCTTCGGTTTTTGGTCCCAGGCCGTCTATCGCCCTTAACTTTTGGCCTTCTGCAGCTGCCTGCAGCTCATCCAACGTGGTGATCTCTAACGCCTGCCAGATCTGGCCTACCCGTTTGGGTCCCAGTCCCGGGACTTCTAGCCATTCGACAAGCGATGGCGGCATTTCCGTTTTTAGTTCTTCAAGAAAGCTAAGAGAACCGGTTTCTAATAATTCTTGGATCTTCTCGCTGATCGCTTTCCCCACGCCTGGGATCTCCTGGAGGGCGCTGCTTTTGTGAATTTGAGTGACATCTCGTCCTAATTGACGCAGGCTCTCAGCGGCTTTGCGATAGGCGAGGATCTTGTAGATCACATCTCCGCGGATCTCTAAAAGGTCAGCGATCAACTCGAGTTTCTCTGCGATTTGCTGGTTGTCCATGCTTTTTATTTATGTCCTTCTCACAACCTGAGTGTTGAAAAAGGTACTCTCATAATGGAAGTTTAGGGATACCAGTCCGCATCCTGAATAACCATGATGTCTTATTTGAGTTTCTTTTGTGGGTCCAGATACCGTTTTCTCCAAGTTGGAAAAAACAGCGTGTGGAGTTACCTGACCGACCCCTCGCTTTTGAGTTCTTTTTTTAAGTTCTCAATCGCCGCGACAGGTGTGGGATCGACATCGTACAATATGGCCAGATAATAAGCGACATAATCGCCCAGGTGAAGCGTTGACCACTGCTGGGCCAAACGGGATTTCCCTCTGGCATCTATGAAATCTGTGTTGAGACCTTCCAACATAAATTGCTTTTTTGTCAGGTTCACGCGAGCCTGGTTGCGGGTGTGAGTGGCATCAGCGCGTAGAAAGAGCGCCATGGTTTTGAAAAGCGCTTCTTCGGGGTTCAGGATACCCGCCAGGGTGTTGTGATCCGCTTCGGGAAGGGCTTCCCATTGTCCCCAGGCTTTGGAGAGTTCGTTCACCTGGGTTTTCCAGCGCCTTGCCACAGGGGCAAGGTGTTCCGTGCCTATGATGCAAACCCAACGTTCGATAAGCTGACCGGCAAGCCGTTTGGCTGGGTTTTTCGGGATGGGCAGATCTGAAAATAATTGCTTTTGCTGCTTCCTGAGGACGGATACTGCCTCCTCCATCTCAGGGGTTGGATCAGGGATGATTCCTGACTTGAAAAGAGCAGCTAAGAGCAGAGTGAAGGAGTACCCCACTGCAGCCCGGGGCTGCCCCTGGTGTGAAAACTGCCACAAGATGGAGTTTTCTTCCTTTACTCGGCGAGCCAACCTGCCACCTGTCGTGATGCCTATGACCCGACAGCCTCGTTCCACAGCTGTTTCGAAAGCGGAAAGGGTTTCCTCTGTATTTCCGGAATGGGAGGAAGCGATAAAAAGGGTTTCCTTCCCTCTCACCCAGGCTGGGAGATCATAATCCCGGTGAACATATATCGGCACTTCACCCAGGGGAGCGGCGTAGGCTTTGATCAATGAGCCCCCGATGGCGGATCCACCCATACCGGCGATCACCAAACGGGTGATGCCCGTCCATTCCGGGAGCGGGAAATCTAGCCCGATCTCCCAGGCTTTTACCAATTGGTCGGGGAGTCCATCGATCTCGGCGAGCATATTTTGAGTGTCCAGGGATTGAAACGCTTCGTGATCATTAAGGTGCATTCTTTTCTCCTCTAGGCAAGGTCCTGTAGCAGTTTGTATACCGTTCTTCTGGCCCATTTTGACCGTTCCGCTATGTCTTTGGCTATTTTTGAAGGGGGCAGCTTGTCCTCCCTTTGCAGTTTTTGTAATTCATCAAGCAGCTTTTCCCTGGACCACTTCTGGTCTAACGGAGATGCTCCCTTGACAACCAATGTGAATTCTCCCCGGGGTTCTTGGCTCCGAAAATGTTCCACTGCTTCAGTTAAGCTGCCTCTGAAAATTTCTTCGTGTAGCTTAGTGAGTTCCCTGGCCACGGTGATGTCCCTATCTCCAAATACTTCATCCATCTCCGGGAGGGAATCCAGGATACGGTGCGGTGATTCCAGGAAAATAAGCGTATAAGGCTCATCCTTTATCGCCTGGAAGACTTTTTTCCGGTGGCTTGATTTGCGGGGGATGTAACCCAGGAAGTGGAAGGAGTCGGTCGGGAGACCAGAGGCGGAGAGCGCGGCGATCAAAGAACTAGGACCGGGAATGGGTACAACAGCATGACCAGCTTTTAGGACGGCACGGATAAGGTTGAAACCCGGGTCACTGATCCCTGGTGTGCCGGCATCGGAAACCAGGGCAAGGTTTCCTTCTCGTAAATGATCGATCAGGGTCGCAATTTTTTTTTCTTTGTTATGCTCATGATAGCTGGTGAGGTGGGTGGAAATTTGGTAATGATCGAGCAGTTTGCCTGTGGTACGGGTATCTTCAGCTGCGATCAGAGAAACTTCGTCTAAGATGCGCACAGCTCGATACGTGATATCTTCCAAATTCCCGATGGGGGTAGCTACGACAAATAATGTGCCCATTTCAATCTTCTTCAGACAGGATTTCTTTTGTGCTGCGGGCTAATTTGCGGCGGGGGAGCATCACGCGCCGCCTGCAGCCCAGGCATTCAATCTTGATGTCCCCTCCAAGGCGAACCACTTTCCACTTATTTTCACCGCAGGCATGAGGTTTTCGGAGTTTGAGGATGTCATTCAGTTTAAGTTTGGGTAACATGCTGGCATTATAACATTCCTTTCTGACACCTTTTTCCCCCTTTGAGACTGGCGGATCTGCCCTCCATCAGCTCGGGAGGCGGGTGGTATAATGCTCCAACAGGAGAAATGGTATGTTAAATCTTGATCCAGCAACGTTGATCTCGCGAATCATCATCTTGATTACGGCTTTTTCAGTCCATGAGTTTGCCCATGCCTGGACTGCTTATCAGTTCGGGGACCAAACGCCGCGAATGAACGGCAGGCTCACATTAAATCCCGCCGCCCACCTGGACCCCATGGGCTCCTTAATGTTGATCGTCGCTGGATTTGGCTGGGCGAAACCTGTGCCAGTCAACCCCTACGCGTTAAAGCGAAGCTCCCCTGCGGGACCGATGTGGGTTTCCCTGGCGGGCCCTCTATCGAATTTGCTGATGGCGGTTCTGGCAGCTGTACCTTTCCGCGTAGGATTGGTTTCCCTGAGTGCGGCGATTTCAGATTCCTATAATGGATCACGAATTTTTCCCACCCTGCCTGGTTTTTTGTGGGAGTTCATTTCTATTAATTTAGTCTTGATGCTCTTCAACTTGATTCCCTTAGCGCCCTTGGATGGGGAAAAGGTGGCTATGTTTTTTGTCCCTCCTTCTTGGAAACAAACCCTTGAAGAAATTCGACCTTACGGACCTGTGATCTTGCTGGCACTTTTCATCGTTGGTCCTTATCTGGGTTTGGATATCCTGGGATGGATCCTGGGGCCGCCGCTGCGCTTTTTGGTGAGGTTGTTGATTGGATGAGTGTGGATAGAATTTTTTACCGGGCCCACCAATTCTGGCACACGCTTACCGGCAAGCTTTCCCACCGAAATTGGGAAGAGGTGCGTTCAGCCCTGGCTCCGGACCAGTTAGCATTATTTACGGAGATGTCTGACCCAGAGCAAACACACGGTTTTCGAGTCTATCGACGGTTGAAAGCTGAGGGGTATCAGGATCCGGACTTACTCGCTGCTGCATTACTTCACGATGTGGGCAAAAACCGCTCCCCATTGACGGTTTGGGAACGGGCGTGGATCGTGATTGCGTCCCAAATTTTCTACCAAGGTTCAAAGCCGAACACTTCTCCCGTCCAGGGAGAAGACAGACATCCATTGACTGTCGCAAAGCACCATCCTGCGTGGGGAGCGGAGATGGCCTTGCAGCAGGGGGCATCCCCCACCACTGCATGGCTGATCCGAAACCATGAAAGGCAGGATTTCGAAGGCATCGAGGACACTCCTCGCCTGCGGATGTTAAAGGTTTTGATAAAAGCCGATGATATGTGCTGATTTTTTATTTGAGGTCTGAACTGATCAATAGGGGCAGGTCAGAGAAAGGAGCCGTTTTCAGGGGCCTGCTGCCAGGATTAGCTCTCGGGAGATGAGCCGTGAGTGAGGAAAACAACGCTCAATGTTATTGTTACATTGTGAAATGCGCGGACGAGACATTTTATACAGGGTGGACGACGGATGTCCACCGCAGGGTGGGGGAGCATAACGCAGGGAGAGGGGCGTTTTATACGAAGTGGCGTCGGCCCGTGGAATTAATCTATGTGGAAGAGTATCCCGATCGGTCCGCAGCTATGAGCAGGGAGTATGAAATTAAACAGCTTTCTCATCAGCAAAAGAAAGCCTTATCCCAGACCTATGAAACCGAGGCGGAAACTGATGAAATTCCATGCGATGGGTGACCTTTCCCTCTTGAAAAAAGGCAGGGATCAAGAATAAAATCTAAACGTTGAAATGAGGAAGCCTTTCTTTAAGTTTGATCTACAAGTAAAGAAACCATACTTAATGTAGGACCTGATTCAAGGAGGATGGACTTATGAATACAAAACGCGATCCCATTCGTTACTTAGGGGAGGAGTACCAGCGTTTGGCAGAGGAAGGCTTGACATGGGAGCCAAGAGAGCTTCAAGGTGCGAGTAAACCGGTCTCTAAAGTGGACGGTCGGGAGGTCATTGTCCTGTGTTCGAATAATTACCTCAATTTGTCCACACACCCCAACGTTGTGGAGGCGATGGTAAGGGCAACCGAGAAGTACGGTGCTGGCGCGGGGAGTGACCGTTCCATTGCCGGGGATACATCCCTCCATCGAAAACTGGATCGGCGTTTAGCAGAATTCAAAGATGCTCCTTCTTCCCTTACTTTTCAAACGGGGTTTATGACCAATCAAGGGGTGGTCGCTCAACTTGCGGGGGAAGGTGACCTGTATGTTTCGGATGAGTTGAATCACGGCTCGATTATTGATGGCATGCGGTTGACCAAAGCAGACAAGGCTATCTACAAACATAAAGATGTCGATGATCTTGCCTGCATTATGGAAGAGGCGGAAACACACCAGCCCGCCTATGAGCATATCTGGATCGTCACAGACGGTGTCTTCAGTATGGATGGGGATTTAGCGCCCCTACCCGAAATTGCGGATATCGCCGCCCGGCATGGAGCGGGCGTCTACGTTGATGATGCCCACGGAGAAGGGGTGCTGGGTGAAGGAGGAAGGGGGATTGTGAATCATTTTGGCCTGACCCGGGACCAGGTTCACGCGGAGATGGGGACTTTTTCAAAGGCTTTTGGCATTGTGGGTGGACACATAAGCGGGAGTGAAGAACTGACGAAATTTGCTATGAACAAAGCCAGGACCTGGCTGCTGAGTGGTGCACTACCGCCCAGTGTCGCAGCTGCTACCATCGCTGCCATAGAGGTCATGGAAAATGAGCCGGAACGTGTGGAGCGCGTCTGGAAAAACCGGGAGTATTTCCTCCAAAAAATGAAAGCTCTGGGGTTTGACACCGGTCACAGCGAAACCCCGATTGTCCCCATCATGTGCGGGGAGAGTAAAACCGCCAAGAAGTTGGCAGACTATGTCTGGAAGGAAGGGGTTTATGTCCTTCCTATCGTTTTCCCCATGGTCGCCCGGGGAATGGCCAGGATCAGGGTGCAGCTTTGTTCAGAACACACACAGGCACAGCTGGATGAAGCCATTCGAGCTTTCAAAAAGGGTGGGGAACAGATTGGGCTAATCTAGCCAAAAAGAGATCTGAGGGGAAACTCTCCTACAAGATGGAAAAGCCAGCCGCAGTGAGCTGGCTTTTTTATTTTTTTGGCTTTGAAATTCGTTTTCCCACGGTTGAGTTGCTTCTTGATTTATCTTCTCTATTTATGTATGATTAGATAAGCACCTTGTGAAAGGTATCGTATCTCTAACCCACAATGATGTGACATGTACATATTGGGTATTCCTGTCAGGAGGAACCAATGAGAAAAGGCCTAGTTTTGTTCTGTCTGAGTATCTTCGCACTACTGATCAGTGGTTGTGATCCTGAAACTCCTCTCCCCCCCTGTCCGGCAGCGGATTTAGAAGCACCTGAACTGGTCTCGCCTGACTGGTGGGAGGTGTTAGATGGGAACGCGGTCACGCTGGAATGGGAATACCCAGACCCATCCTGTGAACCCGAAGGATATCAAATCACCCTCTCTAAAACCCGTGATTTTTCCGTGGTCGATATCACGGGTGGGACGGGAAATCCGAATACTTCATGGATGCCGGCTGACCCCTTAGAACCTGCTACAGAATATTTCTGGCGGGTAGCAGCCATGAATGGCACGACAGTGGGACCTTATTCCCAGGAGTTGCGTTCATTTTTCACAGAACCTATCTGTGATCTAGCCGCGCAAGTCGCTCCGGAATTATCTCTGCCCGCAGACGGCGGGATTTTTGAGCGGGGCTATTCATCCCTGGAATGGTCTTACCCGGATCCCTCCTGTATTCCAGCCAGCTACCGGGTAGAATTGTCCACCACGCCGGATTTTTCAGATACATCTTTATTCGGTGCTACGGGAAATCCTTCCACCCGCTGGGGACCGGGTGGGCCTTTGGAACCCGCCACGCAGTACTATTGGCGCGTTGCCCCCTTCACAGAAGGCACCCTTGGTCCTTACTCGAACCGGTGGGACTTTTCCACGGATCCCTGGTGTGGTACGGATGAGATTCCCCAGCCGACGTTGGATGCACCTGGTCCTTATCAGATCGTCACGGATCTTTTGCCGGTCTTGGAATGGTCCAATCCGGGGGTGTGCCTGCCGGAGAGTTATCTCATTCATCTCTCCCCGGATCATGATTTCTCGGACCTATCCCTCTCGGGCGCTACCGGCACACCGGATACATCCTGGGCCCCAGGTTCTTCTCTGGAGCCAGCCACGCAGTATTGGTGGGAAGTGGGAGGGAGTGTGGATTCCACCACGGGGACGTTCAGCGACAAGCAAAGTTTCTTCACCGGCCCTGAATGCGCTTCTTTGGGAGAGGTTACAGCTCCGGAGCGGTTGACACCGGAAGACGGGGTCCATTTGGACAGCTTGGTCGCCAAACTGCATTACACACCGGGGGATCCGGGCTGCATCCCGGACGGTTACAGTCTGAATCTGCAGACAGCCCCGACCTTTGGGGGCACGAACCTGCTCACGGATTATTCCCTGCCGGGTACCACAGTGATCACGGATCCTTTGGTTGATTGTACGGTGTATTACTGGAAAGTCGCTGCCATCCAAGACGATAGTTACGGCTCCTTTTCGGATGTGGGATGGTTCTTCACGAATGAAGTCGGCGTTTGTGTGCCCCCCTTCGTCCCCGGTTTGATCAAGCGCGGGTTGAACTGCCGCCGGGGCGTACATACAGAATCCCAATTGCTGGCGGCGTTTCCAGAAGGACAAATCGCGGAAGCGATGGGACAGGACCCCACAGGAGAGTATCTGGCGTTCAAGATCCCGGGAACGGAGGATATCTGCTGGGCTTTGGGTATGCATTTTGAACCCTGGGCAGAACTGAAAGACCTGGAAGTCCGCTATCCTCCTCCTACACCGACCCCGCTGGTGTGCAGTGAAGATCTAACGGAGGAAGCCTGTGAAAGAGCAGGTGGGGAGTGGAAACAAGATCCAGGTTTATCTGCTGTCAGGTATTATTGCGACTGCCCCTGATCTTTGCTGTGGGTTGAGGCCTAATCTATACCTGAAGGGCAAGGGCCTACACTGGAAGAGGTTTCGTCTAGATGAGGAATTGAATACGATGAGTATTGAGATTGATCAGAGAAGGAAATTTACAGGGGGAAGCGTGGTGAAATGGGTTTTTTCTTTGCTCTTGGTAACTCTCCTGGTCCTCATGTCCGCCTGCGACATTCCAGTTTCCACTCCGGAAGAGGTCGACCAGGGATCGATTGTGGATACGAAGGTAGCCCAGACGATCGCTGCTCAATCAACGGAGAAGACCCTCCCCGACACCGACACCCCAATTCCCCCACCCACCCAGACCCCAACCAAGGCAGAAGAAACGCCTACGATAAAACCGACCCTTACCTTGACACCCACGGTGGGAAAGGTTGTCGTGTATGTGGGTGGAAACACGTTTTGTCGCGAGGGACCCGGGACGATCTACCAAGAGGTAGGGATTTTGAATACGGACCAGGAATCGGAAATCCTGGCGAAGGATCCCACAGGTATGTTCTGGTACATTGTCAATCCGGACTACCCCGACAACTGCTGGATCGGGGGGAAATACGCCACGCCGGTCGGTCCCACATCGAATCTTCCGGTATTCACTCCCCCTCCGAAGCCAAGCTACTCCTTTGAATTCCAACGATCTGACTGTGGAGCGGGTCACTGCCACCTGTGGTTTAAGATTAAAAACACGGGCAGCATCACCCTGGAATCCATTTCCACTACGGTAAAAACCAAGTATCGTGACGCGAGTGATGTGGTCCGGGATCAAGAAGTCACCGAATCAGCCGACGCATTTTTCGACAGCGGGAACCCTCTGGATCCCTTAAATCCTTCTAAAGCAAAAATTACGGGGGGGCAAACAGCGTATTGGCACAGCGGAAGACTGCGCAATCCCCTGGACTTTAATGTAGAAGTCACTGTGACCATCTGTTCCCAGGATGGGATGTCGGGGATGTGTGTTGAAAGGGTGATAAACTTCACAGCGGAATAGGCTGCCCTGCTTGGCTCCCGCGCCTGCTCCGTTTCTTTCCTTTGTTGAGGGAATGGAAACCGCTGAATAAAAGGGGAATAACATAAAGCACCGTAGCGGTCATGTTCGAGGAGCAACTCGGGCAGAACGCGCCCCGTGCTTTCTGCCCGTTTTCGTGGGACCAGAGAGAAGTATTCAATTTTTCCCCTGGGTTCGTTTCATTTTCTATTTTTTGGAGATTTGTGTCCTTTGTGTATTCAGCATATGAAAGAGGTCACATGAAGGAAGCGTGTTTCTCAGATATATTTAGGATATATCAGGGATTAAGCGTATCCCGTTTCCACTGTACACTTTGTGAGGTGAGTACCATGTGAAGCAGATGGTGTATGCTAAAATCCATTGGGCCTTTTTTGATCTCATGTGTTTATTCTAAAGGAGAGAAGTTATGTCCCCCGATCCCCAGGATGATTTTTTATTCCGCGATTCGTTGGATGAGATCGCTCCCTTTGTCTCGGATCTGATCCGTTGGGAGAGAGAGCGCCAGGCGCGAAAATTGATTTTTATCCCCTCTGAGTCCTACGCACCACCGTCCGTTCGGGAAGCGCTCGGTTCTCGCTTTCAAAATATTTACGCAGAGGGCTATCCGCCGACACGGATGACCCGGGAACCGGAATATAGGCTGAAGGATGTGGCCTGGCAGCTGGCTTATTACCGGCGGTATGCGGACCGGCGTTTTTATAAAGGCGTGGATTATGTCCATTTTGTGGAATGTCTGGCTCAGAGGCGCTGCGCTCAAGCTTTTGCTCACGGTTCTATTCTTCCGGAACATATCCATGTCAATGTTCAGGCGCTTTCTGGCACAGCGGCCAACCTGGGTGTGTATTGGACTTTATTGGATCCCGGGGATACGCTGATGGGGTTGGACTTGTATCAGGGTGGACACCTGTCCCATGGTTCTGAGTTTAACATTTCCGGACAGCGTTACCAGGTGGTCTCCTACGGCGTAAATCCCGAAACGGAGCGGTTGGATTATGATCGCATCCGCGAACAAGCGCTTGAACACCAGCCCAAAATCATTGTCGCCGGTTACACCTCTTATCCGTGGGCGCCAGATTGGGAAGCATTTCGTGAGATCGCTGATGAGGTGGATGCGTATTTGATGGCGGATGTCGCGCATGTGGCGGGAATGACGGCAGCGGGTGTTTACCCTAACCCTGTCGGTATAGCAGACGTAACTACATTCACCACCCACAAGACGCTCTGTGGTCCTCGGGGGGCGGTGATCTTGACCACAGATCCAGATTTAGCGAAGGAGATTGACCTGGCCATCTTCCCTGGAGAACAAGGTGGGCCGCATGTCAATAAATTTGCAGCCATGGCGGTTGCCTTTAAAATCGCCCAAAGTGGCAAATTTAAGAAATTACAGGAACAGATCGTAAAAAATGCAAAGGCCTTAGCGGCGGGACTGCAGGAAAGGGGTTTGAGGTTAGCGTATGGTGGGACGGACACTCATCTCTTGCTCATCGACCTGAAATCCATTGAGGCTCCTGCTGCGCCTCCCACAGGACAGGACTATCCTGTGTGGGGGGAGCCAGCTGTGCGGATGATGGACTTGGCTGGCCTGGTGGCCAATAAGAATACGATACCCGGCGATGAGGAAACATCTCTAGCTACGGGGATCCGGCTGGGTACACCGTGGCTGACGCAGCGAGGATTAGACGAAGGGGACATGGACACCATTGCCGGACTACTGAATCGTTTGCTGACCAACATTCGTCCCTTTACCTATAACGGGCTGATCGGCACACTGCCAAGAGGGAAGGTAGATATCTCTATTCTGGAAGAAGTCCGACAGGGTACGGCTGAAGTAGCGGAGAAGGCGGGGATAGATTTTGAATACAGTGAAAGCGGGTATCCTCACTATACCGGACTTGCGGAGGACCCTGATCCGGAACCCATTTCCCTGCGGATTAGCGGTTGGCGGGCCAGACAGCACATGAACGATATTTGCACCTCCAATATGATCGCCATGGATGTGGGGGATTCGATGTCCACCTACCTCTTGGATCGAGAAGGCCGATTGATGGATGAAGTCATCGTCACTCGTCAAGAGCAGGATGAGGTGGGGCGCGATTATTTCATTCTCACTCCTTCACCAGAACAGGCAGCCCGGGTGACCTCCTGGCTGCGGGGTCTGGCTGATGGTTACACATTGTTTGACGAGGACGACTTGTACCGCAAGGTAGAGGGCCCGGTCGTGGTTGAGAAAGTGGAAGCAGCCAAGGACCATCATCCATCTACCCAACCGGGAACACCGGCGGAAACGCTGTATAAAGAACATCCAGAAAGATTTGACCTCCGAAAATTGTACTTTGTAGGTCGTTCTACCTTGGATGAGCTTGCCCCTGAAGCTGATGTGGAAACATGGGCCTGGGAGGAACCGGAACAGCCTCTTAAGAAAACGCCCCTCAATGAGATCCATAAAGAAATGGGCGGCAACATGGTCCCCTTCGCCGGCTGGGAGATGCCGGTCCGGTACGGTTCGGTGCTGGAAGAGCATCGGGCAGTGAGGAATGCTGCGGGATTATTCGATGTATCCCATATGGGCGTTTTTGAAGTCTCCGGTCCCAACGCAACCCATTTCCTCGACACCGTGTTTTCAAATTACGCAGCCTGGATTGAGGATGGGCAGTCCATGTACGGATATTTCCTGGAGCCGGATGGCAGCGTGATCGATGACGGGATCATCTATCGATCACGGGTTGATCAATACTACATGGTGGTCAATGCCTCAAACGAAGGCAAAGATTGGGATTGGTTGAATGCGGTTAATAATGGGGATGTTTTGATTGATGAAGACCGACCCTGGATTGGGGTGGAAGCCTCAGCTACCCTTCGGAACTTGAAAGATCCAGCAGTGGGCGAGGATCAAAAGCGGGATATTGCGCTGCAGGGCCCAGCATCACTGAAAATTCTTCAGGCCCTAACCACGGATCCGGAAATCAAGGCAGAACTTGCTCGTCTACCAAGGACGAGGTTTATCGAATGCGAGTTGGTGGGGATCCCCCTGGTGATTGCCCGAACTGGGTACACAGGAGAGAACTGGGGGTTTGAAATCCTGGTCCACCCCGAGGATATGGGAGCATTGTGGACGGATATTCTGGAAGCCGGGGAGGAATACGGCGTAAAACCCGCTGGTTTAGCCTGCAGGGATTCCACAAGGATTGAAGCTGGATTGCCGCTTTATGGTCATGAGTTAGAGGGTCCTTTCCAGATCACGCCCATAGAAGCAGGCTTCCCGGGCTATGTCAAGTATCACAAGCCATTTTTTGTGGGTAGAAAAGCGCTTCTGGAAGGTGAAAAAGACCGGGATCGGGAGTTGATTCGTTTCCGGCTCAACCAGAAGAGGGCGCGCCGCCCTCATATGGGTGACCCGGTCGTTGAGGAACATGGCAAGGAGATAGGTCAAGTGACGAGCTGTTCTATCGATGAGGAAGGATATATGCTAGGCCTGGCTATCGTGGATCGGCGGTATAATGATCCTGGGACTCCGATTTCGATCTTCCCCTTGCGTGGAGAATCGCTTGAAGATGCTTTACTACGCCGTAACCGGGTAACCCTGCCGGTTGAGGCCACGATCTTGACCCGTTTCCCTGTAAAAGGAGAGGCTCAACCCTCCTGGATGGGTGCTGAAGATTAAGTTTTATGATATAAAAAATAAGAAGCACAACGCAGCCGCAGGTTCTTGGTACGTAGGGATGTGCGGCTGCTTTTTTACCGTTTCATGTTTGGGGTTGCCAAAGGAGACATATATGGATCCGATTATTTTTACAATCCCGGGTACGAACATATCCTTGCACTGGTATGGCTTGATTATGGCTTTGGGAATCATTGTGGCGGGATTTGTAGCCGAATGGGGTGTCCGCCACCGAGGCGAGGATTCCGAGCATGTCTGGGATTTGCTGATTTGGGCTGCGCCTGCAGGTATCGTAGGGGCCAGGTTATGGTATGTGGTCAACGAGACTCTGGGCGGATCAAGGTATTATCTGGAAAACCCTCTCCAAATCATTAACTTACCCCAAGGGGGACTGCATTTTTATGGAGCTGTCCTTTTTGGCGCTCTGGCTGCCTGGCTGTATATCCGGCACCATGATCTTGATGTCCGTCTGGTTTTCGATGCAGCGGCGCCGGCGCTGTTGGTCGGGCAGGCTGTGGTGCGTCCCGCCAATTTCATTAACCAGGAGCTGTATGGCCCTCCTACGGATTTGCCGTGGGGTATTAAAATTGACGCTGTGAATCGCATCCATCCGTGGGATAATTTGGCTAGATTCCCCCTGGAAACGACACGCTTCCACCCCGCCTTTGCATACGAGATTTTGTGGAATTTACTGGCCACTGGGATTCTGTTGTGGGCCTTTCTTGAGTTCAAAAAGAAAATAAAACCGGGCTCCATTTTCGCCGGTTGGCTTGTTCTGGAAGGGGTGGGAAGGCAATTGATCGAATTCTTCCGGCCGGACCAGCCTCGGGTCCCGGAGACGTTAATCAGTTATTCACGTGTCGCTGCGGGGTTGATGATCTTGACCGGTTTGATCATCCTGTTGGTCCAATATGAAATCATCCGCTTACCTTTCTTGGCACCCGGACCGGATGAATATGAGTTATCCCCTGATGCTCAAGGAAAGGGGAAAGTCCAAGGATAAACGTCAGGGCATGTCGAACGATCCAGCTTCTTCTGTTATTGGAGGGGATCCACACTGCCTCTATCCTACAGGGTAGAGGCGGTTTTGCTTTCTGTAATCCTTTTGCTTTCCCTGGAAAACCAAATCTTATTTTTGGTTCTTAGGGGTATGAAATGGATCACCTGTTTCTTTACCCAGAGCAATTTCCACCATTTTCATGGTAACCAAGGAGGTGGGGGAACTCCTCAAGGCGTGGTTGACTTGTCTTTCAAAAAGATTTGTCCTAAGATGAAATTGTGTTTTGAAACTGCAAGGGGAAAACCTTTTTCAGCTAGAAGTCCGAGTCTATCCATTTGTAGAGCATATTCCTGGAGGTGCTGTTATGTCGGATGCCCACTATACGTTTATTACGGATCTATCCTGGGGAAAGATTGAGGTGACTATTCAGGGGAAATCGAATCATTTCCGGGATTGCAAACTCTGGCCTGGAGGGGCAAAGGAGTGGGACTGGAATGAAACTGGCACCCAGCACAGTCCTGGTATTCAGGTTGCGGATCTCGAAGATGTCCTCAGAAAGGACGTAGATGTGGTTATACTCTCCCGGGGACAGAACAAACGTCTCCAGGTGAAAAAAGAGACGGAAAAATACCTCCGTGAAAGGGATGTTGACTATCATGTTGCTGAAACGCGGGAAGCGGTGGAGTTATTCAATCAACTGGCAAAGAAAGGGGAGCGGGTAGGGGGCTTATTTCATACCACTTGTTAATTCCTCCTTTTATAAGTACCTCTTAATCATCGTTTATTGATTTTCCGATAGGCATAGAATCTGTCCTGTTAGAAAAAAGTAGAAATGCAAAAGTGGAATGTTAATGTTAATCGTGACAAATTGTTGTATGATTATTGAGGGATAAATACATTTATTGCAAGGAGGGTGGACACATGAATAAGGAAAAACGGACCAACATAGCTGGGGGCATCATCTTGGTTTTGGTGGGCGCCGCATTGTTGGCTGTCCAAATCCTACCTGGAGTGTTCATTCAATTTTCCTGGCCGTGGATCGTGATCATCGTAGGGCTTTTTTTGTTTGGGCTGGGAGCGGCGATTGGCGAACCCGGTATGGTGGTTCCCGCTTGTATTGTGGGGGGGATTGGGGGGATCCTGTATTACCAGAACCTGACTGGCAACTGGGAAAGTTGGTCTTTTGTGTGGTCCCTGATCCTAGGCTTCGTCGGGGTAGGCATTATCCTGATGAACCTTCTCAGCGGTGAGGGAGGCAATGCGTTTCGGGAAGGTGGTTTTCTGGTTTTAATCAGCCTGACCCTTTTCGCGGTTTTTGGTTCTTTCTTTGGCGCTCTGGGTTTGGTCGGAGATTACTGGCCTGTGCTCCTTATCCTTTTAGGGGTGCTCGTCCTTCTGCGCCCTCTGCTAATTCCCAAGAAGTGAAGCTGATTATGTTAGGGTGGTCAAGTACAAAGGAGGAACGATGAGACGCAGCCGCGTATTTTGGGCTGTGATGTTTGTGCTTTTTGGGTTTTTATTATTGTTGGGGAACCTTGGGTTTTTGAGTCTAGACGTTTGGAGTTTATTCTGGCCCATATTTCTTATCCTTCTCGGAGTATGGTTTATATGGAGTTCTTTGACACGCACACCAGCTGTGGAAGGCGAAGAGGCGTCCATCCCTCTCGATGGAGCTGGTGAGGTCAAACTTCGCGTTAAACATGGTGCAGGCCAATTTCGATTATCAGCAGGGGCGGCACCGGATCAGGTGCTTTCGGGGACGTTTGGAGGGGGTTTGGAGAAGGGCGTCAAACGGGAGGGGTCAAGGCTGGATATTACCCTTAAACCATCCCGCGGGGCTTTCCCTGATTTTTTGTTCCCATGGACATGGACTATGGGTGGAGGATTTGACTGGTCGTTAAAAATCAACAAGGAGATCCCATTATTCTTCGATCTTGAGGCCGGGGCAGGGGGTGCGACGTTGGATTTTTCCCACTTGAATTTAAAGTACCTTCAGATAGAGACGGGGGTTAGTTCAACTACACTGACGCTTCCTGAAAGGGCAGGCCACACAAATGTAAAAATTGAAGCGGGGGTTGCATCCGTGTCAGTGCGAATTCCCGAAAATGCGGCTGCTCGCATTGAGACAGAAGGTGGGCTTGCCTTCATAGATGTCAACAAAGATCGATTTCCGCAGCAAGGAGGTTTGTATATTTCCGATGGATATGAGACAGCTGAAAACAAGATTGAGATGAAAATTGAGACGGGTTTGGGATCCATCAAAGTGCAATAACCTGTTTGAAGACTACAACTTCATGATGTAAAGCATGTTACCCCTCCTGGTAAACAGAGTGATAATTGCCTGTCAAAGGAGAACCATATGAGTGAAGTGACGGAAGAACAAAATTGTGGAAATTGTCCCTTACGCAAAAAAGCGGAAGCGAGTCCTAAGTCGATTTTGGGTCGCTTGTGGCGCTGGCACACCAACTGGTGTCCTGGTTGGAAGGCCTACCAGGAATCTCTCCGGGAGCAAGAAGGATAAAATGGTCGCTGCATCATAAGCGACTCCAAACCATCTGACCTCCTTTATTGACCAGGTTTCGGATTGAAACCTGGTTATTGTGCGTCGCCCATATCGATAATTTGTATTTTTCCAGAGAATGGATAAAGGCCAATGGCCAGAAGGGCATGTAAGGATTGAACGTCATTCTTTCTGCAGGTCGAACCTTTCTGGCTGAATGGATTCCTGTCTCTGTCGATCTATAGTGGTCCGATAATTGCACATATTTTTACCAGTTCCGGATGCCTCTTTTCTATGGTTTCTACAGCTGAGGAAGGGTTTTTTCATACAAATTATTAACGTCATCTTGATATAATGGCACTGGTAAAGGGTAGAGAAAAATACCCTGTTTGAAATTTCCATATGAAGGAAGGTAAGCTTATGATGCGTTTCGATCGTTTTACGGAACGAGCACAGGAGGCTGCCCAGCGTGCCGCGGAGGTCATTCAACGGTATGGGCACAATCAAATTGATACTGAACATATCCTTTTGGCTCTCATTGAACAGAAAGAAGGTGCCATTTCCCAGATTCTGGATCAGCTCAATGTGAGTGGGGCTGAACTGATTGATCGTTTGGATTACATCCTGAAAAACACCCAAAAAGCAAGCATTTTTGGGAGCAGAGGTGCGGGTCAGGTATTTATCACACCCCGGGTGAAAAGGATTGTGGATGTCGCTAATCAAGAGGCGAACCGGTTGAAAGATGAATTCATCTCCACCGAACATCTTTTCTTGGCCATCCTGCATGAAAAGAACACGCCAGCAGCTCGTTTATTAGAAGGGGAGGGGGTGACGAAAGAGCGGGTGTATGATGCTATCAATGAAATCCGAGGTGGAAAAAGGGTCACGGATCCCAAAGCGGAAAGCCGTTATCAGGCCCTGGAAAAATTTTCGCGGGACATGACCAAGTTAGCCCGGGAAGGAAAGTTAGATCCCGTGATCGGTCGCGATGTGGAGATATTGCGGGTCATCCAGATCCTTTCCCGACGCACTAAAAACAACCCGGTGTTAATTGGGGAAGCCGGGGTTGGGAAAACTGCCATTGTTGAAGGATTAGCGCAGAAGATCGCTTCCAATGATGTCCCCGAAATTTTAGCTGGCAAAAAGGTGGTTTCCCTGGATATGGGTTCCATGATTGCTGGTTCAAGGTACCGGGGCGAGTTTGAAGAGCGGCTAAAGGCAGCCATTGATGATGTGAAAGAGGCGGAAGGGGAAGTTATTCTTTTCATTGATGAATTGCACACTGTGGTTGGTGCTGGAGCAGCGCAGGGAGCGATGGACGCTTCCAACATGCTCAAACCAGCACTGGCACGGGGAGAGCTGCAGTGTGTGGGGGCCACCACCCTGGATGAATATCACAAGTACATTGAAAAAGACAGCGCGCTGGAGCGCCGATTTGCCCCCGTCTTTGTGGAAGAGCCCTCGGTTGAGGAAACGATTGAAATGTTGGAAGGGCTGCGGGACCGTTATGAAGCTCATCACAAAGTGCGCTTTTCAGAGGAGGCTTTGTTGGCTGCAGCTAACCTGGCGGACCGTTATGTTTCTGACCGATTTCTGCCGGATAAGGCCATTGATCTCATGGATGAGGCGGCGGCAAAACTCCGTGTCGCTTTGTATTCATTACCTTCTGAATTGAAAGAAATGCAATCCCAAATCATGCACCTAAAAAATGAGGAGGAGGTTGCGGGTCAGGAGCGGGATTACGAGCGCGCGGCGACCATGCAAACCCAGCGCTTACGGCTGAAAAACGAATTCGTCGAAAAACGGGACCAGTGGGAAGCAGAGCATGAATTGGACGAAGTGGTGGATGAGAATGATGTAGCGGAAGTCGTTTCGCAATGGACTGGCATCCCCATGACCCAGATGTTGGAAAAGGAAGCTGAGAAACTTCTCCACATGGAAGAACGCATCCACGAGCGAATTGTGGGCCAGGATGATGCCATCACCGTGATTTCTGACGCTATCCGCAGGGCCAGATCTGGACTGAAAGATCCGAAACGTCCCATAGGCTCGTTCATATTTATTGGACCTTCGGGCGTTGGCAAGACTGAACTGGCGAAAGCTTTGGCGGAATTCCTGTTTGATGATGAGGATGCTCTCCTGCGCTTGGATATGAGTGAATACCGAGAGCAGCACACCGCTTCCCGTTTATTTGGAGCGCCTCCTGGATATGTAGGATATGAAGAGGGAGGACAATTGACGGAAGCAGTCCGCAGACGTCCTTACCGCGTGGTGCTGTTTGACGAAATCGAAAAAGCCCACCCTGAAGTTTGGAATGCTCTATTGCAGATTCTGGATGAGGGCAGGCTCACGGACGGTCAGGGGCATGTGGTTGACTTCCGGAATACAGTTTTAATCATGACCAGCAATCTGGGGACAGAGTTTGTAAGTAGGTCAGGCAGTTTGGGATTCTTAAATGGGGGAGGGCAAGACGGGAAACGGGAAGAACAGGCGAAGATCGAAAAGGCCCTGAAGGATAATTTTCGGCCGGAATTCTTGAACAGGATTGATGAAATTATCACGTTCTCCCCGCTGAGCAGAGAACAAATGGTGGAGATTGTGGATTTGCAGATGGCTGAAGTGGAGGAGCGGCTTCGGGAGAATGGACTGGAAGTGGAATTAACCCTGGAAGCCCGGGAGTGGTTGGCTGAGAAAGGATATAATCCTGACTTTGGTGCTCGCCCTTTGACGCGGATCCTTCAGAAATATCTGGAGAGCCCCCTCTCGAAAAAACTCCTCAAAGGTGAATTTAAGAAGGGTGATGTAGTGATCGTTGATGTGAATGAGGAAGATGAGGAAGGGTTGAAATTCTCTCATGCCAACGAAGGCTGAGTTCACAGAGAAACAAACAAGGAATTTATGAATATTTGGTGAGGGATCACCCCTCACCAAATTTTTTTTGGCGAGCGGTGGTTGTGTTTTTTCCATGTTGTCATAAAGGGGGTTTTAGGCTACACTCAATACACATGTGATCATCGAAAACGGGTAATTCAAATATGCTATTTAATAACGCTGTTTTCATTGGGATTGATCCAACTGCAGGTGAACGTCCTATGACGTATGCTGCCATCGATCACGATCTGAAATTGCTGGCGTTGTCGAAAGGGGATATGAACGCTGTCTTGGCTTACTCAGGGGGACAAAAGGCGGCTTTTGTCGGCATTAACGGTCCCCGGCGTCCCAATCAAAAATTGATGCTTTCTGAAGAATTCCGCCAGGAACTCAATCCCCAGCCAAACCCGGGACGGTGGACGAGTTTTCGGGCAGCTGAATATTATCTCTTCCAGAAGAACATCCGTATCCCGAGAACAGCGGCTGATGAGGATGTTTGCCCCACGTGGATGCAAGTATCTTTTAAACTTTTCAAGCGCTTGAAGGAGTTTGGATATCAGGAATTCCCCACTAAGGGATCGAAACAGCAAACGCTGGAAGTTTATCCTCATGCTTCTTTCACGGTGCTTTTAGAGCGGATCCCATTCTCTAAACACAGCCTAGAAGGTCGTCTGCAGCGTCAGTTGGTGCTGCACTCTTTGGCGATGGATGTGCCGGACCCCATGAGGATATTTGAAGAAATCACCCGGTACCGTATTTTGCAGGGAGTGCTGCCGCTGGATCGCTTGCATTCGGTGGAAGAATTGGATGCGTTGGTAGCTGCGTATACCGCGTGGATGGCTGCAAAAGAAGAAGAAGCAGTTACCAGAATAGGTGATCGTAAGGAGGGCGAAATAATCCTCCCCGTGGGGGACCTGGCGGATACTTATCGATGAAGCGGATACATTCTGTTGAAGAAGAATTCTAAATGTCTTTCTGTTGACCAGAGCTTCCAAATCAATGACCCGGCTGCCCTCCTTCCCTGATCTGATCGCGAGGATATGTAAATGCGAAACCATGATGTGAAATTTATTATGAATCCCAACGCCAATATGGGGAAAGCTTGGCGTCTTGCTGCAGATTTGCGTCCAGTGATGGATGAATATGGTGGGGCGGATTGGGCAGGATCGGTGTTTCCCACGCATGCAGTTGAACTCGCCCGGCAGGCGGTTCATGAGGGGTATGAAATGATCATTGCAGGGGGAGGTGATGGGACGGTTCATGAAATTATCAATGGGCTGATGGAATTCCCGATTGAGGATCGCCCTAAATTGGGCGTGGTACCCTTGGGTTCTGGGAACGATTTCGCGCATGGCATTGGAATGCCGGAAGAACCTTGGGAGGCTTTACGCCAAATATTTTCCGGTACGCCGAGGGAAATCGATCTTGGTTACGTAGAGGATGACCGGGGACGTCAAGAATTTTGGCAAAACACGGTGGGCATCGGCTTTGATGCCATCGTTACAATTTACTCCCATAATTTACCTCTGGTAAGAGGTTTTTTTATGTATTTAATTGCGGTTATGAAAACCGTATTCTTAAACCATCAACCCTTGAATTTAAATGTGACTGTGGATGGGGAGCATGACTGGGAAGACCAGTTGTTAATGTTGACCCTTTGCAACGGTCCGCGCGAGGGTGGTGGGTTTGAAATTTCTCCGGATTCTATTATGGATGATGGTCGCTTTGAATATGTGGCTGTCAAAAGCGTTTCCCGTCCGATGATGCTGCGGTTAATACCGGAATTCATGCGCGGGGCTCATCTCCGCTTTCCGCAAATATCCCTGCATCCGTTCCATCAGCTGGAAATCAAATCTGATCAATCCATGTACATTCATATGGATGGGGAGATCTTTTCAGGGTTCTCATCCAATTTGCGGTACTTAAAAGTGGAGCAGTACCCCAAAGCCATCCAAGTTGTCGCCTGACCTCAATCGATGTTATGCCTGATTTGAAACACAGTTTACAGGGTGCTGATCTCATGCACCTGAGACACATTGCTGATAAATGGGGACTCACCCTGGAGGCGCCTGATGTGCGGCACGGCATCCCGCTTTTAGTGGAAAAACTGACCCAGCCTGAACTGGTGGAGGAGATGGTCTCTGCGCTGCCGGTGGAGACCTTGGATGCTTTAAAGTGGTTGGGAGATCAGAATGGGCGGGTCCCCTGGGATTTGTTTACCCGCCGTTTTGGGGAAGTCAGGGAGATGGGACCTGGGAAACGTGATCGAGAACGCCCGGATCTCGATCCTATTTCCCCTGCGGAAGTTCTCTGGTATCGTGCGTTTTTGGGGCGGGGTTTTTTTGACTCTGAAACCGGTCCAAAGGAATTTGCTTACGTGCCTGATGATCTAAAAGAATATTTGCCCGAATCGGTCTATCCAACTCACGAGGGAGAAAAAACCCCGAATCAGGTTCTGATTGCCAGGAAGGCAACTCCCGAGGAGCGGAAGGAAAAATTATTTGCCTCCATTGAGGTGATCCAGCATACCTGCACTGTGCTTGCGGCTCTTCGCATGGGCGTGGACCCCGGGATTCATTTGCCGGACGTCACAGAAGGAGAACGCCAATTTTATCAGCGACTGCTGCAAACCATGAACTTGTTAGATCCGAAAGGCGTTCCAGAACCGGAACACATTCGCGATTTTTTTGACCTGCCTAGAGATAAAGGGTGGCTGGATCTGTGGAAGGCCTGGCGGTACAGTTCGACTCACAATGATTTGTATCTCACGCCAGGATTAAGCCCTGAAGGAACGTGGGATTATAAACCCCTCAATGTTCGGAACTCTGTTCTCGAATTGATTTCTCAACTTCCCGGGAATGCGTGGTTGAGTTTATCTTCCTTTGTCTCTCGCATGAGACAAGATCATTCCAATTATCTTCGCTCTGCAGGGGAATTTGACTCTTGGTATATAAAGGATGATGAAACAGGAGATTTCTTACGAGGGTTTGAACAATGGGATGAAGTGGAAGGTGCTCTCCTCCGTTACCTGATCACAGGCCCACTTCACTGGTTGGGGGTGATGGACTTGGCTTCTGCAAGTCAAGTTCCCGGCCACCCTTGGACCGCGTTCCGGATCTGCACCCAGGGTCAGGCCTTATTGGCAGATGAGGTCCCTGATATAACCCCGCTGGATCCGGATCCGGTTCACGTTCGCTCCAAGGGTTGGATCAGGGTTTCGAAAGGGGTGCAGAGAAAAGTGCGCTACCAGCTGTCCCGGTTTTGTGATTGGCTGCCCATGAAGAGGGATTCCTATATGTACTCCCTGAGCCCCAGTTCTTTGCAAGAGGCGAAACGGCAAGATTTACAGATTCAACATTTATTGGCCTTATTGGAAAACCATGCTGAGGTCGTGCCGCCGAACTTGGTAAAAGCTTTGCAGCGCTGGGATCAGCAAGGGAATCAAGCCTCTATGGAGCAAGAAACAGTGCTTCGCGTTCGCTCTCCTGACATGTTAAAGGCCCTCAAAGGTTCCCGCGCAGAGCGGTATTTGCGTGAAACGCTTGGTCCGACAGCGGTGATTATCCAAGAGGGGAGTGAACCGAGGATCAAGGAAGTGTTCCTGGAAATGGGATTCTTGGTGGAAGGTGTGAAAGGCGGAGAAACAGAGAAGATCGCTGCAGAGAATGGTGATTGAAAGCTAACTTGGCTTCCAGATTTGGTAATATCCAAGGTTGCCTTCCTTACCGTCGGAATAAAAATCGTCTATAATTTGAAATCTGCTCTTTTCAGCCAATACCGCCAACTCCGATGGGGTAAAATGATGCACGTACCGCAGTCCGTAACCTCCCCGTCGCCAATCCATGAGGTAGTCCCCTTCCTCCACATCTTTTTTCCGAAGGCCCACTTTCTCCCAGGGCTGAACCCGCTTTTTGAGCCGAGGACTGTTTAAGAACTGCCAATTGGAAAGGTAGAAAACCCCGTCCGGCTTGATACGGGGGCGAATCTCCCTCAGTGTATTCAGCCGGAGGGCTTGGGATGGGATGTGATGTAGGGTGGCGAAAGCGAAGATCGTGTCAAACGGAAGAGGGGGAAGGGATTTCCCCCAGTCATCCTGAATGAGATCCAATTCAAGAAAGCTGGCAGCGAAGTCATCGGGCAGGTTTTCTCGAGCATGGGTCAACAGGTCGCTGCTGAAGTCAGCTCCTACATATGAACACGCTATATCCCTCTGGGCTAAGGCCCGGGCTAATTTCCCGTTTCCGCAGCCAAGGTCTAAAATCCGGATCTGGGAGTTGAGTTGATCCAGGATCTGGTCTACCCCTGGTTGGATCCTCTGCCGGGTTTCTGAGAACTCTCCGGAGAACGTTTGGTAAAATTGATGATTGAGTTTGATCAGGTATTGGGCCACACTGTAGTCCATATATTCATTATAGGTTAAATTACATTTCTTGAGCAGCGCGGTTAGTGAAAGACATTTTATTCAGGTAGTGATGGGAATTGAGATGAGTAAACAAAAAGATGGTTGGATGGAAGAACACCGTGAACACAGCTCAGAGGAGTTGGCCTTAGCAAGGGAAACGCTGGAAGATATTGTCCGGGGTGAGGAAGTCTTTGACGCAATACGGACCCATCCTTTACCTGATGGGGCTGGATTTCTCAGTAAGCATGCTTTGGTCACAGCCTATCGACAGCAGGTGGAAAGTGGGGAACGTTTGCCGGACAGAGAATTGTTGGCGAAGATTAGGCTCAAGCCCATGAGGAGCCTTTCTGGCGTGACCACGGTCACCGTACTCACCAAACCCTACCCGTGTCCAGCGGATTGTATTTTTTGCCCGGATTATGATGAGCTGCCAGTCAGTTACTTACCGGATGAGCCTGGAGCTATGCGGGCTCTCCGCCACCAATTTAATCCTTATGACCAAGTTAAAGCCCGCATTCAGGCGCTATATGAAATTGGCCACCCCACGGACAAAATAGAACTTTTAATCTTGGGCGGATCATGGAGTGCTTACCGGACGGATTACCAGGAATGGTTTGTCAAACGCTGCCTGGATGCCATGAACGATGAGGTTGCGGAGACCCTAGCGCAGGCGCAGTCCCTGAATGAGACAGCGGACCATAAGAACGTGGGCATGGTGATTGAAACGCGTCCGGATTATATTTCTCCCCGGGAGATGAAAAAGATGCGCGGCTTGGGGGTGACCAAAGTCCAATTGGGTGTGCAAAATCTCGATGATCGGATTGGAGCGCTCAACAAACGCGGTCACACCCGAGAGGAAACCATCCGAGGGGTGGCATGGCTGCGGGCTGCCGGGTTCAAAATTGTTCTCCATTGGATGCCTAATTTACTGGGAGCGACCCTGGAGTCCGATAAAGAAGATTTTGCCCGCTTGTGGAAGTATTTGGCTCCTGATGAATTGAAGATTTATCCTACGCAGCTTTTAGAGGGTACGGAGCTTTATGAGTACTGGAAACGCGGGGAGTATGATCCTTACACAACGCAGGAACTTATTGAACTCATCGCAGATGTAAAGCCAAGCATTCCCCGTTATTGTCGGGTGAATCGTATCGTGCGTGATATCCCTTCTACGAACGTTGTGGCTGGAAATAAGACGCCAAGTTTGCGTCAGGACATCCAAAGGGAGCTGAAGAGACGCGGCGAAAGGTGCCTGTGTATCCGGTGCCGGGAAGTGAGGGGGAAAGACGTTGAAGTGGAGGACCTCACCTTGGATGATTTAACCTACACCATCCACGGCAGTGAAGAGCATTTCCTTTCTTTCAATACACCGGATGATGAGCTTGCAGGTTTCCTGCGACTGTCATTGCCCGGGGAGGATATTTTAGATCCGGGGATGGATGACCTCAAAGGTGCCGCCGTCATCCGTGAAGTTCACGTCTATGGTCCTTCTTTGCAGGTGGGACGGGAAAGGGAAGGCGCGGCACAGCATGCAGGGCTGGGCACATCATTATTGGAATGGTCTGAACAAATCGCCCGAGAACGCGGGTATCCGAAAATCGCTGTGATATCTGCAATTGGCACCCGGAAGTATTACTTAGAACGCGGGTTTAAGCGAGGAAAACATTATCTGGTGAAAGAGCTTTAGATATAGGGATTTTTAGGCCTGCAAGGGTTAATATTCGATTTCGCTGATGGGATTGAGTTTCTCAAAATTGTGTTTCGCTCTGATCCAACGCACGCTGCCTGTCATACCTCTGATCACCAGACTATGCGTCTCTGCCCCATGCGGTATGTACCGGACTCCCTCCAATAATTCACCGTCTGTAATTCCAGTGGCAGCGAAGAAGACATCATCAGAAGAGACCAGGTCATCCATGGTGATGACTTTTTCAAAGTTATATCCTAATTGCTCCCCCCTTTTCTTTTCTTCCTCAGATCGGGCATAAAGTTTCCCCTGTAGTTCCCCTCCCATTGCACGGATTGCACAGGCAGCTAATACACCTTCGGGGGTGCCCCCAATACCCAACAAGGCATCGATCCCTGATTCGGGGAGGCAGGTCATCAACGCACCCGCTACGTCCCCATCCGGGATGAGACGGATCCGAGCGCCAACGGATCGAACTTCCTTGATGAGCTCTTCGTGACGGGGTCGGCTGAGGATGACGACGGTCACATCCTTGATGTTTTTGTCTTCGGATTTGGCAATTACTTTCAGGTTTTCAGCGACCGGCGCTTCGATGTCAATCAGCCCTTTGGCCGGAGGACCCACGGCAATTTTATCCATATACACGAAGGGACCGGGGTCGAACATGGTTTCTCTTGGGGAGGTGGCGACCGTGGCGATGGAGTTCAAAAAACCATTCGCCAGGGGTCGAGTACCATCGATGGGATCAACTGCGATATCCACAGCGGGGGATTCTCCTGTGCCGACCTTCTCTCCGTTGAAGAGCATGGGAGCTTCGTCTTTTTCACCTTCACCGATGATGATGGCGGCATCCATGTCTATGGAGTTCAAAACCAGTCGCATGGCATCCACTGCAGCTTTATCCGCAGCCTCTTTATTTCCCCTCCCCATGAATCGACCTGCGGAAAGGGAAGCTGCTTCGGTTACACGGACAAGTTCTAAAGCAAGGTTTCGGGTAGGTTTTGTGTTCATAGTTTTATAGAGTTGGATATATGTATTGGATGAAGAGGTGACTTAAGGGCATGGCCCATAACAGGGTGTCGATGCGATCAAACATGCCGCCGTGCCCGGGGAAAAGGCTGCCGGAATCCTTTACGCCGGCTATCCTTTTGAACATGCTTCCAGTGAGGTCGCCCAAGGGAATCACGCAGGTCAGAGTCAAACCCAAAAGAAGGCTTGCCCAGGGGGAAAACGAGATTTCTGCTCCAACCTTTTGGGGCAGGAAAGAGAAACCGATTCCTGCAAGGGAGCCGACAAGGATCCCCCCAAAATACCCTTCCCAGGTTTTATGGGGACTAAGACGGGGACTGAGCTGATGAGAACCAAAATGGGTGCCGATGAAATAGGCTCCTGTGTCTGTCATCCATACAATGAAGAAGATTAGAAACATCCACCACATTCCTCCGGTGAGCATGCGGATGATGATCAGGTAGGATCCCAACCAACCGATGTAGAGGGTGACGATCAGCGTCCCCCCAAAATCTCTCAAAGGGTGCGGGCGGGACCGTTCAAACTGGAGGGTGAAATATCCAGCGCAGACAAGCAGGAGCCCGCTTATCAACCAGGGTGTTAAGTGTTGGTAATGGAAGCCCGCGCTCATGGGCAGCAGGAAAACCCCCATCAAGATGACAGGTGTGGCAGGTTCATAACCGATTTTTTTCATCAGTTTCATACATTCCCAGGCTGCCAGGAGCAGGACAGCTGTGATGAGGATTGTGAAATAGATTCCTCCCAGATAGGTGATAAAGAGTGCTGTAAGAGCAAGGATCAGGGCTACTAACGATCGTTGAGGCAGCATAATTCCCTTTCGACTATTGGGGGGAGATGGTGCCGAACCGGCGATCTCGTTGGTCATAATCAACCAGTGCTTTTAGCAATTCCTCCCTGTCAAAATCAGGCCAGTATGCGGGTGTGTAATACCATTCTGAGTAGGCTCCCTGCCAGAGAAGGAAATTACTGCATCGGAATTCGCCGGAGGTGCGGATAATTAAGTCTGGATCTGGAGATTCCGCGGTATATAAATACTGGCTGAAAACGTCCGCGTCAATTTCCTCAGGGGCAAGGCCATCTTTGATGATTTTTTTCACCGCGTGGAGGATTTCATCTCTGCCGCCGTAGTTGAAGGCTACATTGAGGATTAGTCGAGTGTTGTCTTTCGTGAGCTCGATGGCTTCTTTTACTCTGCGTTGTAATTCCTGATTGATGGGATCCAATTGCCCTAGATGCCGGAGCTGGACCCCGTTTTCGTGGAGATTTTTAAGTTCCCGATCCAGCATGTTTCGGAAGATCCTCATTAAGCCTTTGACCTCTTGTTCGGGCCTTTTCCAATTTTCTGTGGAAAAGGCATAAATGGTCAGATATTGGATGTTGAATTCCACAGCGGTCTCAATAATTGTCCTCAGGTTTTCTGTACCTGCTCGATGGCCCGCTAAACGGGGCAGGCCGCGGGCTGATGCCCAACGCCCATTACCATCCATGATGATGGCCACATGTTGGGGGGTATTTTCGGGAATTTCTAAGGTTTCGTTATTCATTTTTATGGTTGTAAGTGAGCCTTGCAGGAGGTTTTCTTCTCAACTCCTCCTGATCGACGGGATGAAAACTTGAAATGGGCAAAGGGTCATGATCCTTAAACAGCCATGATCTCCTTTTCTTTCCGTTCACACAGGGCGTCAACTTTTTCGTTGAAGTGATCCGTGATCTCCTGCACTTTCTCTTGCCCGCGGTGAAGATCATCTTCGGTAATCAAGGTTTCATCCTCGAATTCGCGCAAATTCCGGATGCTTTCCCGCCGGATATTGCGTATAGCAATCCTGGCTTCTTCTGCCTTGTCCCCGACCACCTTGACCAATTCTTTCCGGCGTTCTTCCGTGGGTGTGGGAAGGTTCAGGCGGATGTTTTCGCCATCGTTATTGGGCATCAAGCCCAGATCTGATGTCAAAATTGCCCGTTCAATATTCTCTAAAGATGTGGGATCAAAAGGTCTGATCAACAGCGTCCGGGCTTCTGGAACACTGATGCTGGCCAATTCTTGGAGGGGGGTCTTCGTACCGTAATACTCCACAGGTAGGGTTTCGATGAGGGAAGGGTTCGCTCGCCCTGTCCGTATGGAGTTGAGTTCATGCTTGAATGTTTCAACTGCTTTTTTCATGCGGGTTTCGGTTTCCTTATAGACATCATCTAGCATTGGGACCTCCGGTGTGATTATGGATTACTTATACAATCAACTGGATCATGGACAAACACTGCTGTTGTTGATCAGTACAAACCCGTACCTGCATGTGGTGAAAACGGTCAGGATCCATCTCTTCTGGAATAGTCTTATTATAGGCCTTTTTACTACCTATTCAAGCATAAATGTTAAAACTCGACCTGAATCGCTGCAGGATAACCGGAAATGAAAAAACCCCATCTGGAACAGAAATCAGATGGGGCAAGTTTTTTCTAATCAGTTGTCAACGGGGCGCGTGGGATACCCACGTCCCTACCTTTTCACCCAGAAGCCCCTTTTTAAGGGCATCAGGGTCCCACATGTTGAGGACCAGGATGGGTAATCTGTTATCCATACACAGCGAAAGGGCCGTGCTGTCCATGACTTCCAACCGCCTGTTGATGGCCTCAATATAAGGCAGGTAGTCAAATAGCTTTGCGTCGGCATTTTTTTCAGGATCGGAATCATATACTCCGTCTACCTTGGTGGCTTTTATGAGGACATCTGCGTCAATTTCCATCGCCCGAAGAGCTGCAGCGGTATCCGTTGAGAAGTAGGGGTTTCCAGTTCCAGCGCCAAAGATGACGACCCTGTTTTTCTCCAGGTGTCGTATGGCCCGGCGTCGAATGTAGGGTTCGGCCACAGCCCTCATTTCAATGGCTGACTGGACTCTGGTGATGATCCCTTGCCGTTCTAGGGCATCCATTAAGGCCATGGCGTTCATCACGGTCGCTAACATCCCCATGTAATCGGCTGTGGCTCGATCCATCCCCCGTTCTAACCCCTGCCGTCCCCGCCAAAGGTTACCGGCGCCGATCACGATGGCGATTTCTACATCCATATCATACACGCTTTGAAGGTGTTCGGCTAAGTCCTCCGCGCGGAGGGGGTCAATGCCAAATCCTTGGGAACCCGCTAATGCTTCCCCACTGATTTTTAATAAGATGCGGTTGTAGTTTAGGTTCTTGGTCATGGTCCTTCCCCAATGTCGTAATTTGTGACCCTCCCCCCTATTATAAAAGAAGGCCAACCATTTGGTTGGCCTTTTGAGATTAATTCTCTATTGCTCCTCCAAGATCCCAGCGTTTGAAGCGCCGGATGACGATGTTCTCTCCAATAGAGGCGATCGTTTCGTGAAGCAGTTCCTCAATGGTCAGTTCATCGTCCCGAATGTATTCCTGACGTAACAGCACTGTTTGATCTTTGAATTTATTCAACCGACCTTCTAAAATCTGTTCAATGATGTGATCAGGCTTCCCTTCTTCTTCGAATTGCTTGCGGGAGATTTCTTTTTCATGTTCGATGACATCTTGGGGGATGTCGTCTTCCGATATCCACCGCGGTGCAGCGGCAGCGACTTGGAGGGCTATTTCATGGGCGAATTCCTGAAAATCATCTGATCGAGCAACAAAGTCCGTTTCGCAGTTGACTTCCACCATCACCCCCACGCGACCGTTTCCATGGGAGTAAAGGTCAATCACCCCTTCAGATGCTTCCCGATCTGATCGCTTTGCAGCTTTAGCAAGTCCCTTTTGGCGCAAGATATCGACCGCTTTCTCCATGTCGCCCTGGGTTTCTTTCAGAGCTTCTTTAACGTCCAGAATACCAGATCCTGTGGATTCCCGTAATTTTTTTATCTTTTCTATTGATACATCCATAGTTGTTTAGGCCTTATCGTCTTCCGTTTCTTTTTCCTCTTCACTCTCTTCTTCATCCGACTCTTCGGCTTCTTCTTCCTCGTCACCCTCTTGCTCATCCAACTCTTCAGCTTCTTCTTCCTCAGGTTCCGCGTCTGCTTCGGGGCTTTCTATCTCCTCTTCTGTTTCTTCAGATTCGGTCTCAACCTCAGCTTCGGCTTTTTCCTCTTTCTTTTGGGTTTCTTTTTCCTGCTCTTCCTGCATCTTCTCCAAGGTGGATTCTCCGAGGAGTTCTTCATCCGTCAATTCATCTCGAAGTTCTTCCGGCAGTTGGGCTTCTGCTTCCGCAGCTTCCATTTCAGCTTCCTGGTCTTTGCGCATGTTTACGCCCTCCTGTACAGCTTGGGCGATTTTACTCACGATCAGTTGAATGCCGCGAATGGCGTCGTCATTAGCCGGGATGACATAATCAATGTTTTTTGGATTGCAGTTTGTGTCCACCACAGCTACGACAGGAATTTTGAGAAGATTCGCTTCGTGGACAGGGATTTCCTCCCGGAAGACATCTACAACGAAAAGAATGTCTGGAAGCCCATCCATCTCGCGGATGCCCCCCAATCGGTCCAGCAGGCGTTCGATTTGACGCTGCATGCCGAGGGCTTCCTTCTTGGGGCGAAGTTCAAACTCCCCCCGGTCGCGCATGGCTTCTAGGCGTTCCAATTCGTGGATGCGTTCCCGGATTGTTTGCCAGTTGGTCAGAGTGCCCCCAAGCCAGCGGCCGATCACATAGGGCATGTTGACCTTTTCAGCGTATTTTTTAATGATGTCTTGGGCTTGGCGTTTTGTCCCTACGAAAAGGACTTCACCGCCTTTTGCTACGATGTCGCGAATGACTTCATATGATTCCTCAAGGCCCTCTACGGTTTGTTGAAGGTCAATGATGTGAATGTCATTTCTTTCCGTAAAGATGTAAGGCTTCATATACGGGTTCCATTTTGATGTTCGATGACCAAAATGAACGCCGCTTTCTAATAGTTCTTTCATGGATACAATGGACATGAGGTTTCTCCTTGCGTTAGGCCTCCGTTTCCGTCTTTCCTTCCCGGCACCAGCGGTTGAGGCTGGCACGCACCGTCAGGTCGGGAAACGTGTGTAATTAGTTGATTCAACATTTGTCCCGCCGATAAGGCGGGAACGTGAGAAGTATATCATGAGAGATATGATTCGTCTAGGTGGCCTCCCTTTTGAGGGGTGATGTCTTGGTTGGGCTTTTACTTTGAATACTTAGATGGGACGAATGATAAGGATGACGGCCACTCGGTCCATTGTAATATTCTGGAGATGCCGTTTATGCCAAGGCAAAGTTAAAATGTCCTATTGCCCTAACACTGGAGATGCCGTTTATTGACGATGATTCTTGTTCATAGTATAATTTTTTTGGAAATTGAATACTTTCAACCTTCGGGGTTGGGTGAGCGAAAGCAATTCCCTATCGGCGGTAAAGCCCGCGAGCGCCTGAAATGGCGCAGGATTCGGTGAAACTCCGGGGCCGACGGTATAGTCCGGACAGGAGAAGGTACCATGTTTTCCTCTGCCTGGTGTTTGTCATGGCGGGAGAATCTGCCCCGAAAGCGTACAGCTTTCGGTTTTTATTTAGATGGTCCTGCCTGTGTGAGTAGAATCAAACGCCCTGCCCCGATCTAATGCGGCAGGGCTTCATTCGTTTACAGGGTTGTTATGGAACAAAAGAACCTTTATCAGTCATCCAAACGCTCCTTCTTTGTAAGGCCTGCGGGAAGGATTATTCTCACTATTACCTCTGGCTTGATTGCCTTAGCTTTGTGGTTTTCATTCACGAAGTACAGCCAGGTACCCGCTTTTATTTTGCCCACGCCAGGCCAGGTTTGGGATCGTTTTTTGATCTCTGTTTCCGATGGCAGCTTGATCTTTCATGCCTGGGTGACTCTGTCTGAAGTTCTGATGGGCTTATTGATCGGCGTAAGTTCAGCGATTGTTATCGGGTATACCCTGGCGAAAATGAGGGTAGTGGAACGAATATTGGCACCTTATATTGTCGCCAGTCAGTCGATCCCTGTCGTAGCTATTGCCCCTCTGTTGGTGATCTGGCTGGGTCCGGGCATGTTTTCCAAAGTTTTGATTAGCGCCTTGATCGTATTTTTTCCGGTCCTGGTGAACACGATCGTTGGGATCCGCTCTGTCCCTGATGAACTCTATGATTTGATGCATTCCCTGCAGGCTAATTCCTGGCAGCGAATGAGGTTGCTGGAAATCCCAGCGGCTTTGCCTGTTTTCTTGGGTGGGCTGCGGGTAGGAGCGACCCTCTCGGTTATTGGAGCAGTCGTAGGGGAATTTGTGGGGGCAGATCAGGGATTGGGATTCTTGGTCAATGTGGGCCGGGGAATGTATGATACATCCCTGGTTTTTGTGGCTGTATTTGCGTTAATACTTATGGCCCTGGCTTTGTATGGGGCAGTTATATTAATAGAAAAAAATGTTCTTTCATGGCAAAAGACAGAAAGCCATTTTTAAGATACCCAAGGAGTGAATGAATATGAAAAAGAACGTCGTTATCGTCATATTTATGATGACTCTGGTCCTTTCTGCATGTGCTGAGCGAGAAGCATTCAAGCCAACCTCACCGGAATTGGTGGAGATTAGGCTTCCTATGGGTTTTGTGCCCAACATTCAGTTTGCCCCTTTTTATGTCGCTGTGGAAAAAGGTTATTACCGGGAAGTGGGTCTTGAGGTGACCTTTGATTATAAACGCGAAACGGATGGCCTGGCCCTGGTTGGAGCTGGTGAGATCCCTTTTTCCGTGGTTTCAGGTGAGCAGGTTCCCCTGGCCAGGGCTAAAGACCTCCCTGTGGTTTACGTGATGGCCTGGTATAAGGATTACCCGGTCGCAGTGATTGCCAGTGAGGATCAGAGGATCACGGAACCGGAGGACCTTGAAGGGCGCACAGTGGGTTTGCCTGGATTATATGGCGCGAATTACGTTGGTCTGCGCGCACTCTTGGGTTATGTGGGGTTAAAGGAAAATGATCTTAGGCTGGATTCCATTGGTTACAATCAGGTCGAAGCCTTGGTCAGCGATCAAGTTGAAGCTGTCGTCGGGTATCTCGCGAATGAGCCAGTCCAACTCAGAAGCCAGGGTTACGATATTGATGTCATCGCGGTCGCTGATTACGTGCAGCTGGTTTCGAACGGATTGATTACCAATCAGCAAACCCTGAATGAAAACCCAGATCTGGTGCGCGATATGGTGCAGGCGACTTTGAAAGGCATCCAGTTCACAGTAGAGAACCCAGAAAAAGCGTACGAGATAACTCATGGATATGTGGAAGGGCTGGAGGAAGCTGACCGGGAAGTGCAAATGGAAGTGCTGCGGACATCCATAGATCTTTATCAGGTAGACCCTTATGGGAAGAGCGAAGATCAATCCTGGGAAAATATGGTAGAGATCTTGAGAAATATGGGTTTGCTCGAAGACGCAATCAATGTGGAAGCCATGTACACAAATGAATTCATCAAAGAGTAGAGACCCGATACTGGAGGTCCATGACCTCAGCTTAGCTTTTCTGGATGGGAAGGAACCCTTGGAGGCCCTGCGCGAGATCCATTTCCGGGTCCTCCCTGAGGAGTTCATTTGCATTGTAGGTCCCTCAGGGAGTGGGAAAAGCACTTTGCTGCGAATTATCGCGGGTTTGCTTTCCCCCACGATAGGCGAGGTGGTTTTTGAAGGAGAACGGGTCACGGGCCCCCGTCCTGGTCTGGGGATGGTATTCCAGGATGCGAATCTTATGCCCTGGAGGACGGTGCTGGAAAATATCCTTCTGCCTCTGGAATTGGACCGAGCATCAAATCTATCCCGGAACGAAATGGAAGACCGGTCACAAGAGTTGATTGATTTGGTCGGCCTGTCTGGATTTCAGGACTGGCTGCCGCGGGAGCTGTCCGGTGGGATGGCTCAGCGTGTGGCCATTGCCCGCAGTTTGGTACATGATCCTAAACTTTTATTGTTAGATGAACCTTTTGGCTCCTTGGATGCATTGACACGGGAGCGTATGGGAGATGAGTTATTGCGTATCTGGCGCGCTCGTAAAAAGACGGTGGTCATGGTCACCCACGATATAGCGGAAGCAGTTTTCTTAGCAGATCGTGTTTTTGCGTTCAGCCCCCAACCCGGACGCCTCCGGATGGATCTTTTGGTGAATTTACCCCGACCCCGAGAAGAAGGAGTTCGATATTCCACCCGGTTTATCGAACTCACGCACCAGTTGCGGGATGCGATACGCTGAGATAAACAACGGTTGAGGGAGATTCCGGTATACTACTTGAGGAGGTTTCCCTTTGAAAAAAGCGGTTTTGGTCATTGTGCTGTTTCTGATGCTCTTCCCCCTTCCGGTACAGGGTCAGGAAGGGGTAACCTTTGATGAACTGGTGGTTGACATTTGGCCAGAGTACGACGATCCTCGTGTCCTGATCATTTATCGGGGAGTCTTGTCATCCCAGGTGTCCCTGCCTGCTTTGGTTACATTTCAAATTCCTGCTGAAGCAGGCCAACCCAATGCTGTAGCTGTTCGCGATCCTGATAACAAGTTAATGTCTGTTAAATATGAACGTGTGTTAAAGGGGGAATTCGCTGAGATCTCTTTTATCGCTACGTTTCATGAAGTTCAATTTGAATACTATGACCCTCTTCTAAAAAAAGAGGGAAATCTGCGCACATTTACTTATACATGGCCGGGCAATCACTCTGTGAATTCGGTTGTGTTCCAGGTTCAAGAACCTCGGGGTGCTTATGACCTGGATATATCACCACCTTTTGGGGAATCTTATCAGGGAAGTGACGGCTTAAAATATTTCAGGATGAGCGAAGCCCAATTGAAGGAAACTGAAAGCCAGAATATCCAGATTAAATATCATAAATCCTCTGATTCATTGAGTATGGGGGGACAATCAGTCCAACCCCGTAAACCCATTGAACCCCAACTATCTTTTTCTTTCCAGGGCTGGAATCTTCTCCCCTGGCTGCTGGGTAGTTTAGGCTTTCTGTTCATACTGGGTGCAGTTGGAATTTATTGGTGGTTTGGTGAAAAACGAAATCCTCCTGAAAGTCTGGAAAGCAAACCGAAACCACATGAGCCAGTTTTCTCTGAGTTGAGTTCCTCTTGTCCGCAGTGTGGAAGCAAAACAGCAGAAAACGATCGTTATTGTAGAGTCTGTGGGCATAAACTCTAGTCTTTACCTGGAGCGGCCCATAAGGATCGGTATTAAGAGTTAATCTCCAGTCTGAAAGGATATTTCATATACCATTCGTCTGATTTTCATATTCTATTAATCTCAATATGTGAAAATTTTGACAAGCAAGGAAACGTGAGTTGCGTAAAGTAATCATGGGGCTTTCAGCATGGGTGAAGAAATGGCTGTGAAGGAAATGAAAAATCGGGGTCGGATTAAGTTCATCGTGGGGGGGATCCTGATTGTGACAGCGGTGATTTATTTGATTGCTTCCTCCGCGAAAGCCAACACGCAGTATTATCTCACCGTAGAGGAAACAAACTTGAAATATGAGCAGGGGGAATTAAATGATCGGAACGTGCGTGTATCCGGGGCAGTGATTGGCGAAAGCATCGCATATGATATGGAAAATTTAAACTTGACCTTCACGATTGCTCATGTTCCGGGGAAAAAGGTAGCCCTCAATGCTGAGGGCGGTGTAGCCGCTGCCTTGCATCAAGCTGTGAATGACCCTGATCGGGAGACATTGGATGTCATGTATGAGGGTCCTAAACCGGATTTATTGGTGCATGAAGCCCAGGCCATCATCACAGGAAAGATGACTTTAGATGGTGTATTCTACGCGGATGAAGTTCTCCTGAAATGCCCCACCAAATATGAAGAAGTCTCTCCTGAAAAATCTGGATGAGATATCTGGGGAATCGTAATAGGAATTTATTAATCAAGTCGGTCTATGGAGTTTTCGTGTGGTAGCGAACATCGGATTTGGCACCTTGTTGATTACACTTATTGTCGCCCTTTACGGGATCGCAGCAGCGGTTAACGGTCAAAGGTCACAACATGAGCAGTGGATCAACAGCGCGCGTCAATCCATGGCTTTGATGTTTCCCTTATTGACCGTACCTGTCCTCAGCCTTCTGTATTTATTGGTAACCCATCACTACCAGGTTGCTTATGTTTCTGAGGTTACCAGCCGGAGCATGCCCTTTTACTTAAAATTAACCGCACTCTGGGGCGGACAATCTGGTTCGCTTGTGTTTTGGTCCTGGCTGTTGGCTGCCTTTGCCACGGCCATTGCGCTGCGCGACTGGGGACGAGATCGGGAGTTCTTGCCCTGGGTGATCATAGTCATCCTGGTCACGCTGTCTTTTTTCCTCATCGTAAATGTATTCTTTGAAAATCCATTCTCCCGCTATTGGCAAACTTCTACAGGGATCGTTCGGGCATTTGCCCGACCTGAAGGGGCTGTCCCTTTTGTGCCCCGTGATGGTCAGGGTCTGAATCCCCTGCTTCGCCATCCGGGCATGATCATTCATCCTCCCATGTTGTATTTAGGATTTGTGTCCTTTATCATCCCTTACGCGTTTGCAATTGCCGCTTTGGTCACAGGGCGGACGGATGATCGTTGGATATGCCTGACGAGGCGCTGGACCCTTTGGGCTTGGCTGTTCCTTTCTTTGGGGTTGATCCTGGGGGCACGTTGGGCATATGATGTCCTTGGTTGGGGAGGATACTGGGGGTGGGACCCGGTAGAGATCTCAGCTTTTATGCCGTGGCTGACTGGGACGGCCTTTCTGCATTCTGTCATGATCCAGGAGAAGAAAGACATGTTTAAGCGGTGGAACTTGGTCTTGATCATCCTTACCTTTGACCTGGTGGTCTTCGGTACGTTCCTCACGCGTTCAGGGGTACTGTCTTCTGTACACGCATTTGCTCAAAGCGCGATAGGCCCTCTTTTCTTTGTGTTCATTGCCTTGACTTTAACTGTTTCTTTGGGGTTATTGTTATCTCGTTGGAAGGATTTAGAATCAAACAATGAGCTTCATTCGCTTTTCTCGCGGGAGGCGTTGTTTCTCCTTAACAACTTGCTTTTTTTAGGCATTTTTGTGACCACTTTATGGGGAATCCTCTTCCCGCTTATTTCTGAGATTGTCACTGGTCAGAAAGTCACGGTGGGACCCCCATTCTACGAGCGAGCGACAGGGCCTCTTTTTGCTGGCTTGCTTTTATTGATGGGGATTGCTCCGCTCACTGCGTGGACATATTCCTCCCTAAAAAAATGGGGCCGGGCGGTTTGGAAACCTTTGGTTTTTTCTTTGCTAACTTTTCCTGTCCTCTATATCGCTGGTATCACGCGCTGGCAAGGGGTACTGGGTTTTTGGCTGGTAGGGTTTGTGTTCGCTGTTACGGCATATGAATTTTGGAGGGGAGCCGCAGCTCGCATAAAAGCACATGGGGAAAATGTGTTCACTGCATTCTACAGCCTGGCGAAAAAAAACCGCCGGCGATATGGTGGTTATATTGTGCATATTGGTGTGATATTTATGGCTCTGGGCGTGATTGGCATTGAAATGTACCAGGTAGAAACCCAGGGAACGATTCCAGAAGGGGGGAGCCTTTCCCTGAGTGAATATTCCATCACGTACAAAGATTTGGTGTCATTTGATACCCATGATGGTAGGAATGTGACCCGGGCAGTTGTGGGTGTCAGCAGTGGTGGAGAGGAATTAGCGGAGATATATCCCAGGCGGGATTACTTCTATGATGCCAATCAACCAATGACGATCCCAGGGGTGAAAAGCACTTTAGCCGGTGATCTATATGTCATCCTGGTCGATTGGCGAGAGATATCCGAGCAAGGGGCCACATTTAAGATTTATTATAATCCTCTGGTAAATTGGCTCTGGATTGGAGGCTGGGTCTTTATCGCCGGAATCCTGGTTGCCGCTTGGCCGGAAAATGAGTTGGATCGAGTTCACAAAGTGTCCTCGCCACTCCAAAAGAGGAAACGATGAAGATACATATTCATCTTGGGGCCTGGGTTTTCCTGGTTTTGCTTGTTTTGGTCATGTTGTACCCAAGCCCTGCTTTCGCTCAAGAGCCAACTCCTCCTGATGATGAGGTAAATGTGATTGCCAAACAGCTTTACTGCCCGGTTTGTGAAAACACGCCGCTGGATGCCTGTCGAACTTCTGCCTGCGAGCAGTGGCGGGGGTTGATCCGTGACAAGCTTCAGCAGGGTTGGACGGAGGAAGAAATCAAGGGGTATTTTGTCGAGGAATACGGCGATCGTGTTTTGGCTGAGCCCCCAAAGCGAGGGTTCAACTGGTTAGTTTATCTCGTCCCACCACTGGCATTCTTAGCAGGAGCCTATGCCCTTTATCGCGGATTTACTAAATGGCAGATCAGCGGAAGGTCCTCTCGTCCTGATTCCAGGGAAGTCCAGGAAGATGAGGTAGGGATTGAGGAAGAATATATCTCTCGCGTGGAGAAGGAATTAGAAAATAGGTGAAAGGGGTAAGGGAAACCGTATGAAAAAGTGGTTGCTTTGGGGAGGATTGGTGCTGCTCTTGACGATCCTTGCACTTGGTTTGATAAGGACACAGCAAGGTCAGATCGGGGTAGGTGAGAAAGCGCCTGATTTCAAATTGACAACATTCTCTGGGGAAACGTTTCATTTGCAGGAGCTGGGAGGGAAGGTGGTAGTTGTAAATTTCTGGTCTTCCTGGTGCGAATCATGTAAGCCCGAAGCCAAGGATTTAGAGCAGGCTTGGCGGGATTATCGATCTCGAGAAGATGTAATCTTCTTGGGTGTGGATTATGTGGATACTGAGCCTGCAGCAAGAGAGTACATTGAACAATTTGAAATCACATATCCAAACGGCCCGGACAGGCGCACAGATATTTCTCAGGCCTTTCGCATTCGCGGCGTCCCGGAAACCTACATCATCGACCGGAACGGTGAAATCTACCACAGGCAGATCGGGCCGTTTCGTTCCCTGGAAGATATCAAATCCACTCTTGATCCTCTTCTGGAAAAAAAATGAGATCAGAATTTGAGGTGCTTTGAAATGGATGTCGGTTCAATTTTAGTCCTCCTCAGCATTATGTTGTTGGTAGCTGTATTTGTCAGCCAACCCTTTTTTGATCAGGAGACGTATGTGTCAGAGGAGGAGTGTGAGTTATCCAGGCTTCAGGCTGAACGGGAGCGGATGTACAAACGTATTGAGGAGTTAGATTTTGATTACGAGCTGGAAAAAATTGCCCCCAAAGATTATCAAAGAGCCCGCCAAACCTTGGTAAAAAAAGCAGCCCTAATCGTTAAAAAAATCGATGAGTTAAAAGAAAAGCAGCAGATTGAAAGGAAACCCCTATCTGGTGAGGCGATCAAAAAATCCCCTCCCAGAACGGAGGTCGATGAGATTGAAACCTTGATCGCTTCCCGGCGCCGCAAATTAGGCAGCAAGAAATACAAATTTTGCCCTCACTGCGGCCATGTTGTGGGAACTTCTGATCAATACTGTGTCCAGTGTGGAGAAAGATTGGCGTCATGAATGTGGCAAAGGCTGGGTGGTTCGTCTTGATTTCATTACATGCCCTCTACATGGGTATGTGGGGTGGGCTTTCCTCTTACCCAACGACCACACCATTCTTAAAATATACCAGGTCTCCTTTAGGGAAAGTTTTAGTGGAATTCCCCTCTCGTCACCTGGAGGGACAGAGAGGATCACTGATTCCAAACCAGAGGCCAATTCCACTATCCGAATCCACACCCGAACCGACCCGAGAGGAGTGGCTCGGAAACGTGATGGTTACCGTTGTTGATCAACGGGAAGACGAAAACCTGGCGCCAGACCTGCGGGTGAAATTAGAGGGTTATGACCATATGACTCAGGTCTATGTTCAATCTCTCCCGCTAAAAGAGGATGGTAAGATCACGTTCCCTTCGGTGCCTTTGAAACCGGGGTTACATTATTTCGCCTCCCTTGTGTATCAAGGAGCGACGTATCGTTCGGATGTTGTCCAACTAAAATCAGACAACAAAACGCTTGACCTTCAAATACAGGTTTATGGAACGACCACAGATCAGGGGTCATTATCCGTGGAAAGTTTGCATATCTTTGTGAACTTTTCCGATCAAGCTCTAGTTAAGTTTGGGGAAATGTTTATCGTTTCAAATTTTGGCCCTAAAACGGTTGTTTCTGAGAAAAAAGGAGAGCCTGTCCTTGACTTTCCTTTGCCGGAAGGAGCGCAGAATATAAAGTTCGAGTCGGGTTCCTTGGGGGAACGTTATGTGTTCACGGAGAATGGTTTTGGTGATACGATGAGTGTCCCTCCAGGGTCCGGTGTGTATCAAACCACCGTGTTTTTTGATATCCCATATAAGGACAACCATCTTGAATTTACACAGAAAACGAATTTACCTGTAGGCTCAGTGGAGATCATGACGCCTGCCCAGGGCGTGGATGTCCAGGGAACCTTTTTACAGGACATGGGTATCCGGGAAGTCCAGGGGGGGGGCATACATGTGTATTTGGCGGAAAACGTACGTCGCGGAGAACAAATACGTTTTGCCCTTTCCGGTCTTCCTGGACAGTCAGATCCAGGAAAAGAATTGGTTTTGGTTGAGGATCAGAAAAGTTTTTTGATTGGTTTCAGCGTCTTAAGTGGGGCCTTGTTGTTGATTGGAATGTGGTTTTATCATCAGCGGCTGGAAAATGAGGGTCCTGATCCAGATTTAAATCAGGTTTCCAAAGACAAAGCAGAGCTTACGGATGCGATCATCGCTTTAGATAATTTATACGCTGAAGGCGAGATCCAGGAGAACGTGTATCGTTCCCGCCGGGAGACATTAAAAGCCAGGCTGAGAGAGTCTGTAGAGAAGGAAATGCAGGATGATTGAAGTGCGGAATCTCCGGAAGCGTTTTGGTCATAAACGTGTCCTGAACGGGTTGGATTTTCAAGTGGAGAAGGGTGAACTTGTAGCCCTTTTGGGGCCAAATGGATCTGGTAAAACAACCTTCCTCCGTATCCTGTCGTCGCTTTTCCGTCCAGATGGGGGGGAGGTGAGTGTCGCGGGTTTTCAGTTGCCCCAAGAGGCTGATTGGGTTAGAGAACGATTAGGGTTTGTCTCCCATCAACCCCTGCTGTACGGCGATCTCACAGCGGAGGAAAATCTCTGGTTTTATGGCCGCCTTTACAACGTGTCTGATTATCGACAAAGGGCTACACAGGTTTTGGACATGGTAGGTTTGCAACGCCGAGGCGCTGATCTAGTGCGGACATTTTCGCGGGGCATGGTTCAGCGTTTAGCCCTGGGTAGATCCCTCTTACATGAACCCCAAATTTTACTTTTTGATGAACCACACACAGGCTTGGACCAGGATTCCGTGCGAATGTTGAACGATGTCCTTCTGCATATGAGTGAACAAGGCCGGATTGTTCTTGTCACCTCTCACGATTTAGCCCAGGTTGCCAATCTGGCATCGCGGTTTGATGTCCTCTCTCGAGGTAAGATCGTGGCTTCTGTAAAGGAAGAGAAAATAGACATGGATCGACTACTGATGTTTTACCGGGAGGCTGTCCGGAGGAGAGGGGGAGAGCGGTTGTGAGAAATTACCTCAGGACCGTGATAACGGTGGTTTGGAAGGATATGGTTGGGGAGGCCCGGAACAAGGAAATTCTTACGTCTATGCTGGTTTTTTCTTTATTGGTAATACTCATATTTAACTTTGCTCTGGATTTGGATGTCCAGGCTCAAGAATCCGTCACAGCGGGGGTTTTATGGGTGACATTTACGTTTGCCGGCACATTGGGTGTAAATAGATCCATGGCTTCTGAAAGGGAGGGGGGATGCTTGGATGGTTTATTATTGGCACCTGTAGATCGCAGCGCGTTATACGTCGGGAAAGCGCTTGGTAATTTAATATTTTTGCTGGTAGTTGAGGTGATAGTCCTCCCAATCTACAGCGTCCTTTTCAATGTCAACATGTTAGTCCCCGGTTTCCTGCTGGTGGTGTTATTGGGTTCGATAGGCTATATTGCGGTAGGGACCCTTCTGGCTGCCATGAGTGTTCAGGCCCGAACGCACGATATCTTACTTCCGATCCTGCTTTTTCCTCTCACGATCCCGATCCTGATCCCCGCGGTGAAAGCGAGCATCGGTTATTTAGAAGGATATCCAGGGCCATGGATCATGACCTGGCTGAATGTCATTATTGTCTATGATCTGATATTTACTGCAGTCGCTGTTATGTTGTTTGAATATGTGGTAGAGGAGTGGTCGTAAATGGAAGAAAAACCCCGTTTCCTTTCCCTGTTGGATGGGATTACCGTTATTTGTTTTTTGGCGGCTGTTTTGTTGGTATTTTTCTATGCTCCGTTGGAACGTAGTATGGGTGCTGTCCAAAAAGTGTTTTATTTTCATGTCTCTACTGCATGGGTGGGGATGTTGGGGTTCTTTGTTTCAGCCCTCATGGGCGTCATGTATATTCTCAGCAGGGAAAAAATATGGGACATGATTGGTTTTTCTAGTGTTGAAATAAGTTTTATTTTCTTTTTCATTGCCATTATTTCTGGCTCCATTTGGGCCAGGCCGATTTGGAATACGTGGTGGACGTGGGATCCCAGGTTAACCACAGCAGCTGTGGTGGAGCTGATCTATGGGGCTTATTTTTTACTGCGTCAGGCTATTGACGAACCACGACAAAAGGCTCGATTCTCTGCGGTATATGCGATCTTTTGTTTTGTCAGTGTGCCGTTGACATTTGTTTCCATCCGGATGCTGCGCACCATTCACCCTGTGGTGATCGGCGCTGGTGACCCGACTGCGGGGGGAGGGTTCAGCATGACAGAGTCTATGAAAATAACATTTTTCTTCAGTTTATTCACGTTTTCTGTTCTCTTTTCGGATGTGCTCTGGCACCGGATCAGGTTGGAAAAGCTAGAATCCATGATGAATAAACTCCGCTTGGAATTGATGAGTTGAACAAAGGAGAAGGATTACATGGGATTAGAAATCATGGATACATATCAGTACATGATTGCTGGATATGCGGTTATCTTTAGTTTTATCTTGGGGTACTTACTCCAACTCTTTATCCGGATCCGACGCGTGAAGAGAAAGATCTCTGTGTATCGGGAGATGCTTGACGACAGGTCTTAAAGTGATCACCCTCAGGTATTCACACCTGAGGGATGAATCTGGAAAATTAGAATCAAGACACATTTCTATTGCCCCCCTCTATGATATTAATCTAGGCGGGCAATACCCCGATTTCTTTCCAAATCTCTTCCCAGCTCTGGTTTATGCTGCGGGTCAATAATTCTTTTGGCGGGATATTGGATAGCTGGCTGGTTTGAAGGGCTTTCATGATGTCTTGGAATGATCTTCCCCCGCTGTACCATTCCATGAGTTCTTGTTGGGACACTTCGTATTTTTGGGTATCTTTCTCATTCATATTTCACCTTTACCTTTAATCTATGATTCGTTTAATTATTCCTTAGGATTCGTGATCCCTAAGTTATCCCAAATCTCTTCCCAGGTTTTTGCCTCAATTTCTTTCAGCAAGGTGTCGGGTTCCACGTCCGACATTTTGCTCGTTTGCAAAGCTAGTAAGATATCTTCAAAAATGTAACCATCGCAATACCAATCGATTACTTTTTCATAAGAGACGTCAAATTTTTCGGATATACTGACAGCGATGGGTTGTGGATCTTCTTCTGGGCACGCAGAGGTATTTTTTTCCTCTTCCGATTGTTCTGCCTCATTTTCTTCCTCTGTTGGAGGAGGAGTCGGTGTGTTGCGTTCCTCTTTGCCCAGGACTTGCTGGGTCGCTTTTTGGAGTGAGTTATCGCAAGCGGTCAGCGCAATGAGTATCAGGATAACGAGAATGAAAAGTTTCTTTTTCATAGTTGTTTCAAGTGTTGTGAGAGGAACGCTCCCCATGGGCGAGAGAGCGTCACCTCTCACAGAGATCTACGTCAATGCTTGATTAGTGTTTCGGGCCCGCTTCTTCTGGGGGCCCGGCGCCTTCTGGTTTTCCATTACCTACGCCTTCGGGTTTCCCTACATCGTCAGGTTTTCCGGCGTGATCAGGTTTTCCAGCGTCTTCAGGTTTCCCGATCAAATCCAGGTCCTGCCAAATTTGCCCCCAACCTTTGCCTTCCGCGCGTTCACTCAAGATCTCGGAAGCTGTTCCCCCGGTCTCTCCCGCGGTCTGGTAGGCCAGCATGATCTGCCCGAATCCGGTCCGGGCGCTGCCCTCTTCACCCTGTCCTTCGCAGAACATTCCGATCACGGATTCATAATCCGTGTCATAGCTCTCGGCGATGGCTAAAGCTACTGGATGTTGCTCTTCAGTGTCCTCGGAGCAGAAGTACCCGTCTTCTTCGCGTTCCCGCTCCTGGAATTTTTGTTTGTATACAGTCCATTCCTCGGTCTCTTTGTTGTACTTGACCTCGAGTTCGAATTCGCCACCCTCTTCGATGACGCCAAAATCGAAATCTTCATCTACAGAGATGGTGAGGGGGTCTTCCTCTCCCACGGTGAGCGTGAAGAAGAAGTTTCCTTCATCCTCTTCTATCGCACTCACGGAGATCAGAATGTCGTCTTCAGTCAGGAAGGTGAAGCCATCTTCGCTTACCGTTTCCACGATGCCCGAAAATTCGTACTCATCCGGGGTTTCCGCTTGAACGGCCCGGCTGGTGAACCCTGTGAGCAGTAGGGTTAAGATGAGCATAAAACTGGTGAGAATGTGCCTATTGTGTTTCATATCTTTCTCCTTTCTTTCGGTGATCGAAAGACTAAATAATTACTGAGGTTGTTCTTCATCATAGGCAGTATGGTCTTGGACGTTCATTTATGGTTTTCCTCCGCCGGCTGGAGGATCAACCTCATCGGGAGGTCCATTGCCATCAGGGGGGTCACTTTCTGGACCCTTTTTGCTCTCTGGTGTGCCGGCGTCCTCCGGTTTGCCTTTGTGGTCCGGTGTGCCAACCCCATCCGGCTTCCCTTTTTCTTCGGGCGGTCCAATATTTTCAGGCTTTCCGGACGGAGGGGTTTCGAATGGCTTGAAGGGATTCTGATCTTGATTGTTCTCTTGAAAAGTGGTTGGGTCCAGCATTCCTTCTTCGATGCGTTGTATCTGTGACTGCAACCTTCCCTGGACCATACGCAGCGCTTCTCCCGCTTTCCCCGATTCTCGCTCGGCGAGCTTTTGAATGACTTCTTCATGAACTTGCAGCGCGTTGCGAATATGGGAAAGCGTTTGGGCTTGATCTTCATCCTCTAATTCCGCGGAGAGCTGCAGCATGGTCTCTGTGTGCTGTTCAAAACGAGAGATCGTATCTTGGGGGATATCCTCGCCCCGTTCGGCCAATGCGGTCACTTCATCAACGCGGCGGTTCGTGAATTTTTCCAGGAGGTCAATTTTCTCCTGGGCCTGATCTGCAAATCGCAGTTGTATATCCTCAGTTAATGTCTTTACAGCGTAAAGGGTTTGAGTTGGCAAGCTGTCTTGGGAAGCGTATACAGTTCCTCCAACGGACCCCAGGGTGATGATTAGAGCAATCAAAACGCTGGCGACAGCGGTGGCTAAACGGCGATTGCCCCTGATTTGTAGGGAAGCAAGCGTCTTTCGGAAGTCCGCTAACCAGGATGTCGATTGGGGTTTTTGCAGGCTCTTCGCTTCCGCCAGGAAATGGGTCCGCCCTTTAGCGGCTTGCTCTGCATCACGCTGAGGAGCTTTTTCTTTTAGAGCCTCAAAATATTCATTTAATATCGGGTATTTCCTTTCTTCAGCCATTATTTTTCCTGGTTTTGGACTTAAATTCCCTTTTTTCTGACTTTCTTTCACTCTATATGACGCGAAAAAGACCAGATTGTTACGGGTGTTTGTTAAATATCTGAATTTTTTAAGGTTGAGATGGTGGTTTTGAGGAGAAGGCGAATATTTGGTTATCAAAGGATAGGCGTGGAGCCAGGAAGCATTTTGAGGTAACGCTGCCATTCACCCTCAGGAGAATCTTCCTGATTCTGAGGAGGTTATAGGAGGATGGAATAGATGGGGTAGTTTGTAGGCTGAGAGGTTATATGTCTAATATGAATTTCGTAAATTTGCTTAAAATTATGGTCGTTCTCTTCTCATGGTCCTCTTTTATCATCCGGCGGACCCGGATCTTCAGGTTTCCCTTTGTCATCTGGTGAGCCTGGCTCGTTTGGTTTCCCCTTGTTCTCCTGTTGTCCAGCCTCTCCCGGTTTCCCTTTATGATCTGGCGTGCCAACCTGGTCAGGTTTTCCTTTCCAAATTGGGGTGCCGCGGTCAACCGGTTTCCGCTTATTTTCAGGCGTCCTAGTTTCTTCTGGTTTCCCGGGTTTTAGGGTCTCTACCGGGGTGAAAGGTGTTGTGCTCTTCATTTTCTTTCGAAAAGCAGCTGGATTGTCCAGGCCTTCCTCAGCAAGATGGATTTTTTCCCGTAGTTTTTTCTGCACCTGCGTTAGTTTCTTGTCAGCATTTCCATGCTCCATGTTTGCCAGTTTGGATATGATCTCTTCCTGTGCTTGGAGAGACTTCCGGATTTTTTTCAATGATTGGGTCAACTCTTTTCCTTCCTGTTTAGAAGCTATCTTAAGTATGGTTTCTGTATGCTGCTCCAGGCGAGTAATCGTCTCCTCGGGAAATTCTTCTTCTTTCTCTGAAAGCGCGGATAGTTCTTCTACCCTTCGATTGGCAAACTTTTCCAGTAATCTAATTTTTTCTTCCGGTTGTTTTGAAAATCTGAGCCTGATATCTTCGGTGAGTGTTTTTACAGCGTAAAGTGTTTGTTTTGGCAGGCTGTCCTGAGAGGCATACACCGTTCCCCCCACTGCCCCGAAAGTAAGAACGATCGCGGTGAGAATGCTGGCGACAGCGGTTGCCAGACGCCGGTTGGCCTGAATCGGCAAAGAGAAGATCGCTGCAAAAATTTCAGCCAACCAGGGGGTTGATTTCTTCGCTTGGAGTTCTTTCACTTCCGAAAGAAAATTAGCCCGCCCCTTGGCTGCCATTTCTGGGTCGCGCTGCGGCACTTTTTCTTTGAGAGCTTTGAGATATTCATTTAATTCAGGTTGTATATTGTGATTGGTCATGATTCATCTTCCTCATCGACCAGAATCCTTTCAAGAGAAGCAAGAGCGCGGTGGGCTTGTGACCTTACAGCACCTGGTGATTTTTCCATCGTTTCCGCAATTTCCTGATTGCTGAATCCTTCTATGTATTTAAGCATGATAACCTGCTGCTGCCCGGGGGTTAGATGCTGGAGGGCTTTCTGGAGCCTTTCAGCTTTTATTTGTTGCGTTAAGATGTCTGCGGGTTGACCAAGGTCCTCACTGTATCTGTCTTCATCCAATTCCAGGGGAGGGGGAGGTTCCCTGCGGTAATGATCTGTTATCAGGTTGTGGGTGATTCTATAAAGGTAGGCCTGTAAGTGGTCTTTTGGTCCTCCACCGCTTTTTAATGCCTGCAAAAATCTTGAAAACGTTTCAGCGACGAAGTCCTCCGCTTGTTGAGCGTTTCCCACCCTTCTGACAGCGTATGCGTACAATTTGTCACTGTAAGTGTCGTAGATAATTCCCAGGGCTTTGCTGTCAAGCTTTCGGGCTCGCTGTAATAAATTTTTCTCTTTTGAAGACATTATTTACGACCTAGATGATGTGAGGTACGTAGTTTTGATACTGTTGAAGGGAAAAGACCTTTTCTTCAACTACAGCATCTACATCTTATCCTAAAAAGGCACTTGCCTGGTTAACAAATTCTTAATTGTGATGATTGATAGGACCATTTTTATTTATTTTAGTGATCGGATTCGTTAAGCTCCATAGTATGTTTTCTGATGGCCAGAAAAAAAAGGAGATGTGAATACATCTCACATCTCTAAAAATAGTCATAATCATCCTCTAGGTTATGAGTATTTTATCAGGTCCTGCAGCTTGGCTTTCGATTTCGCTTCTACTTCATCGTGAATGCTGTTCCCATGAGCGTACATAGTCACCACAGCGGGTAAATCTTTGACATGGAGGACTTGGATGGCTTCAGACACGCCAAAATCTAATTTATAAACATCCAGTACCTTCTCCACAGATTCGGCGATCAACTACCTCGCCCATAGTGTGGAAATAGGCTGCGGGTATATCTAGACAGGACTGGAGGGTCTGGGATCCTAATCCCCCTTTGCCGATCACACCCCGCAGGTCAAAATGGAGCATGACTTTCCTCTGATAAGGTTCTTTCCAAATGCTTGTCTTTGGTCTGACAGCGACCGCTTCCTGTGCCTCCCCTTTGGGTTTCCTCAACTTATCATTGAAGGTATCGACCATTCAGGTATGCACAGCCTCTCGATTGGCAGCAAATACCCCCGCAAAGTTGGCGGTGTCTCCTGTTTTTAATTCACGGATAACATCTGGTTCCATGGGAATGGGTTAGTTCACAAATGTTAACCTGGCTTAGAGATATTTGGAAATTAACAACTCAAGTTTTGAACGGGTTTTCTCAGGAATGGCTTCAGGATCTGTGATCACAGCGTTTTTCAAGGCCTGAGAGCAGGTGCAGGATGTTTCAGACGGCATAGGATTCGCCGCTAAATGCTGAATGGTTTCTTTGACGTTTTCTGTATTTTGCTGAATGATGCTCAAAACCATCTCCACGGTAACAGGTTCTTCGCTCGTGTGCCAGACATCGTAATCTGTAATGTGAGCTAAAGAGGCGTAACAGAGCTCCGCTTCCCGGGCTAAAAATGCCTCGGGAGCTGTGGTCATGCCGATAATGGACATCCCCCAGGTCCGGAATGTGTTGGACTCCAACCGCGTTGAAAATCGGGGTCCTTCAATGGTGATGAAAGCCCCCTGGTTGTGGACGGTAGCGCCCGTTGAGTTCAAGGCTTCGAGGAGGTGGGTTGAAAGGTCCTTACAAAAAGGATCCGCAGTACCAATATGAGCTGCTAATCCTCCCTCAAAAAATGTATTGATCCTGTTCTTCGTAAAATCAAACAACTGGTGGGGAACGACCAGATCCCCGGGTTGGTAGTCTTCCCTTAAGGACCCACAGGCATTAACACTGATCACCCGCTGCACTCCCAGCATTTTCAGGGCGTAAATGTTTGCCCGGTAATTCACTTCACTGGGGCTCAATTGATGGCCTATTCCATGACGGGACAAGAAGGCTATTTTTTGATTCCGGAGGACCCCCGTCATGACGGGAGCGCTGGGTTTCCCAAAGGGGGTTTCCAGGTCATGTTCTTGTGTGTCTGATAATCCGGGGATGTCATATAAACCCGAACCCCCTATCACAGCGAAATCGGGAGGTTTGTTCATTTTCTTTCCTTTGGGGGAAAAGTTGATTATAAGAACAACGTTGGCATAATTTGTGTTCTGGCTTTAATGCTGCCTGTCAATCGAATTATAGAAGAATCTACGGGAATGGACAAGAGAGGGATGTGATAGGTGCGGTATTAGCAGCCAGAATCAGGCTGCGATTCTTCGTGATTTGGAGTGAAAACTAGATCGGAAGATATATCGTCTTGTGACCGGTTTTCTTTAAGCTTTGTTATACTGTACTTAGATATGAGCGAAAAGGAAGCTGGTTTCCAGGAAATTGAGCACACGGCGGATGTGGAGATCAAGGTGTGGGGGGATGATCTGAACGCTTTGTTCATACAGGCAGCAAAAGGGATGTATCATCTCTCCCAAATTCGGAAGGAGGAAAATAAGCAATCAACCAGATCGCGATCCTTTTCCGTGAAGGGAATGGACACAGAGAGCCTTTTGGTGGCGTACTTAAATGAAGTCCTCTTTTATCTGGAGACGGAACGTATTGTTTTTCAAGAATTTGATTTGGAGTTTCAAGGGAAGGGTCGCCTTCAAGCCCAGCTGGAAGGTACGATTGTCAAGGATCTAAACAGAGATATTAAAGCTGTAACCTTCCACAACCTTGAGATTCAAGAGCTGGACACAGGATGGCAGGTAAGGATCGTATTTGATATCTAGTTTTTAGACGTTGTGAGGTATCTACTATGGTTGATCTACGAGATTTAAATCGGATAGCAGAAAACGAGTGGGAGATCCCCAAGACCTACCGGGATGATATGAACGTTTCTGTAAGGATTATAGCTTCAGAAGAGCTTATAGAAGAGGTCACCCGGGACAAATCCTTAGATCAGGCTGTGAACACAGCTTGTTTGCCCGGATTGGTAGGAAATGTGGTCGTCATGCCGGATATGCACCAGGGATATGGTTTTCCTATTGGCGGGGTCGCGGCAACCCGATATCCAGATGGCGTGATCTCGCCGGGTGCCATTGGATATGACATCAACTGTGGGGTGAGGCTGATGTCCACGAATATGCTGCATGATGAAGTGAAGCCCTTTTTGAGCGATCTGGCCACGGAACTGCACCGCCAGTGTCCAAGTGGCGTCGGTGTGAGCGGACATTTGCGTCTGGGTAAAGATGAGATGCGCCGATTATTGAGAGAGGGCAGCCAGTGGTCGAAGAAAGAAGGCTATGCCACCGGTCAGGATGTGCGCCGAACTGAGGAAGGAGGAAGGTTAGATGGGGCCGATCCCGATAAGGTCAGCCAACGAGCGCTGAACCGCGGGAAAAGCCAGGTTGGAACGTTGGGTTCCGGCAACCATTTCCTGGAGGTGGATTTAATCGCCAAAGTTTTTGACGAGGATGCAGCGGAAGTGATGGGATTGCGGGAAGGGAACATTGCCCTTCAGATCCATACCGGATCTCGCGGGTTTGGGCATCAGGTTTGCACGGATTATGTGCAGAGCTTCCAGAGTGCAGTCAACCGCTACGGAATCGAACTCCCCGATCGGGAGTTGGTCTGTGCGCCCATGAATACCCCGGATGGGAAAAACTATCTGGCAGCCATGCGTTGTGCAGCAAACTTCGCTTTTGCGAATCGACAGCTGCTGGCGTATTATTCCCGGCGGGCATTTGAAAATGTGCTGGCCGGTGAGGTCGAGGATTGGCATCTCAAACAGGTGTATGATGTGGCCCATAACATGGGTAAAATTGAAACCCATATGATAGACGGGGAGGCGATGAAAGTATGCGTCCATCGTAAGGGAGCCACCCGTGCATTCCCGCCCGGCTCTGAAGATCTGCCGCCGGAATATAAACGTATTGGCCAACCGGTCTTGGTGCCAGGGAGCATGGGCACCGCCTCCTGGGTATTGAAAGGGACTGCAGCCAGCATGGAACGCTCATTTGGCTCGACATGCCACGGAGCGGGGAGGACGATGAGCCGCACTCAAGCTAAGCACGAGGTCTGGGGTGAGGATCTCAAAGAGGATCTGGAAAGAGAAGGGATTCACATCAGGGCCAAGTCTATGGCCGGGTTAGCGGAGGAAGCCCCGCTTGCCTACAAAGACGTGGATGCTGTTGTGAATGCTGTGGATAGTGCGGGGATAGCGGATAAAGTCGCCTTATTGACCCCCTTAGCAGTTGTCAAAGGATAGGGAACAATTTGGGGATGATTTGCGTCTTAACCTTGTAAGCAAGATAAGTGGACAGGAGGTTAAGAAATGAAGAAACAAATTTATTGGATTTTGCTCTCTGTGCTGGTTATTAGTGTCACGGTTTTAAGTACCGCATGTGGGATGGATTCAGCTCCATCGACCACGGATGTTCCCCCCGACACACAATCGTCCACAGCGGTCTCCCCTTCTCATGATCAGGCAACAGAGGACAGTGAAGAGGGTCGACCGTTCGCACCACAGGCGGGTGATCAGGACCTTGAGCGAGGGGACGTTCAGCTCGAGAAGATTGATTTGCTGATCATGGAGAGCTGGCCTGTGCAAATATCCCTTCAGGTAGAAGGTAACCTGCCCACGCCTTGTCATCAATTGCGAGCTAAAATATCTGAAAAAGGTGATGATCAGAGGGTAGACATCGAAATTTATTCCCTGACAGACCCCGAACAGATGTGTGCCCAGGTTCTTGAACCGTTTGAAGTGAATATTCCTCTGGGATCCTTTAAGGACGAGGGGATTTCTTTCTGGGTAAATGGCGAAAAGGTAGGGGAGTATTAAGCAACTCAATAAGACAAACAAACGAAACACCCACGAAGAGGAACCTTCGTGGGTGTTAATGTTAATGACTACCTGTCGATGGGGTCCGGCTGATCTGTGCTACGAGAGCATGGGTGCATTCAATAAGGGCATCGACGGGGAGCTGTATGTTGACTCCCAATTCTCCTCCGGATACGTGAATGGTTTCGTGTTCTTCAGCGGAAGCATCAAGTATGATGTCAAATCCTTTTTGAATTAAAACCAGGGGTGAAATCCCGCCCACCTGCAAACCAGTGGTGCGCTCCGCTTCTTTTTGAGAGGAGACTTTGACTTTTTTCTCTCCCACGGCTTTGGCTAAAGCACCGGTATCCACCTCTTTATCTCCTGGGACCACTGCAAGAATTTCTTTTCCACCATTCTTTCTCGTGACTACGATGCTTTTGTAAATCAATGGCAGGGGGACATCTAGAAATGCTGCCGTTTCCTCAGCGCTCTGTTTCTCAGCGGGGAGGGCAAAAGCCTTATAAGGGATCTTGCGGCTGTCCAAAAAACGAGTGACATTATTAGTGGGCACAGGGTCACCTCTGAATTGGCTGCAAATTAGGATCTGTGTGGGAGATTTTAACACAGCCATTTGAGACTATTGGTGGATGTTGGGTAAAACTACTGGTTGCTGTTTCTCAGACCCAGTGTCTGGGTTCAGCAATGGAATCAACAAATCCACATAATGAGATCGAAAACATGGGAGGTCAAAAACAATTTCGCTCCAACCGACTGTGATATCATACATTCTGGCTAGAAATTTTTTGGCTTGTGAGATTCCTAGAAGACATTTCACGACAAATTAGAGGTAAGTAAAAGGATTCTATGAATTCCAGAGAGCGATCCATAGCAGAAGGCATATTGTTGACAGATCAATATCAGCTGACCATGGCTCAACTTTATTATCGGATGGGCATGCATGAAAAAATGGCACAGTTTGATCATTTCTTCCGCAGTTATCCGGATTACGGGCAGCACAAAGCGGGGTACTGCGTCAACGCGGGGCTGGAATGGCTGCTTGATTGGATGGAAGGTCTTCAGGTCGGGGAAGAAGAGATCTCATACCTGAGAAGCCAGACGGGAAACACGGGGGAACCGGTTTTCAATGAGGATTTCCTTTCCTGGTTAAAATCTTCCCCCCCATTTGCGAATCTGACAATGAAAGCGATTCCGGAAGGAAGGGTTGTGCACCCTGATGTCCCTCTCACCACTGTTCAGGGTCCTTTAGCCTGGGCCCAAATATTAGAGACCTCTCTGTTGAATCATCTGAATTTTCAAACGCTGATTGCCACCAAAGCCTCACGGATACATCATAGTGGGGGAAATGGCCTTTTGTTGGAGTTTGGACTCCGGCGAGGTCCCGAAAAAGGAGCAAACGCCGGGACCAGGGCCGCGCTGATTGGCGGAGCTGATTTCTCATCCAACGTCGGTGCATCCCATATCCTCGGTATTGAACCGAAAGGAACGCATGCCCACAGTATGGTGCAGGTTTTCCTTGCCCTGGGCGGGAGCGAATTAGATGCTTTCCGGGCCTATGCGGATGTTTATCCGGATGACTGCCTTTTGTTAGTGGACACGGTGGATACCTTGGAAAGCGGTATTCCCAATGCGATCAAGGTATTTGAGGAATTGAAGCAAAAAGGCCATCAACCTGTTGGTATTCGCTTGGATTCCGGGGATTTGGCTTTTTTAAGCATTCAGGCCCGGAAGATGCTGGATGAGGCAGGATTCGAGGATACGATTATCGTCCTTTCTAATCAATTGGATGAATTAGTTTTGTGGCAAATCCTGACCCAAATCCAGAAGGAATCTGAATGCTGTGCTGTGAACCCAGATCGGGTCATCGACTCTTTGGTGTATGGCGTCGGCACAAGGTTGATTACCTCTCAAGGACACGCCGCGCTTGACGGGGTGTACAAGTTGGTAGCCGTTCGTGAAAACGCTGAATGGGTTCCGGCAATCAAGATTTCCGAAAATCCTGCTAAGGTCCCTAATCCAGGTCACAAGCATGTCTGGCGGGCTTATGATCGGCGCGGAAGAGCTACTGTTGACATCCTTAGTCTGGAAGATGAAGATCCGCGGGACATGGATGAGTTGGTACTCCATCACCTCGCGGAACACGCTGTCTTTCGGATTTTACAGCAGTCTGATGTGGATCATATCGAACCTTTGCTGGAAGAAGTTTGGGTGGATGGGGAGGTCGTCATTGAGATTCCTCCCTTGGAACGTTTGCGGGAACGAAGGTTGGATGATGTTTCAAAATTAGATCCCGGGGTTTGCCGCTTGATGAATCCCCATATTTACCATGTCTCACTCACAGAAAGGTTGTGGGATTTGAAACGTGACCTGATTGAGCGTTTGGCATAAACCAACAATTGTGATTGTGGATGGTCGGCAATATATATTTAAAAAGGTCGAAGGTCCCCAATGGAATTCGATCTTTTTTTCGTAAAGGGCAATCTGTTCGGTAGGGAGGGGGTCTAACCACTCATGGATCCAGGGATTTCCTTTTCTTGAAATTTGTATACCTGGCCTCTCCGGAGCTGTCTCTGTTGTGTGATATTTGGATAGGTTTCCTGTGCTGAGGGGAGGAAGGGAGGAACTCTTTGTGGTAGCATTCTTTTAAGCATTTACCGATCTGGATTAATTCCTTGTGAGGTTGCCATGCGACAATATTTGGATTTATTAAAACATATCCTTGAACATGGAGTGGAGAAGGGAGATCGGACCGGTACCGGTACCCGTTCTGTTTTTGGTTACCAGATGCGTTTTGATTTACAAAAAGGGTTTCCTCTGGTAACGACTAAAAAGCTTCACCTGAAATCCATCATCTATGAATTGTTGTGGTTTATTAAGGGGGATTCAAATGTAGGGTTCCTCCAGGATCACGGCGTAAGTATCTGGGATGAATGGGCCGACGAAAAGGGTGAGTTGGGTCCTGTGTACGGTGCTCAATGGCGGTCTTGGGAAACGAAAGATGGTAAAAAGATTGATCAACTCTGCAGGGTTGTTGATCAACTCAAGGAGAACCCGGATTCCCGACGTATCATCGTCAGCGCTTGGAACGTGGGAGAAATTGACAAAATGGCCCTCCCCCCCTGTCATCTGTTGTTCCAATTTTATGTCGCGGATCAGCGGTTATCATGTCAGCTGTACCAACGTTCGGCAGATGTCTTTTTGGGCGTCCCATTTAATATCGCTTCCTATGCCCTTCTGACCTTGATGGTTGCGCAGGTGTGCGATCTCAAGCCAGGGGATTTTGTCCATACGTTGGGGGATGCTCACCTTTACTTGAACCATCTTGATCAAGCCCGTTTGCAGTTAAGCAGGAAGCCTTATCCTTTACCGGAAATACAGATCAACCCGGAAGTGGACTCAATTTTTGATTTTAAATATGAGGATTTCCTGCTCAGGGGATATCAAGCACATCCCCATATCAAGGCCAAGGTTTCCGTATGATCATCTCTTTGATTGTGGCCATGGATGAAAAAGGAGGGATTGGAAAGGCGGGTAAGCTTCCTTGGCATATCTCCCAGGATCTCCAGCATTTCAAAGAGGTCACCATGGGGCACCATTTGATCATGGGGCGGAAAACTTTTCAATCCATTGGGAAAAAATTGCCGGGGCGGACGATGATCATCCTCACTCGCAATCCAGACTTTCGAGCTGCGGGATGTCTTGTGGTTCATTCCCTTCTGGAAGCGCTCTCGCTGGCTGAAGCGCGAGGGGAAGGCGAGGTGTTTATCATTGGAGGTGCATCTGTATATCGTGAAGCGCTGCCCTGGGCGGACCAGTTGTATTTGACCCGGGTACACACTGATGCGAAGGCGGATACGTTTTTCCCGGCGTTTGATTTGAAATCTTGGACGTTAGAGGATGAGAGGCACTATCAAGCGAAGGGGGCAAACGAACATCCTTTTACCATCCAGCACTTTATTCGTTCTCAGGAAGAATCCGGATCTTAAGAGGGGAACTCAAATAACCTTAATCACCAGCCAAGAGCTGTATTTTCTCCCAGGGTTTCATATCGCTTTCCAGGGCTAAGATCTCCCGCAGTTCAAAAATTTGGTCGCGTAAAGCAGCCGCTTTTTCAAACTCCAGATTGTCAGCTGTTGTCAGCATTTGTTGTTTCAAGTCCGCGATGATATCCCGCAGCTCATCTTCTGGGATACCGCGTACGCTCTCCGCGCCATATTCCCCCTCTGCTTCTGAGACAGCTTTCATGGGGACACGATCTGTAATGTCACTGATGGATTTCTTGATGCTGACCGGTTTGATATCGTGTTCTTCGTTGAATGCGATTTGGATTTCTCGACGTCGATTGGTCTCGTCAATCGCGTTTTGCATGGCAGGTGTGATCTCATCTGCATACATAACCACTTTTCCATTCACGTGACGCGCTGCTCGGCCAATGGTTTGAATGAGTGCTGTGTCCGAGCGTAGGAACCCAGATTTATCGGCGTCCAGAATGGCTACAAGGGAGACCTCGGGAAGGTCAAGCCCTTCCCGGAGCAGGTTGATCCCTACCACCACATCGTAGACCCCCAATCTCAAATCTCGCAGGATGCCTACCCTTTCAATCGTATCGATTTCAGAGTGCAGATAATGGACTTTGATCCCGGTGTCCCGGAGGTAGTCCGCAAGGTCTTCCGCCATCCGCTTGGTTAATGTGGTCACCAAAACCCGTTCACCCCGCTCGGTGCGCTGGTAAATTTCCCCGATCAGGTCATCCACCTGGCCTTCTATGGGTCGGACGTCGATCTGGGGATCCACGAGACCTGTGGGGCGGATGACCTGGTCGATGACCTCGGGCGCTTTTTCAAGTTCATAGGGACCGGGTGTCGCGGAAGTGTACACGGTGTATCCCATTTTCCCTTCGAATTCGTCGAAGGTCAGAGGTCGGTTGTCCAGAGCAGAGGGAAGACGGAATCCATGTTCCACCAAAGTAGCCTTTCGAGACCGGTCGCCGTTGAACATGCCCCGGATCTGCGGTATGGTCATGTGGGATTCGTCGATGATTAAGAGGTATTCTTGGGGCAGGTAATCCATCAAAGTCCAGGGCGGTGAATTTGGGGGCCGTTGGTCCAGGTGTCGGGAATAATTCTCAATCCCAGAACAGTACCCCACCTCCCGCAGCATTTCCAGGTCGTATTTCGTGCGCTGCTCGAGGCGCTGAGCTTCTAACAGTTTCCCGACGGACTTAAAATAGGCCAGTTGATCTTCCAGCTCTTCTTCAATATTCTGGATCGCCCTTTGCAGCTTTTCCTCTTCAGTGATGTAATGTTTGGCGGGATAGATGTTTACCGTGTCCGGAGATTCCAGGATTTCTCCTGTCACGCGGTGGATGCGGGTGATGCGTTCCACCTCATCCCCAAAGAATGAGATCCGGTACAGAAAATCATTTTCATAAGCGGGAGCAATTTCAAGGGTATCGCCGCGAACGCGGAACGTGCCCGGTTTCAACTCCACTTCATTCCGCTCGTACTGCCCTTCGATGAGCTGGCGCAGAAGGGCATTGCGGCGGTAGATTTCCCCTTGTTGAAGCTCGATAACCACTTTTCCGTACGCGTCAGGACTTCCCAACCCGTAGATACAGGATACCGAAGCGACGATGATCACGTCCTTCCGGGACATGAGTGCCGTGGTGGCCGCTAATCGAAGCCGATCGATTTCTTCATTGATGTCGGTGTCCTTTTCAATGTACAGGTCTTGATGCGGGACATAGGCTTCTGGCTGATAATAATCATAATAACTGACAAAGTATTCCACGGCATTCTCGGGGAAGAAGGATTTGAACTCAGCATAAAGTTGAGCAGCCAGGGTTTTATTGTGAGCGATCACCAATGCCGGCATTTGTAGGTGCTCGATGACATTGGCCATGGTGTAGGTCTTGCCTGTTCCCGTAGCGCCTAACAGCACCTGGTCATTTTTCCCGTTTTCTACGCCCCGAATGATTTTTTCAATCGCCTGGGGTTGATCACCGGTAGGTTTAAATGGAGCTTTTAGATTAAATGCCATAATTCACGTTTAGGGTCGAACGTAAATGGGGTTGCTGTAAATCCAGCCCCTCTTTTTACCTTTGTAAAATAAATACGATTCCACACGATATACGCCGGGTTCCGTGGTGGTATGGGAGGAAATCTTGCGATCTTGCCAACGTTTCAACAGTTTTCCATCTTTGATGAGGTGACATTCCGCCCGATTCGGCAGTGTGATTTGCAGCGTCACTCCGTTTTTTGCGGATATTTCATCTCCCATGATCACCGTTTCGTTCTTTCCGTGAGCTTTATATCGGAACCCTTTACTGGTTCTTGGGAGATCGTAACCGATGAACGCATGACCTTCCCGAAATGCCTGCCAAACCATCTCTTTGTCCTGGTGTATATTACCACGAAGCGGGTGTGGAGTGAGAAGGTGAGTGTTTACTCCCTGGAAGTGGAAACGATACGGGAATACGGTGCGATGCAAGGGTCCCATACTGGCCTGCAAAGCGTGGGCATCCGATCCTCCCACAGCTGCGATCCTTTTCCCGGTGGAAGTTAAAGAATCCCAGAGGTTCAGTGTTTCCCGGAAAGGTCCCCGGGCGATCCGTTGGGGACAATATGCATAAAAAATGGCGTGGAGTTTACTTTTTAAAAGGGACTTAAATTCCGAAAAAGCGTTCCATAACTCGATCCCTGTATACCCGTTTACATCCCAGTTCACCCAGGAGATATTGGGTTGATCCACAGCAGGAGCTGCTGGGTCTATGGGATGAGCGATGAATGACAACCCTCCTCCTTTCCTCACAGCCTCGATCAATGTTTGGGGATCCTTCGCTTTGTCAACCATCGTCTCATCCATACCGAAGATCAGCAGATGATTTTTTTGTGGGTCTCGCGTGCGGTCGTGGGTTTCTTCCCCAACTAAGAGCAGAACCGATCTTTCCTCATCCCCGTAATAGCCCTCCAGTCCCTTTACACGCACGTTGTGGTCTGTAGCGATGATGGCATCCACCTTTGTTTGCAGGGCGGCTTGGATGAGATCTTGGTGGCTGCCGGTACCGTCGGAATAGGTGGTGTGGATGTGTAAGTTGACAGTTATTTCATTCATCATGGCTTCTTTTGGGGGTTTGATCTGTATATGAAAGGATTATTCGCATAGGGAGGGAAAAATCACGCCCTCAAAGAGGGGGCGCTTGACTACTAAGCTGGGATGACGGTATAATCGCTCTGCTTGTGTGTCAATGAAATGGTTTGATTTAGAGCAGGTCTGACATACACCATAGAAGATTATAGGATATTCATGGAAGTCTTAGGAGGGTAGGCGTGGAAACGTATCTTGATATCGGGTTGATCATTACCTCAGTAGCTTTGATTGCCAGTGTAATTCTGCAGAGCAAAGGTGCTGGGCTTGGCGGCCTGACCGGAGCTGATATGGGCGGTGTGTTTTCTGCGAGGAGGGGTATTGAAAAGACACTTTTCCGGATTACGATTGGATTAAGTTTTCTATTTTTTGGCCTCGCCATTGCTACTGTGATTGTTTCAGGCTGATCGAGATTCTCTTTACATGAGACTCAGATAATGAACGAATACCGGGAAATATGGGGCATCCATATTTTCCGGTTATGTGTGTATACGTGAGTTTTGGTAGAATCTGCTTCAGAATTGGATTTTGGCTATGGACCTCATAAAAAAATTACGGTGGCAGTTTCTGATTATCCTCTTAGCTTTAATTGTCATCGCGGCTATCCTCTGGGGACAACAGGCGGAACCTGTTGTAGTTGAGTCTCCGGAGCCAACCGGAGGGGGTGTATACAAGGAAGGGCTTGTCGGTTCCTTAAGACGCTTGAACCCTCTCCTCGCTAGATATAATCCAGTAGACCAGGATGTGACCAGTCTGCTGTTCACAGGTCTTGTTCAATATGACAGCAAGGGCTATCCACAACCTGATCTTGCCAATTCCTGGGGTATTTCAAGAAATGGGGAAGTTTATAACTTCTCGCTGAGAACGGATGCTGTGTGGCATGATGGCCAACCTGTGACCAGTGAAGACGTCGTTTTCACGGTCAACCTCTTGAAGGAGGAGGAGTTTCCCACACCTCGGGATGTGGAATTGTTCTGGAAGGATATTGAGGTGGAGGCAATGGACGAACAAACCCTCCAGTTTCGCCTTCCCGAACCATTTGCTCCCTTTTTGAGTTACCTGAATTTTGGGATTCTTCCTGCCCACATCTTGGAGGATATATCCCCCGATGAGATCGTTGACGCTGAATTCAATCTCGACCCCATCGGGACAGGCCCGTATAAGTTTGACCGCTTTTTAGGCGAAGGCGATCAAATATCTGGTGTGGTTCTGAAAAAATTTGAGGATTATTATCAGGATCAAGCTTTTCTGGATGAGTTTGTAATTATTTATTTTGACTCCTACCAAGAAGCATGGGAAGCCTATGAAAAAGGTGAAATTCTGGGTATCGGTCGGATCCCTGAGGGGATATTGACCCCCGCAATGGACAAACCTGATTTCAATTTGTACACATCTCGGCTCCCTGAAATATCCCTTGTCCTTCTCAACTTGGACAATCCTGAAGTCCCCTTTTTCCAGGAAGTGGACCTGCGGCGGGCCATGCTAAGGGGACTTAATCGACAGTGGATGGTCGATCATGTTCTCGAAGGCCAAGCCGTCATCGCAGACGGTCCGATTTTCCCCAAAACATGGGCCTATTATGAGGGGATCACCCATTATAATTATGAACCAGAAGAAGCGCTCGAAACTCTCCGCGAACTGGGATACACTATCCCTGCTGAGGGGGGAGAGGTTCGTGTTAACGAGGAGGAAGTCAGATTGGAGTTCACGCTCCTTTACCCGGATGATCCGCGGCATGAAGCCCTGGCGGAAGCCATCCAGGAAGATTGGTCAACACTTGGTTTTGATGTGAATCTGGAAGCCCACTCGTATCAGGAATTGAGGGCAGAATACCTGGAAAACCGGGTTTACGAGGCTGTGTTGATCGATTTCAATCTTTCTCATAACCCCGATCCTGACCCTTATCCTTTTTGGCATCAGACTCAAACAACTGGCGGACAAAATTATTCGATGTGGGATGATCGTCAGGCCAGCAAATATATCGAGCAGGCGAGGATTACATTTGATAATCCCGATGAACGAGCTCGGCTGTATAGGAATTTTCAAGTCCGTTTTGTTGACCAGATGCCGGCTTTGCCCCTTTTCTACCCGATGTACACCTACGGGGTATCAGAGGATGTGAAGGGCGTACGAATTGGACCTGTTTTCAAACCTTCCGATCGTTTGAAAACGGTCACTGACTGGTATATTTTCTCAGAGGTTCCCGGAGGTCAATCTCCTTCTGGAACTCCGCTCGAATAGCATGGTGTCGACTCCTGATCCGATTATGAAATCGATTAGGTAATGAAAATTTATATTTATTTTTTGGAGTAATCATTGTGAATGAAACAAAGCAAAATCAAGCTATAGCAGATGTGCAAGCCATCGAATCCTGGCATGCAACGAGTGGGGAAGAGGTAAAAGATCACCTGGGGGTGACGCGTGAAGAAGGTCTTCCCACTTCTGAGGTCGAGCGCAGAGTTGAGAAATTCGGTTACAACGAACTAAAAGAAGGGGAAAAGACTACGATTTGGGAGATGATCCTGGCCCAGCTTTCAGACTTTCTGGTCATCCTCTTATTGGTCGCTGCAGTGATCTCCGCCCTGCTGGGCGATTGGATTGAATCCGGGGCGATTATGACCATCGTGGTCCTCAATGCAGTCCTGGGCGTCGTCCAGGAGCGCCGGGCTGAAGAGGCCCTGGAGGCCTTGAAGAAGATGGCCTCGCCGGACGCCGATGTGCTCCGGGAGGGTCACCGTCAGGATGTTCCAGCCCGTGAGGTGGTACCGGGGGATATCGTCTTTTTAGAGGCGGGAAACTTCGTCCCGGCAGACCTGCGCTTGCTGGAGACCGCTAATCTGCGCATCGATGAAGCTGCCCTGACCGGGGAGTCCGTCCCCGTTTCGAAAACTGCCGAGATGCGGCTTTCCGAGGAAGCCGCTCTGGGGGACCGGAAAACCATGGCCTACACGGGGACCATGGTTACCTACGGCCGCGGAGTGGGTGTGGTAGTCAGCACCGGGATGTCAAGCGAAATCGGTCAGATCGCTGAGATGCTGCAGGGGGTGGAGGAGGAGGAGACCCCGCTTCAGAAGCGCTTGGACAGCTTTGGCCGCACCCTGGGCTGGGCTGCTCTGGCCATCAGCGGGGTGATTTTTGTGGAGGGGATCATCACAGGGACAGAACCTCTGGATATGTTCATCATCGCTGTCAGTTTGGCTATCGCCGCAGTCCCGGAAGGTCTGCCAGCTGTGGTCACCATCACCCTGGCCTTAGGCATGCAGGAAATGATCGAGCGCAACGCCCTCATCCGCCGACTTTCCTCGGTGGAGACCCTGGGGTCAACCACGATCATCTGCTCCGACAAGACGGGAACCCTCACCCAGAACGAAATGACTGTAACCAGGGTGGCTGTGGACGGCGAGTTTCTGGATGTCACCGGCTCCGGCTATCAACCCGAGGGGAAGTTCCTCTGTGATGGAGAGGAAGTCAACCTCTCCGATGAATATCCCGGCATCCTCACCGCGCTGTGGATTGCGGCCCTCAATAACGACGCCGCGCTGGAGACCGATTATGATGAACAGGGCCGTAAGACGTACCGCATGGTAGGGGATCCAACGGAAGGCGCACTCCTGGTGGCGGCGGCCAAGGCGGGTGCAACGCCTGCCCCGCTGGCTCAGGCCTATCCCCGCGTGGAAGAAATCCCCTTTGACTCCGAGCGCAAGCGCATGGTCACCGTACATGCCATTGAGACGCCCAATGCCCAGGATGTGTCCCCGTTTTATGATGAAACGCAGCACAAAGCCTGGTACGTTGTCACCCAGAAAGGAGCTCCGGATGTGGTCCTTGAGGGCTGTACCCATTATCAATCCCGGGATGATGAAGCTGTGCCCCTGACGGATGAACAGCGGCGTCGGATTTTGGCAGCCAATGACCGCATGACAAGCAACGCCCTGCGGGTGCTGGGGGTGGCTTACCGGGTAGTGGAAGACCTGGATCAATTCCGGCAAAACGGGGAGCTGGATCATGATGTGGAGGAGAAGTTGATCTTTGTTGGCCTGTTGGGGATGATCGATCCGGCCCGCCCTGAGGTGGTCCCGGCTCTCAATAAAGCCCGCCAGGCAGGGATCCGCACAGCCATGATCACCGGGGATTACCCCAACACAGCGGAAGCCATCGCCAGCGAGATCGGTTTGATGCAGGAAGGCCATAAGGTGCTCACTGGACGGGAGCTGGACGAGATCTCTGATGACCAGCTTAAGGAGGAAGTCAACCGAACGGATGTCTACGCCCGGGTTTCTCCGGAGCATAAAGTGCGCATCGTGGACGCCTTCAAAGCCAACAATCAGATCGTGGCCATGACCGGTGATGGGGTCAACGATGCCCCTTCGATCAAGAAAGCGGACATTGGCATTGCCATGGGGATCACCGGCACAGACGTCGCCAAAGAAACCGCGGATATGGTGCTGACTGACGACAACTACGCCAGCATCGTAGCTGCCGTGGAGCAGGGCAGGGTGATTTACAGCAATATCCGCAAGTTCGTGTACTTCCTACTCTCCTGCAACATCGCCGAGATCATGACCATTTTCCTGGCCATCATGTTCGGCTGGAACTCTCCGCTGAAAGCCATCCAGCTGTTGTGGCTGAACCTGATTTCGGATGGGGCCCCGGCATTGGCCTTGGGGTTAGAAAAAGGGGAACCGGACCTGATGGACCGTCCCCCGCGCGACCCCGGGGAACCAATCCTCAACCGCTATATGCAGCAGGGGATCGCCATCCAGACCGTGGCCATTGCCGGTGTGACATTGTTTGCTTACTGGATTGGCCTGCGGAACTACCCCGAGATGGCCCAGACCATGGCCTTCGTTACCCTTTCTGTCTCGGAACTGCTGCGGGCCTTCACTGCCCGTTCTGAGCGCTATCCTGTGTTGAAGATGGGGGTATTTAACAGCAAATATATGAATCTGGCGGTGCTCTCCTCCCTTTTCCTGCTCCTGATCGTCATTTACGTGCCGTTCCTGCAGCGGGTCTTTAAAACCGTACCCTTGATGTGGCAGCAGTGGATGTACATCCTTCCCCTCTTGATTATCCCGGCGATTTTCGCGGAACTATTCAAAGCCGTGTCCACACCCCGGAGGGATAAAAAGCAGCAGGAGAAAGCCTGACCTTCCCGATCATAGCGCCACTTGGAGAGAAAAAACCCCACAGTCTGCTGTGGGGTTTTTTATATATCAACTCCGTCTGGTGCTTTCCGGGAGCAGCCCGTGGACCTCAGGCGTACACGACGTGTTTCTTCAGGAAGGTTTCCACCGTTCGGTAGAAATGCTTAATGTTTTCCGGCTGCCGGAAACCGTGACCTTCCTCCGGATAAAGATGGTATTCGTGGGGAACGTCATTTTCCTTCAACGCCTGCACGATGGCTTCCGCTTGTTCGGGGACGACGACCTTGTCCTCACCGCCCTGGAAGATGGCCAGGGCGTCTTGAATCTTATCAGCGAAGAAGAGGGGCGACCGCTCCCGGTAGCGGGCTTTGGCGCCGGGCAGAGGCCCCAGCAGCGAATCGGAGTAATGCTGTTCAAACTTATGGGTGTCCGCGACCAGCGAGAACTGATTGGTCACGCCGTAAAGGCATATCCCGGCCTTAAAGACACCTGGATAATCCACCAGAGCTTTAAGGGTCGTGAATCCTCCCGCGCTTCCCCCCATGATCACCATTTTGTCTTCGTCCACCTTTCCTGTGCTGGATAGATGCTGGGCCCCGCTGATAGCATCCTCCACATCATAGATCCCCCACTTCCCCTGGAGCGCCTTCCGGTAGGCCCGACCGTAGCCTGTGCTGCCTCTGTAATTGGGCTGGAGAACGGCATATCCTCTGCTGGTGAAAAATTGGACTTTGATCTGAAAATCCGCCACCCGCTGGCTGGTAGGTCCGCCGTGGATGAGGACGAGAAGGGGAGGGAGTTCATTCTCCACTTCCGCCTTGTCGAGAGGGGGGTAATACATGCCGTATACATCCCCGTCATCCATTCCCCGCCACTGCATGTGCTGCGGCTCACTGTACGCCGCGGGAGGGAGCTCCTCAGATGTTGAGCGCCGCACCACATACTCCTTTTCCCCGTTTTGGAGGGTGAGTACCCTATGAGGGATCTTTCCTCCAGAAGCGATCAGGGCTACCTGATCCCTAGAGGGGGAGACGGCTATCTGTTCAAGCCAGGTATAGGCCTCTTCCAGTGTCCAGCGGATTCGTTCCCCCGAGGAAATCTCCACAGACCACAGCGTCGCGACCCCCTCCTGGTTGCGAATGAAGTATAGGTGACGGCCATCGGCGCTGAATCCAAAAGTGCGCATTTCTTGTCCCCAGGCAGGTTTTCCGTGTTCAGCGGGTTCTGAGGTCAACTGCGTGTGGCTGCCTTCTTGGATGTCAAACAGATAGAGCTGCCACCAACCGCTTTGGTCAGATGCATAGGCCAGATAACGACCGTGCGGTGAAAATTCAACTTGAAAGATTGAGGTATGATCATCTCCAGCGATGGTTGTCTGCTCTTCTAGTTGGGGAAGACCCCGGTCGTACGATCTCAAAGTGCCAATTTTCAACTTCGTCCCATCCCAGGGCATGTTTGGTTGGTCCCAGCAAATCCAGGCGATTTTTTCCCCATCTGGGTGCCAGCGGGGGTGCATGTAAAAGTCATCACCGCTGACAATCTTACGCGGCCAGAAGCGCCCTTCGGTATCCACAATGACTAGGTTATCCTTTTCTTCATAAGTGTGTACATAAAGCAGAAAGTCCCCCTCCAGGGATACTTGCGGGGATGCAGCGGCTCCGTATTCAGGTGTGATCGGTTGGGCCTTTCCTGATTTGAGGGGCTGTTTGTAGATACGCTTGGAATCCGATTCCACGAAATAGACATGATCATCGCCAACGGTGAAGGAGCCACCCCCATAGCCCACGCCGCCCTTAACCGCGAAATCGTTGTTCATGACTCGAAAGGTTTCCCCTCCCGGAGGTAAGGCGATCAACCTTCCTCGACCGGCGTACCGCTCACGCCAAACCAAGGTCCCATCTTTGTTCCAGGCCACGTCGCTGAAACTTAAACCCTGACTGATATCCTGAGGCGAAATGGGACTGGTCCATGTTCCGTGCGGTTTTTGGCTTTTTTCGATCATGATTGTCTCCTCTTCAGAACTTCTTGTGCTCATTGGAACTCAAGATTCTTTTCCTTTTAACCCTCCTGCATGTGCCGCATGGGTGCAAAGGACATCCGGTGGATAGGAGTAGGTCCTTTTTCAGCGATCGCTTTCCGGTGAGCCTTGGTGCCGTATCCTTTATTTTGAAAGAGCTGATACGAAGGATATTGTTTTTCCAACTCTACAAGGTGTTTATCACGGATTGTTTTTGCCAGGATGGAAGCAGCTGCAATGCTTAAGGATCGCGCATCTCCTTTGATCAGCCATGTTTGAGGAATGGGATTATCCGGGAGCTGCAAATAATCCAGGAGAAGGTGTTTGGGGAAGGGACGAATGTTGTCTATGGCGCGTTGAGCTGCCAATCGTATGGCTGGAATGATCCCCCACATGTCAATCTCATGGGAGGTTGCAAAGGCGACGTTCCATCCCAAGGCTTCTGCCTGTATGCGGCCTTTGATAGACTCCCTTTCTGTTGGGGTCAATTCTTTGGAATCCCGCACTTCTGATAATGTCTCTTCGATATCTGGATTGGGTGGAAGGATGACAGCACCTACCGCTACAGGTCCAGCTAGAGCGCCTCTCCCTGCCTCATCGATGCCAGCTATATAGGGAATATGGGCTTTCCAGAAGGCTGATTCAAAATCCAGATTCGGTTTAGGAGGGATAAAACAGGGGTCCAGTCTACTTCTCATATACACCTCGGCGTTTGTTGCGCCGGATGGTTAAGATGTCGTTTAACATTCGTAGTGCATCTTGGAATGCGTTTACTTTGCTTTCCGAATCGAAATACCAGGGAATGGGGACTTCTCTGATCCTGTAGCCGCGCATTTTTGCTATGGTCAAAATTTCAATGTCAAATGCCCAGCCATGGAGGGTAAGATGCTTGAAAATGTCTTCCGCTACAGGCCCTCTGAAACATTTGAAACCACATTGTGTATCCTGCATGCCGGGGAGAAGGGAAAGCTGGATGATAAAGTTGATCAACCGTCCACCCAGATGCCGATAGATAGGTTCGTGATAGCGAATGGAACCCTCGGTCTCACGGGAGGCGATCGCCAGATCAAATTGTTCTAATGCGGGGGGGAGAAACCGGTTTAATTCCCCGATGGGCATGGATAAATCTGCGTCGCACATGAACCGGTATTGTCCGGTTACAGCCAACATTCCCCTCCGGATCGCTGCTCCTTTCCCGGGTTGACCTTCATAAAGCTTCCTCAAACTGGCTTGCTCCCGGGCATGAGCATCGATGATGTTTCCAGTTTCATCTGTGCTGGCATTATCAACGACGACAATTTCATGTGAATAGGATTGTTTTTCTAGGAAGCTGATGACTTGATTAAGAGTGGAGGGCAAGCGTTTTTCTTCATTGTACGCAGGAATGATCAGAGAGAGAAAGGGGTTATCCACGATGAGATCCGTTGGGGATTTGTGTTATTGGGTGAGGAGGACCAGAGTGATCAAAGCGATTAGAACCAGGATGACGAAGATGATCAAGATGCCGATGATAATCCATTCTTGCCTCGTGAAATTAACCACATCCACGAGGTTGTTGAGTTTTTCTTCAAATCTAAAGGGTTCAGCTTTGGGGGAAGACACTTCCTTTTGGGCTGGTTCTTGCTTCTTTTCTGGAAGGGCAGGTTTGGTCAAGAGTTTAATCAGGTTTCTGAAGTCCAAATCTGTGAATTCAGGTTTGGAAATCGCCAACCTGCGGGCGAAGTTTTTAATCCCGTCCGCGCGGATTACTTTGACAATGGGGGAGATGGATTCGATATGGGTTTCCGTGGAAACAAAAATCAGAGCGCCGTTTAGGTTGGGTGCTTTAAAGTTATGTCTTTTTAAATAACCTTCTATGGTTTTCTGATAAACCCACGTTTCATGAATGAGATTATTGAATGCAGGTTTATATTCTTCCCCCTGACCCATGACCTCCCATTTCTTTCCTTCTGCTCTGAAAAACCCTTTTTTATCCTTCGGGTTGATCACCGTTGTTCCCGAAGGGGCGACCAAGACAAGAGGGATAGGTTTTCCTGCTTTGGGAAGGTTGACATTTCTGAGCAGGACACACTCGTCACTTAAAATATCATCCAAGATCGAAATCAGTTTCTGTTGACTTTTCCTGGATTGGTACCAAGACCAACCCTGTACGATGATGCCCTGGAGGGTTTTTAGCGTTGAGAGAACGGGTGAATCGTTTTTATAGGGGGTGAGATCAATCGTTTTCATAAGTGTGCTCAGAATAGATAATGGATTTATGTGGATTATACCAGTCAAATAGGTTAAAAATCAAAACCAAGCTGCAAAGACAGCCTGACTGGTCCATTCATTCTGATTGATCTTAGTAAACTAAGGGTGTGTTTTCTGACTGGCCCTTTTCCGGATCCAATCCTTCGGAAAAGTAGTTATTCTTCCCACTGATTTTCCTGGTGATTAACTACTTATTAAACGCGATTTCCTGCTAATGCTTTCGCACTCCGGTATTGATTAATTTCCCCACCTTATGGTGTTTCAATAATTCCTCCCGATCTGAAATGAGGACATCGAAATATGCCGTGTCTCTGCGTTCATATAATCGGACTTAATCTATGAATCCTTCCGCCGTGTACCGAACAGCTTTTGTGACCCCCGTTTATTTTTCGCTTGAACAGCGCTGTTTGAGTCATCCTTTGACAGTGACACCAGTTTGCATGATAGGCAGTCGGGGTGGACGGACTTGAACCGTCGACCTCCGCGTCCCAAACGCGGCGCGCTGCCCTCTGCGCTACACCCCGGGGTCCACCTTCCCGCAAAGCAGTATAATCTTAATGGATGTCAGCGTCAAGGATGACGGGTTCCCTTCGTTTCCGGGTTTATTTTTTTATGCGGAGTCAGTTATATCAATTTCACCACCACTTATATCAGGAAGATATCCCATTTTGGTCCGATATCACTAAAGGGTGTGATGGGGCTTTGGAGTTGGGGTGTGGGACAGGGCGGGTGACGATCGCTCTTGGAGAAAAGGGCCGTGTCGTGTGGGGTCTGGATCATGATCGGGATCAGCTGGAGTTTGCCAGGGCGGAATTGAGAAAGCGCTCTCAAGCGGTTCAGGATAGGGTTTGCTTTTTAGCTATGGATATGAGGTCTTTCCACTTGAGTCGTGACTTTGATATCCTGCTTTCTCCTTGTAATACATACAGCTTATTTCCGGAGGAGGGCCGGATTTCTATCCTGGAATGCGTTGTTAAACACTTAAAACCTCACGGGTTGTTTTCTTTCAGTGTACCTAACCCCCATCAACTGCTGAATTGGATGCAGGATGGGGAGGAGAGAGAAGGGGGTAAAAACTCTGTCTTGGAAGAGATCATACAGCATCCTGTTACACGAAACCCTGTTCAGATCAGCAGTTGGGTGGAATCTGCCCCGAATGGGGTGAGATGGACCTGGCATTACGACCATCTTATGCCGGACGGGAAAGTGGAACGCCAAACAGTCAGCAACCTTCATTACGATACGCCGGTGGATATGTACCTTTCCGAATTGAGGAGGTACGGATTTTCAATTCAAACGTTTGGGAATTTCCATAAATCATCTTTCACAAAAGAAAGTCCCTATCTGATCATCTTGGGTCAACACTGAAAGGGAATACCAAAATCGTGAATAGGAGGCCTCCTTTCCCGCTTCTGCTGTCAGTAGGTTGTGGGTGTTAATAATCTGTGTACATCTTATTAGGAATCATCTTATATTTCGTTTTTATTTTTCTTATACTCGTTTCTTATCATAAACAGCACAAAAGAAAAAGATATTCGTTATCCGTTTCAAATAGGAGAATAAAATGGCTATGTATATCAGACCGTATCGGGGACAGAGATCTAAAATCCAACGGTCCCCAGAATCTGTGGAGCGCGAGGTTCAGGTACCTCTCAATGTCAGAGTAGAGGACGATATGTACCTTGTCGAAATGATCGTTCCGGGGTTGAAGCCGGATGACTTAGATATTGAGATCCTGAAGAATAGGATTGAAATTCAAGGTGAGTTCAGTAAACCTGAAGAGGATGTGCAATACTTGCGTGAGGAAATTCCTTTAGGAAAGTTCCGACGTGTGATAAAGATTCCCAAGATGATGGAAGTGGATCAATCAGAAGCCAATCTCGAGCAGGGAATCCTGACCCTTCGGGTGCCGGTCGCTGAGGAAGCACTTCCTCGCACCATTGAAGTTCGAACTAGCTAATTTGAACGTGATCCTTGATGAAAAAAAGCTGGGCAGAAGCCCAGCTTTTTTTATGGCAGGAATATTTCTGTTTGATCTTCTTCAGAATGGATGTTTTAGGTTCCTTCTGAGGTTGAGCATTCCAAACAGGTTTGTGTCAGGTATAATATAGTTGGGCAATGAGTGATGGTTATGAAGGAGGAAATATTATGAAGTGGAAGAAAAAAGAAGAGGAGTCAGCCGAGGAACAATACGAAGAAGCAGAACAAGTCGAGGATCAGGAACCAATGACCCCGGAAGAAGAATTGGGAAAAGGTCAAACGGACATTACCAAAGAAGGGGACGAGGTGCTTGAAGAACCCGTCACAGAACCAAAAGAGGAAGGCAGAGAACGAAGTAAGGTTGCCCGTTTCTTTCGGAAGGTGTTGGTATGGCTGGTGATTGTGGTCATCGCTTTCGGTGCAGGAGTAGGGACGACATACTATGCCCTTTACCAACCAGCGATGAAGAAAGCAGCTCAGACGACACAGGCTTTAGAGGATGCTGAAGCTGAGGTTGCCAATTTAGAAGGGGAAGTGGAGCGTTTGTCTGCTTTTGAAGAACGAAACCAGGAATTGGAAGCGGAAATCAAACAGACAAAGGTTCATATCACCCTTCTCAGTGCCCGATCCTCTGTGTCAGACGCTCTTTTGGCTCTTTCGGAGGGTAATCTTGCGGAAGCGAAGTTGGAATTAGATAAAGTTGGGAATACCTTAGACACATTGGAGACCATGCTTAACGAGGACCAGGTTGAGGTGGTGATCAACATGCAGCAGAGGCATGAATTGATCATGGAAGAACTTGAAGAGGACCGATTTTCCGCCCGATCTGATCTGGAGGTGCTGTCTTCTAAACTGGGTTCGTTGGAAAATACCCTCTTTGCCAGTCCGTAAGTCCGTAGTTTGTCTTTAGCGTTAAATAATAAAGAAGCCTCCTTTAGGGGGGCTTTTCTTTATTAATGCTGGAGAGGTGTTCCTTAGGAGGACCCCGTTTCAGAGGGGGCTTGGGGGGTGGAGAAAGCAATTCATGACGGAGTATGCCCTGACAGTGAACGATTTGGCTTCACGGGTCGTGGTCATCAGGGCCATGTATGTCGATGGGTAAATATCAACAAATACCTGCCCAAGAAGCGTTCGTACTAAGTCAGGATAGCATCCAGATCACGCTGAACTTCTTTCGATACAATCCTGAAGACGATGAAAAAGAAGCATTGTGATAAATTTATGTTGAAAGCTGGTCAAGAAAGTCATCATCACAGGATGGGTGAAATGAGGTAATCTACTGCAAATAACCGGAATCAAATGACTCCCCCTGGATATTTCCAAGGGGAGTTTTCTTTTTTATGCCTATATTTTTTTAACAGGGTACGGAGCTTTTTATGAGGATCAGTTCATTTTGGTGAATTCTCTGCCGAAGGGAAACAAAGCCAAGGGTATAAGTTTGAAATGCTGTTTGCCGAAAGGGATCCCGAGGATGGTAATGTACAGGATGAGCCCATTGACCAGGTGGGCGATAGCGATCTCCCAGCCAAAGAGAACCAGCCAGATCAAGTTGAAAATGGTGTTCATCGTGTTGTGGGCATTAGGTTTCAGTGTGATTTCTTCCCCAAAAGGGGTCAGGGTAGCGATACCGATCTTTATAGCCTGCACGCCAAAAGGGATGCCGATGATCGTCAGACACAAGATAGCTCCCCCGATTAAATACCCTAAAGCTGCCAGAAAACCACCGAAGATAAACCAGATGATGTTGCCTAGAAAACTCATGATATCCTCCTTGTTCTCATATTTCTATTTATAGTATACGCGATTTGTACGGTTTTGTTTCCCAGATTGGAGTGTTCAAACTTCAAAATGGGAAAGGAAAGCTCCTTATAATGTTAAAATCTGTTCCCGCAGTGCGAGGTCAATGTTTGGATAAACCTTCCCGCCCCAATTTCTCAATACGCCCCCTTTTTCCTCATCCACAGCGATCCCAATCAGCCTCAGATCCAGGTTAAATCCCGCTGTGTCCAGAATCTCTTGAGCGGATCGAGCACTTTGGAATCCAGGCGGTGTGTCTTCAAATACGTAAACCGTGTTCTGGTGAAGATTCTGCCAAATCTCACCAGCTTGTTTGTCATGGACAAATTCATCACTGGCCTGTAGAGCATGCAGCTTTGGGGTTCCAAGGCTGACAAGAAGAGCTGCTAGGGTATGGACTGGGCTGGGTTTTCGGACATGCCCCAAAGGTTGCTCCCGTTCTTCAGCCAGCCAGGCAATCTCACCGTGGCCGATGATCGGAAGGTCTTCCAGACCGACCAATGCCGCACCCATTTCAGCCTCAGGGGTGCCAAAGTGGTCCTCCAGAGGTTGGGAAGGGCGATTGGTGAGAATTGCACTCGATTGGCCCTCATTGTTGAGCCAATCTGAGAGCTTTTTGCTGGAATGGGAGGAGAGAAGGGGCCGGTCATATTGTTCCAAGTAGCTGCGGCAGTTGAATTGGGGCCGCAGCTGATATACCTTTTGAAATCTCTCGCTTCCCAGCACGAATTCTTGGAAGGTGCGGTGCGTGATTGAGCGGCGGGCTTCATGCGCGCCTGCAACCAGATTCTCAATCATTTCCTGTTTGTCGCTGGAAAGGTCTTTTTTCAGGAATTCAGCGGCCCGTTCGCGGGGGGTCCTCTGGGTTTCCTCCTGCTTCCCCAGCTTGGTCAGGAAGGCGCGCCATTGAGGTGGTTGTCGGGTCCGGCTCCCTGTTGGCGTTGGGGGGAGTGTATCCGGCGGGTTCATCTCTGGTTGGGTTTGCCAGATTTCCCTCATCATCAGACCCAGAATAATGGCGGCTGAATCCCATTCGCTGGTGATCCCGGCGGCCTCAAAAGCGTAAATTTCCTTCTGGCTGAGTTGTGGGTTTTTGAAACCCAGCGACTCTCCAATGGTTTGAACTGTTTCCTGCAGAGCCCTGTGATAGCCGCGCGGTTCGAGCAGGACGCCGTCCATATCAAAAAGCAGAATGTTCTTCATCTCTTATTTATCCTTTCTCGATATGGCGCTTACGGAGTTCGTCTTGAACATCATCCAGGGTGAGGTCCATGGCAGAGAGCAGAACCAGAGAATGATAAAAAAGATCAGCTGTCTCTTCCACTACCCGCTGTCTCCCCTCTCCCGTGGCGGCCAGGATGACCTCCACCGTCTCTTCGCCGATTTTTTTCAGGATCGCCTCTTTTCCTTCCTGAAGAAGGAAAGCGGTGTAAGAACCCTGGGGTTGAACCGCTTTGCGGTCCTGGATGATTTGGAATAGCTTTTCGATCATTTAACTTCTCCCTCGGTTATGTTTTGGGGTCTAAGCCCTGGAAAGATCGATAAAAACAGGATGTGGCGCCTGTATGGCAGGCCGGCCCATGGGGATCGACCAGGACCAGCAGGGTGTCTGCGTCACAGTCCACCTTGATCTCCCGGACATCCATGAAGTTCCCTGATGTTTTCCCTTTATGCCACAGTTCCTCCCGGCTCCGGCTCCAGAAGTGGGCCTGGCCTGTTTCTAGTGTGCGCTGAAAGGCTTCCTCATTCATCCAGGCGAACATCAGGACCTGCTGTGTCTCAGCATCCTGGAGCATTGCCGGGATGAGACCTTTGGGGTTGTAGTTGAGCTGAATCTCGGCCATTGTGTTCTCCTTAATGTCGGAAGTGGCGGGTATGGGTGAAGAGCATCGCTAAACCCCGGGCGTCTGCTTCAGCGATCACGTCCGGGTCCCGGATGGACCCTCCCGGTTGGACGACAGCGGTCACGCCCGATTCATGTGCCAGCTGGATGCCGTCGGGGAAAGGGAAGAATGCATCGCTGGCTAAAACCGCTCCCTGGGCTCGATCACCCGCACGCAGCCCAGCCATGCGCACGCAGTCCGCGCGATTGGGCTGGCCGCCTCCAATCCCCACCGTGAACCGCTTGCTGCCTTCGACCCTGGCCAGGAGTACAGCATTGGATTTGACATCCATCACTGCCTGCCAACCAAATTTGAGAGCGGCCAATTCCTGAGGTGTAGGGTCTCGCTCCGTCATAACTGTCCAGCGTGGTGATTCCTCGGGGTCTCCGGTATCACCTTCCTGCTCAAGGTATCCACCTGGTATCGTGCGCAGTTCCCGGCCGGGAAGGGGTTTCTCCAGCGGGGCTTTGATCAGCCGCAGGCTTCCCTGTTGGGAAAGCTGTTGGAGTGTTGGAGGAGAGAAGTCGGGCGCGATCAAGCATTCCAGGAACATATCACCCAACGTATCCACAAAGGCAGGTGTGATGGTCCGGTTGCTGGCGATCACGCTGCCAAAGGCGGAGGTGGGATCGCTGGCAAGGGCCAGGCGCAGGGCTTCTGCTAGTGAATCAGCTTCAGCCACACCGCACGGGCTGGTATGTTTGACGACTGCAGCCGCAGGGCCTTCAAAGCGCCGCACGCAGCGCCAGGCCCCTTCCAGATCTAACAAATTGTTATAAGAGAGGGCTTTTCCCTGCAGTAAAGTCCCGTGAAATGGTTTTCCTCCCGGTTTCCGGGCATAAAAAGTCGCTTCTTGGTGGGGGTTTTCACCATATCGAAGTCTTTGGACTGGGTGAAGGATATGAATTTTTTCCCTCGGAGCTGCCGTATGTTTTGTAAAGTAACGGGAAATGGCCTGGTCGTAAGCAGCAGTGGTCGCAAAGGCTTTGTAGGCCATCTCCAGCCGGTAACCCTTCTTGTCTAGGACGGAAAGGTCGGTAGGGTAATCATCCGGGTCGCTGAGGACGGTCACACGGGTGTAATTTTTTGCTGCGGCACGCAGCAGAGCTGCTCCGCCGATGTCGATGAACTCCAGGATTTCATCCTGCGAGAGATCGGCCTGGTCGATCATCTCTTGAAACGGGTAGAGGTTAACCACAACCAGGTCGAGTCTCGGCCATCCACGCTCCTTGAGCTGTCCCAATGCATTTTTGGTGTCCGGGGCCAGGATACCAGCGTGGATCGCGGGATGGAGGGTTTTTACCCGTCCTCCAAAAAGTTCCCGTTCACCGGTGATCTCCTGGACAGGAACGACCTGCAGCCCGTCTTTTTCGAGTTCCTGTGCAGTGCCGCCGCTGGCGATCAACTGCCAATCTTCTTCGTGCAAACGGTGTCCCAGCGGGAGCAATTCTCGCTTGTCCCACACGGATAATAAGGCTGTTTTCATGATTGAAGCTCCTCAATTTGTTCACGTCTCATATTTATCCCAACCGGTCGGATGGAGATTCTCTGAGAAATCAAGTGCCGTTTTACCTCACCGATGGTCAGAACATTATCGTGGAAGAGCGATGCTGCCAGGGCAGCGTCAGCCTCGCCGGTCGTCACAGCTTCGGCAAAGTGTTCCACATTTCCCGCTCCTCCGCTGGCGATGATAGGGACATCGACAGCTGCAGCCATGGTCCGGGTCAGCTCCAGGTCGTATCCCGCGAGAGTGCCGTCACGGTCCATGCTGGTGAGCAAAATCTCGCCGGCGCCGTGTTCTACCCCGCGCTGGGCCCATTCCACCGCGTCCAAGCCTGTCGCCTGCCGGCCGCCGTAAATATATACCTCCCAGGATCCATCGTCCTTACCTTTGGCATCTATGGCCAGCACCACACACTGGCTGCCAAAGCGCCAGGCGCCATCACTGAGTATCGTGGGGTCTTTGACCGCCGCGGAGTTGATGCTGATTTTATCCGCGCCCGCCCGGAGGATGACGCGCATATCATCCGCTCCCCGGATGCCGCCGCCTACCGTCAGGGGCAGGAAGACCTGATCGGCGACCTGCCTCACCATCCCGGCCACGATGTCTCGCTTTTCATGGCTGGCGGTGATGTCCAGAAAGACCAGTTCGTCCGCTCCCATTTGATCATATATCCTGGCTTGTTCTACCGGGTCACCGGCATCCCGGATATTTACGAAATTGACCCCTTTGACCACCCGGCCCTGATCGATATCCAGGCAGGGGATAATCCGTTTGGCTAACATTTAATGCCCTCCTCGATTGAACTTTAGTGCCCTGGCCAAATCCAGCTCCTTTTCATACAGGGCCCGGCCAATGATCACGCCCCACAGCCCAGCGTCTCGCGCAGCGCGGATGTCATCCAGGGAAGCAACGCCGCCGGCCGCGATGACTTTCACCCCGGTTTCTTCCTGGAAAATACGAGCCGCTTCTACATTCAGGCCCTTTCCTACCCCGTCCCGGGTGATGTCGGTGTACACGGACCATTGCAGCCCTCTTTTCCGCAGCATCCGGCCGAATCCCAGAGGCTCAAGTTCGGTGCCTTCCGTCCAGCCTTGCACCCGTACTTTTCCTCCCCGGGCATCCACCCCGACCACAATCCGGTCGCTTCCATAATGAATTAGGGCCCGTTCAACCAGTTCTGGGTTTTGGGTGGCAGCCGTGCCTAGGATCACTCTCCGGATCCCCAAGGAAAGCAGTCTGTCAATGTCCTCCCGGGAGCGAATCCCTCCGCCCAGTTGGACTTTGGCTCCAGCCTGGTGCGCTTCCTCGACGATCTCTTGTATACCGTCCTGATTCGGGTTGTCTTCCTCCCCGAAAGCCCCGTCCAGGTTGACCACGTGAAGACACTGAGCGCCTTGTTTTAACCATTGTCGGGCAACAATGCCCGGATGGTTATCATAGGTGGTCTGGTGGCCAGGGTCTCCCTGCCGCAGGCGCACCACCTGACCGCCGCGCAGGTCAATGGCCGGGAATACGTCAAAATCTGTCACCGGTTCTCCTTTTACGTTCACTCAGCAACGCTGGACGAAGTTTTTCAGCATTGCCAGGCCTACATGCTGGCTTTTTTCAGGGTGAAACTGGACCCCGTACAGGTTCCCGCGCTGGACGATGGATGCATAATGGTCCCCGTACTCTGTGACCGCCAGAACATCCTCTTCGCGAGTGGGGGCGCAGAAATAGGTGTGGTTGAAATATGTATAACTTCCAGCGGGGATATCCCCCAGGAACTCGCTTTCCCGGAGAGGTTGGATCTGGTTCCAACCGGTATGAGGGACCGTCAGCTCCCTTTCAGGAAAACGGACAACCCGTCCGGGGAGCAAGCCCAGCCCGGGGTGTTCTCCGTGTTCCTCGCTAACATCAAAAAGCATTTGCATGCCGACACAGATCCCCAGCAGCGGCACGCCAGCCTCCACTGCTTCCATCAGTGGGTTTTCCAGATTCCTGCTCAGCAGACCATGCATGGCGTCTGCGAACGCCCCTACACCGGGCAGGACCAACTTATTTGCCTGCCTTATGTTATTGGGATCCCTGGTCAGGTTCACATCTGCCCCCGCCGCTGTGAGGGCCTTTTCCACCGAGCGCAGGTTTCCCACGCCGTGATCGATCAAGGCAATCTTCATCCTCAACTCCTATATAGTACCCTTTGTGCTTGGAACTTGTCCCCCCCGCCGCTCGTCAGGTCGGCAGGCTGAATCCAGGGCTCGTCCTAAACCTTTGAATAACGCTTCTGCTTTGTGATGGTCGTCTTGTCCATATAACATGCGGGCGTGCAGATTGCAGCGGGCAGTGACCGCAAAGGATTCCAGAAAATGAGGGAAGAGGGTGGTGGCAATTCCACCCACTTGTGGTCCGTTCCAATCGATCTGGATCACGCTGTAGGGGCGCCCGGAGAGGTCTACTGCAATCTGGACCAGGGCCTCATCCATGGGGACAAGCGCCGACCCCATGCGGGTGATCCCTATCCGCTCTTCCAGGGCCTGATCGAAGGCCTGGCCAAGAGCCAGGGCGCAGTCTTCCACGGTGTGGTGTTCGTCGACTTCAAGATCACCGCGGGCGGTCAGTTCGAGGTCGAAGTTTCCGTGCACCGTCAGGTGGAGGAGCATGTGGTCCAGGAAACCTATCCCGGTATCGATCTCTGCCTGTCCATTTCCGTCCAGATTAAGCTTGAGGTTGATTTCAGTCTCCTCGGTCTTACGTTGAATGGTTGTTTTTCGCATGGGCACCTCACTTTTTCGTTTTCTGGTTATAGTTTCCGCAGGGCTTGGATCAGGGCCTCGGTATCAGATGGTTTACCGACGCTGATCCGGATATGGTCATCCAACCCAGGTTTATTGAAATACCGGATCAGGATCCCCTGCTGGGACAAGCGTTCTTTGACCCGAGCGGCATTCCGTCCTTTCACGCGGCAGAGGATAAAATTTGCCCGGGAGGGGTAGGGGTCCAGCCAGGGCACCTCCCGCAGATTCTTGTCCAGCCTTTCCCGTTCAGCAATGATTGCCTGGGTTTGTTCCTTGAGCTGGTCCCGGTGCCCTAATGTGGCCCTGGCTGCTGCAGCGCCAGCAGCATTAACATTATACGGCTGTTTGATTTTCCAGATGGCCGGGGTGATCCATGCCGGGAAGATCCCGTAACCAACCCGGAGTCCGGCCAGGCCGCCCCACTTGCTGAAGGTGCGCAGCACGATCAGGTTTTTATAAGACTCGGTCAAAGGTATGGCGCTTGTCCCTTCAGGCGCGAAAGCGATGTAGGCTTCATCAACCACGACAAGCAGGGGTAGCTCCAGAAGGCGCTCCAATGCAACCCGGGACAGCAGGCCGCCATCGGGGTTGTTAGGAGAGGCCAGGAAGAGCAGTTTGGGATGGTAGGCGTGGACTGAGTCTTCAATGGCCGGAAGGTCAAGGGAGAAGTCCTTGTTTCTGGACACCTTCAGGGTGCGGGCAGCGTTGACGTCCGCGTCAAAGGCATACATGCTGAAGGTGGGGGGGCAGTCCAGGATGAGATCATCCGGATCAAGCGTCACGCGAAGGATGAGATCAATCAATTCGTCCGCCCCGGCTCCGGCCAGGATCCTCTCCGCCGGGATATTGTGGACCCGGGACAGGTCCTGGCGCAGATAGCGTGATTCCGGATCAGGGTAAATATGGAGGGAGGAAAGATCGTTCAAGGCCTTTTTTGCCTGGGGAAGGGGGCCGTATGGGTTCTCATTGGCATCCAATTTGGTCAGTTTGTCTTCTGGGATCCCCAGGCGTTCGGAAAGGACGTCAAAAGGGTGAATAGGCTGGTAGGGCGGCATATCCTGGATGTGGTCCCGGAGCAGGGTGCGGGGATTGAATGTGTTCATGATTCACTCCTGAAATCTGCGCTGGCAGCGTGTGCGGTGAGGGATTCCATCCGGGCAATTCGGGCTGCGGTGGGGCTGAGATCTTTCCCGGTGTCCGGATCTAGGGTCACCATGCTGCTGATTTTGACGAAATCCATCACGTTCAGCGGAGAAGCAAAGCGAGCGGTCCCTCCCGTGGGCATGATGTGGCTGGGGCCGGCCACGTAATCTCCCAGGACCTCGAAGGAGTGGTCGCCCAGGAAAAATCCTCCTGCGTTGTTGATCTTTTCCGCCAGACCAACGGGGTCTTTCACCGCCAGGCAGAGGTGTTCAGTGGCATAGTCATCCGCCAGCTTTGCGGCGGTCTCTAGGTCAGGCGTGATCACCGCTCCGCCTTTGTTTTCCAGGGATTGGAGGATGATCTCAGCCCGGGACAGGGTCTCGACCTGCTGGGCCACTTCCCGCTGCACAGTCAGGGCCAGCTTCCGGGAGGGAGTGAGGAGGATGGCGCTGGCCAGCACGTCGTGTTCCGCCTGGGCCAGCAGGTCGCTGGCTACCCATTCAGGGTTGGCGCTCTCATCGGCGATGACCATGGTTTCCGTGGGACCGGCTAAGCCGTCCAGGCCCACGATCCCATAGGCCTGCTGTTTGGCGATGGTCACAAAGAGGTTGCCGGCGCCGACGATTTTATCCACCTTGGGCACACTTTCCGTGCCGAAGGTCATGGCGGCGATGGCCTGTGCGCCTCCGATTTGATAGACCTCTTCCATTCCGCACAACTGGGCGGAGGCCAGGATGGTGGGATCCGGATTGGGCGGGGTGGTGACGATGACTCGCTTCACTCCTGCCACCTGGGCAGGGATGACGGACATTAACAAAGACGAGGGGAGGGGTGCTGTGCCGCCAGGCACGTAAACCCCCGCCCGTTGCACTGGGGTCACACGCTGGCCGAGGTTGCCCCCCATATCCGTTGTGGTCCAATCCGGCAGGGGCTGGCGCTGGTGAAAATCGCGGATACGCTCCACGGCGGTGTCCAGGGCATCCTTTATATCCTCTGGTAGGCGTCGGTAAGCATCTTCCAGTTCTTCGGCCGGAGTCAAAAATGTGTCCAGGTCTGTGTTATCCAGAACCTGGGACCACCTTTGGAGGGCGTCATCCCCTTCGTCGCGCACGGAAGCCATAATCTGTCCCACAGCCTGGTAAGGTCTGACCCCATTCCCGAAGATTTCTTCCACGCCGCGTTTGATTTTTTCTGGGACCTGTTGGGTGTTGAGAGGTTGGCGCTTTAAGATAGTTTTTTTTGCAGTATCTACGTCATAAAGTTTCAACATCGGAGTTATCTCCTGCGAATTGGGTTGGCTTTTTATCAAGGGCATCCAGCATGGCTTTGTAGGCATCCGGCTCTTCCTCAAAGATATATTTCACGGAGGTGACAACCACGCCGCTGCCTCCGATGGCGCGCAGTTCACTGATCGCCTGGGCGAGCTGGTCTTTACGGACCACGATATGGACAGCGTGCCAGCCCCCGTCTTTCCTCGTCATCACCTGAGAGATGGTTGGGCCCTGGAGGCCGCCTATGACCTGCTGGGTTTGCATCTTCTCAGCGATGGCCCGCGGGGAGTCTCCCCGCATGTTGGCAAACACAGCCACGTTATTTTTCGCCCGCAGATGAGCGACGATGAATTCCAAGAGCTGGCGAGCTACATCCAACGCCTCCGGTCTTGTTTCCAGGGCAGGGCGATGAGCGACCAGACAGGCCTGGGAGGAGAGGATTTCCCCGTCCTGCAGCGGTTTGAGGTGATTGGCGCGCATAGTTGTCCCCGTGGAAACCAGGTCGACGATTAAGTCAGTGTGGCCGATGAGGGGGGCGATTTCCAGGGTACCTTTCGCGGAGATGTAATCCACATCTTCCAGTCCATGTTCCTGGAAGAATGTCTGGGTTAGGCGGGGAAATTTGGTGGCCACTCGCAGATCTTCGTTTTCGCGCTCCTGTAAGGTTTCCAGGTCAATCATGGTGTTGATATCTTCCCAGGCTTCGGGGACGATCACATTCAGGGTGCATTGGCCGTAACCCAGCTTCTGATGGAGGGGTAGGATGCGATCATTAATACCCCCTTGCTCGGAGACCATGTCCCATCCTGTGATCCCGAAATCAACGGTGCCATCGTGCACGCTGACCGCGATGTCTCCTGCCCTTTGGAAAAGGACTGTCACCCCGGGTAAGCTGGGGATGGAGGCCTGAAACTGGCGGGGGTTTGGTTTATATACCTGTAAACCTGCTTTGGCTAACAGGTCCAGGGTGTCATCGGCTAAGCGCCCTTTACTGGGCAGGGCAAGGCGGATTTCTTGTCTTTGCGGCATAATTTCTCCTTGTATTCTCGTTAAAAATAAAAAGCGCCCTCCTCGCGGAGGACGCTGTGTGGAGCAATTTGGTTGCTTACCAGTCTACTTAAGCACGTCCTGTCCGGTCGGAGCCGCCGGATAATCAGCATGATGATGGTGCAGGGACGTGTAAAAATTGTTCATATCTTTGGGCATTTTAGCATGGGGTGAAGATCTTGTAAAGCGGGTTCTCTAAGTATCTGATGAGAAGGTCAATGGGCGGACCGCGCCTGGTCGCAATCTGGAGCTCGGTGGTCAGGGGTAAAATGCTTCCCTGCTTTGCGGGATTTCCCCGGATCGCGGATCGACTGCACCCAGGCCCAGAGGAATAGACCGGCTCCCAGCAGAGTCTGGCCGAGGGAAAGGATTTCGTACAAACTCCGCAGAGCGTCATCTGGTAGAGGGTAGAGACCAGCCAACCCGTAGATCAGGCAGGCTCCAAGCGGCAGGGACAGCAAAGTCAGGGTTTGCACAAAACTGACGCTGCCGCTCAAAGATGCCAGTAGACTGGATCGATCCGGCTGCTGTCTGCGGCTGATCTCCAGGGGCATCAGGGCCAGGATGATCAAGGCCAGCAGCTTAAAAACTGCCAGCGGCAAGATCACAAATACCTGGCTTATAAAAATCAGGCAGGTCAAGCTGACCATGATCCCGAGTTCCCAGCGGTTGAGCCGGAAGGTGCTTTCCCAGAAACCCAACCCCAACAGCCAGTGGGCGGCCATCAGCATCCCGGTAAAGATTAGGGTGTAGGCCAGGAAATCGGGGAACGGCCAGGCGCCTGGGATCCAATGTTTGCCTTCAGCAAGCAGAGCTTGAAATTCCTGGATCGCTTCGGGGAGCCGGTAAGGCAGGGCCCACAATCCCCAGAATACTCCCAGGGCAAAACCTCCACCCAGAAGAGCTTTCCAGCGGGATTCGATCAGACAACGCCGGATCCAATAGAACCCGAGCACGACACTCAGCAGGCCGTGCCAGCCTACAAAATAAGCTGGCATTACAGGATCTAAAAGGCCGGCTTCGTAAATCACGGGGGTCAGCACACCTTCCACAAGGAAACCGAACAGGGATCCAATCAGCACCACACCGGGGAGTGAGGTCACGCAAAAGAGTTCAATCAGCCAGAGCGAAAAGGCTGTGGGGAGGGCATAAAAGAGGATCAGTTCTCCCGTGGGGTACCCACCGATGTACCAGAAAACCTTTTCGGAAAAAAAAATACCATCACCGCTGTGCAGAGAAGAAGGAAAGTTAGGTGCCGGATGCTTTTGGGAAGATGATTGACTTTCATGATGGTTATCTCCGCCTGTGATTCATGGTGTTGGAATGAAAAAGTCCATCCTTCCTGGAATTTACCAGCCCCTGGCCCGGGATTCCTGGAGGAAGGCCTCGTAGCCGGGTTTGTCTACCCCCTCACCGGGATAGGTGCGCAGTCCCAGGGTCCGGATAAATTCTCCAAAAGCTTGATGAGAAACCCCGTAATAATCTTCCAGGTTGCGGACCGAGGAGCGGGGAAAATCCGTCAGCCAGGAGTAAGAAAGCAGGGTGATCTGCTCGGTGTGATCATCCCAGGCCGCGAAATTTTCCCGGATGAAAGCCGCCTGTTTTTCCGGGTTGCTGTTGTTGACCTCGCTGGTGGGATAGCCGATTTCCGTGATCTGTATTTCCTGCCAAGGATAGGCTTCCACCAGTTCTTGAAAGTCTTGATGAATAACCCCGGGATCTTGGACTGTAAAGTCGTTCTTAAGAGGATAATACGTGGTCATGATCACATCGCTGGACTGATTGAGCGATCGGGCGAATTCCGCGGAGGGTCCGAGCAGCCCTTCGAACTTAACTTTGGTGCCGACCGGAACCCCGGGCCACCGTGAGCGGGCGTGGTCCACCCCGGCGGCGTAAAAGGTCTGATATGCCCCCAAGCATCGGGATCTGCGCCCAGCACGCCGTCTATTTCATTGCCTATGGCCAGGGAGGTCAGCTCCAGGTCGGGGATCTGAGAGGCGAAATAATCCAGCAGATCTTGAAATCGATCGATCACCTGGGGATGATCGAGGGGTTTTCCCTGCGGGTCCTGCGGGAGGCGGATTACTGTGGTGTCCAGCACCGCGATCACCAGAGATAGACGGAATCCCTGGGCCGGGTAGTAGTCATTGGCGATGGCCAGCCAGTTAGGATCGGGCTCGAACACTCCCGGGATGGGTTCCAGTTCATCCCAGAATACTGACAGGCGTATGGATTCCGCGCCCAGCTGGTGAGCGTGTTCGATGGCTTGATCATAATCACCGTTCTGGGAGGGGTTGACATCCAGTTCCAGGATGCGATTGCCTTTTGGAAGGGCATTCTGGCTGATTGCGGTGTCTTTCTCAGGAGAGATGGTGTCGCTTATATCCTCCCCGGATTGCCCGCAGGCCAGGACAGCCAGCAGCAGGGCGGTCAGCACGAGAAGAAATCGATTCGTTTTAGGCATGGGATCTACCCCGGGAAGAGGTCTGTTGAGAAAAAGTAAGCCGGACGGCTTTGACAAACATGATCAGGCTGAAGAGGATGCTGCCAAACCAGCTGAACAGGGCCAGGGGTTCAGCGACGGGAGCCAGAAGCAGTTCCCCGCTGACCGCTGCCAGAGGGAAGACCCCTGCCAATACCAGCCAGAATCGATCCGGTAATTTCTCCGGAACAGGAGTCCGGGGCACATTTTGCGGTTTTGATCCTGGTTTCAGACTCTGCCAGAGCAGGAAGAAGGAGAGAGCGTACAGCAGCCAGATCAGGCCCTGACCGACCAGACCGGGAACAGCTTCCGGGCAATTCACAACGCCCATGACCAGGTAGAGCAGGGCAGTGGGGATTAGCAGTAGGCGAAACTCTTTTTTATCCGGCAGCAGGTTGTTCATGGTATTGGTCCGATCCCGGGTGACCCGCCGCCAGACCAAGACCAGGCCGATCAACACCGCGGTGGTGGAAAGTCCGGAGAGCAGCGACTGGTCGGCGGAGGGGGAGTTTACGCTTTGAAAGATTCCGCCGAAGGCGACCATCCCCACCAGGCCCCACCTGTTGTTCAGCAGCCGGCCGACGGCGCCGGGTAGACTCCGGCCGATAGCCCGGGAGCGGGTTAGCAGCTTTTCCGCGATCAGCAGGGGAATGATGAAGGAGAACCATGCATGCCACCAGAGCACCAGCACCAGGGTTTCAAAGGGGCCACGCCGCCGATGATCAAGGCCTCGCCCCAGGGCGGATCCCAGAGAACTTTGGTCAGATAAGCTTCGTACAGGCCGAACAGCATTCCGGCGAAGATCAGGCTGGGAAAATGCGGCTGCGGTGACCGGTAAACCAGATGGGCGAGGACCAGGATGTGCAGCCCGTAGAGCGGGACCACCACCAGCAGGCCCCAGGCGTGAAAATAAGGGAACATGTGAGTCTGTTGCTCAACGTATCAATAAAACCCGAATTCACTAAATTAGAGAACAAATATTCCTGTAAAACCCGAAAATAAACACCTTTTTGCGCCGGTTCAATCAGAGCGATAAAAATTCCCGAAGGTGCCTAATTCAATCCCCCGATTGCAGCACGCCCCGCCTGGGTTTTCCGCCATAACTTGAGCAGATTATGGGTCGTGGCGATCAATTTCCACTCACTTTTGGAAGCTTTCCTCCCTCGCCGCATGAGACAGTCACAATCTCTGACATGTTTTGTTTGCCCCAAGACGCCTTCTACCATCCACCCTCTCTGGCAGTATAGGTCCCAGCCGCGTTTTGTTCTCAGTTTGCGCTCCATCCGGTCCCGAGGTGAGATGTCCTTCGGGATTCTTCCTCGCGGCGGACCCTTTTCACGAAATGCCTTGCGCTGCTTCTAGTTCTTCTTGGTGGCCACAAGCAGTTCTGGCCCTTCCGGATCGGCCTCCTGGATGTTTTCCTGACTCCAATAGCCCGCGTCTGCAAGCACGGTGCCTATCCCCTCTTCCACCCCAACGGCCGAAAGCTCCTTTTGGGCTTGATCTAACATGGGGTGTAACTGATGCACGTCATTCTCTTCCTGCGTAAGATCCGCTGCGATGATGATTTGTTCTTCGGTCACGACTGCCTGGGCATTGTAGCCCTGCACATACCCGCTATGCGTCTTACGGTGTACAGCCAGCTAGTCATGATCCGGCTCTCTGGATCCGTGGTGTTTGCTTTTGCTCCTGGAGACACCGTCCTGTCTGGGGGGTTGGGCTTACGCCCGCGCTTCTTGCGTCCCCTTTCCCTCTCTTCCTCTTTGCGCTGCCTGATTTTTTCTTCCTGCTCCAGTCTTTCCTTCGCCTCTCGCAAACGAGCCAGACGCTGTTGGCGATCTTACGGTGTACAGCTTTGCTAGTTCAACTCCTCGGGGAGTTCATCTCCCCTGTTCTCTGGCCCATACAATTCGTCTTCTTCAGCATCCTTAGCGGCTGCTTCCTTCAGGATCTGCTTGATTTCCTTTTTGATCGAGCGGTACTTCCGGTTAGCGGCTAAAGAAGCGTTCGCTTTCAGCTTCGTCCCGTCTATCGCCACCCGGCCGACTTGGACCATTCCTGCTTCCGCACACAGCCTCAATACCTGGGTGAAAATCTCTGCTAATTCTTTCTCATTCGCCTGCCTGAAACGCGCTATGGTGCTGTGGTCGGGAGCCTGGTTCGCTGTGATCACCCGAAAGGCAAT
>JAWODY010000033.1:0-3257 GCA_046483045.1 Anaerolineales bacterium | reverse complement strand
ATTGGGTTTGATAAATACCTTTGCCCCAGCAGGAAGTTGATCCAATCCCCCGCAGAGGTCAACCACCTTTCGTACGGATTCCAGGGGAGTTTCGTATCGTACTATAGAAACCTTGTGTTCCTTGGATTTAAAATTCATATCAAATATCCTCGCTTTCAATCAAGCCTCTCAAACAACGCCACCATATCCTGCTTCAAGTCCTCAGGGACGTCTGAAAGTTTTTCCTGTGATACCATGACAAATTCACCAGTGCTCCTGACCAGCAGTCTATCCATGGGGTCCCGAATCTCCCCTCTCACCTTCACCAAGGGCCCAGACATCCCGTCCAGGAGTCTTCCGCTGACCGTCACCGGCATGCCCACACGGACCGGCTTTACGTATTTGAACTCTATCTTTCTGGTCAGAAGAAGGGTCTTTTTGAGGGTGATCACCGTCCAGGACATCACCTCATCCAGCAGTGTGGATACAATGCCGCCATGGGTAATGTTTGCCCACCCTTCGTGGTTCCGGTGGGGAGTAAAATCGGCACAAACGGTATCTCCCAGTCGATAGAAATCCAGGTTCAATCCAATGGGGTTGGCAGTGCCGCACGCAAAACAATTGTACCCCTGCAGTTTTTGGATTGCCACTCTTTGTGTATCTGCCATATCGTTTTTCATAAGGTTATGGGTTCCGGGTTCAACGTTCAAGGTTAGGGAAGGAAATGAGAGAAGCAAGGGTTCTCAGGTATGCTCCGCCAACAAGGTGAACCAGGTCATGTCATGATCCCATTGGCGAATCAATTCATATCCTTTCCTCTTCAAGAGTAGCTTGACATCCAAGATCTGGCTTCTCATGAGGCCTGATACGATCAGTCGCTTTTTGGCCGGGAAAAAATCCTGTTTTAAGACATCCATGATCACCGCATGGTGTATATTGGCCATCAGCAAGTCAGCGGGCTCTAAAGCAAATTGCTGGGCACCCCCCTCCGTCATCCAGATATTGGTCATCCCGTTGAGTTCAACATTCCTTTTGGCAGTTCGTACGCAAAGGGGGTTCAAATCGATCCCCAAAACCGTCTCAGCCCCCAATAAGACCGCAGCAATTGCCAGGACCCCTGTCCCCGTCCCCAGATCAAGTACACGACCCAATTCACACCGGTTTGCCGCCAAGGCCAACGCACGCAGGCAATGCCGAGTGGTGGGATGAAGACAGTTCCCGAACACCACACCCGGATCAATGACGATTCTGATCCCCCCTTCATCTTCTCCGCTGTCCAGCCAGGGCGGCACAATCACGAAATCGTCCACCCGCACCGGTTCAACGGAGCCCCCCTGCCATGTTTCATAGGGAAATACATGTTTTTCAACCACCTTAAGACCGTCAATACCCTTCAAGACGCCCTCAATCTCATTTTCCGCAGGGGCTGAGAAAAAGAGAAAGGAGGTATTGTCCTCCACCCAATTTCCCATGAACGTCTCACCCCATTTAGATTCATGGGGCGCCGCCAAAACACCATTTAAAACATATACATACAAATATGAATAGGGTCCTATACCATTGGGGCCGGTTGAGGGCACCTTTTTCTGAGCCCCTTTCAATGGGGCTCTGTCCGTCGTCCTCTTCTCCAGCGGCCTGTTCGTTCTCATTTACTCCTTACCCATACCTCTTCATTTTTAGCGTTTTATTTGCCAATAAGTCAAGCCAGCAAAAGAACGGCTTCGGTGTATCGAAAGTATTGGGTACCTTTTAGTTCGCAGATTCACCACATTATGTGTCCGCTCCAATCTTGACACACAAGCTGAAATCATCTATACTCCGACCCCAAAAAAAGCGAGTGCTTATTGCCCACCTCACCTCACCAAATAAGGCGGGTGCTTCGCTCCAGAGAGGTTTTTGGGCTGATGATCCATGATAGCATTTGAGTGGGATCCGAAGAAGGCAGAGATGAACTTCAAGAAACACGGAGTGAGCTTCCGCGAGGCTGCTCGTGTTTTTCGGGATCCGCTGAGCATAACGACTTTCGATCCGGGGATCATTCTGAAGGAGAGGATCGCTACATCACGGTAGGCGCATCTGCCACAGGGCAAATCCTGATGGTGGCACACACAGAGCGTGGCGACCGGATACGCATCATTAATGCGCGTGGGCTGACACGAAGGGAGAAAAAACAATATGAAGGGGAAATCAAAAAGCGAAAAGGACTATGAGCTGCGCCCGGAATACGATCTCGATGCTTTGCTCAAGGACGGGGTGCAAGGAAAATACGCCGAAAAATTCCGTCAAGGAACCAACCTCGTGCTACTGGATCCGGATATCGCCCGGGCATTTCCATCCGATGAGGCAGTCAATAGGGCTCTCCGTCTTGTAATTCAGCTTAAGGAAGTTCCAAAGGGAGAGGAGAAAGTGCATTTTGATGCGGAAAGTTGAGCTGATCCGTCCATCCTGGACCGCCCCACCCTAATTTCCCATAGAAACTGCAACACACCCTTATCCCCACTTTTAGCGCCTTACCTGCGAAAAAATCAAGCAAGCAAAAAAAAGGCCCCTCGGAAACCGAGGGGCCTTAATTAATTTTCGGCAGCGTCCTACTCTCCCACGCAGTCTCCCACGCAGTACCATCGGCGCTAAAGAGCTTAACTTCCGTGTTCGGAATGGGAACGGGTGTACCCTCTTTGCTATTGCCACCGAAAAACTGTCAAACCGAAAATACAGAATACTCGATCAAAGGGCATAAATAGAATAGTTTTATGGCCAAGCCTCACGACCTATTAGTACCAGTTAGCTGAATGCGTTACCGCACTTGCACACCTGGCCTATCAACCTTGTCGTCTACAAGGGGTCTTTAGTTCCCGTGTTTCCACGGGAAAGGGATATCTTATCTTGAGGTTGGCTTCCCACTTAGATGCTTTCAGCGGTTATCCATTCCGAACGTAGCTACCCAGCTATGCCGCTGGCGCGACAACTGGACCACCAGAGGTTCGTCCATCCCGGTCCTCTCGTACTAGGGAAAGATCCTCTCAAATATCCTACGCCCACGAAAGATAGGGACCGAACTGTCTCACGACGTTCTAAACCCAGCTCACGTACCGCTTTAATTGGCGAACAGCCTTTTAAACCGCTCTCTCCGGTCTTCCGGCCAGAAGCGGTTGGTATCAACCAGATTGGACTCTTCGTCAAATATGAATTCGAGTCCCAGCTCATAATACTTCCAGTGCTCCCGCACGCGGCCGTATCCCCTTACTCTGTAACGGTGGATGGGAAAACCATGTTCATTG
>JAWODY010000059.1:0-10291 GCA_046483045.1 Anaerolineales bacterium | reverse complement strand
GCTCTACGGCCCACCCAACTGTTCGGGCGATCCCCTGAAAGGACGCGGCGATCTGTCTTGAGAACGGCCTTCTAAGACCAAGTGCAACTACGACCTGCCATGTTTTGCTTCAAACGGAAATGGAAAAATGGCCACCCCGTGTTAGTATACAGAAATGGAGGCCAAAACCATGACAAAGAAACGCAAAAACTACACCCCAGAAGCCAAAATAAAACTGTTAAGAGAGCATCTCGTCGAAGGCACCCCGGTATCAGAGATCTGCGATCGGAACCAGCTTCAACCAACCGTATTCTACAGGTGGCAGCGTCAGTTTTTCGAAAAGGGAGCGCTGGTGTTTGAAAAGGGGAAAGATCGTGAGACAGCAGCGTTGAAAAGGAAAATTACCAAATTGGAAGATAAGCTGGTCACAAAGAATGAAGTTCTTGGTGAGCTGATGGAGGATCATATCGAGCTAAAAAAAAGTCTTGGGGAGATCTGAGCGGGAAATGGACAACCCGGGAAAAGCGTGACCGTGTAGTGGATTTTGTGCAAAAATGGACCTAGAAGGGCGTTATCGCCCAGGGACAAATCGTGACTGAACTTGGCCTATCCTCCAGCAAGTTTCATGATTGGACGAAACGATATGGAAGCAAAAATCAACATAATGCGCCTATTCCTCGTTGGTTTTGGTTGCTGGAGAGTGAAAAAGAGGCCATCCTGGCGTATTACGAGCAGCACCCAGAGGAGGGATATCGCCGGTTGATTTATATGATGCTGGATGAAGATGTGGCCGCTGTGAGTCCCAGCAGCGTCTACCGGGTGCTAAAAAAAGCCGGGAAGCTGGGTCGGTGGGCAAAAAAGTCCTCAGGAAAGGGAAAAGGGTTTGAACAACCCCAACAAGCGCATCAACACTGGCATATTGATCTGGCGTATGTCAAACTTGGCGGCACATTTTATTATCTCTGTACTGTGTTGGATGGGTACAGCCGCTACGTGGTGCACTGGGACATCAGAGAGAGCATGAAGGAAGAGGATGTGGAGATTGTTCTACACTAGCGAAGCTGTCCACCGGAGAAAGCCAAAGAGAAATTTCCCCAAGCCCGTCCCCGGATTATCTCGGATAACGGCCCACAGTTTATAGCCAGAGACTTCAAGGAGTTTATTCGTATCAGCGGGATGACCCATGTCAGGACGTCGTCCTATTATCCGCAGAGCAATCGGAAATTAGAGCGGTGGCATGGTTCCTTGTGGAGCGAATGCATCCGCCCTGGAACACTGCTGTGCATTGAAGATGCGCGCAGGCTGGTGAAGAGGTATGTGGATTATTACAACAATCAGCGACTGCACAGTGCGCTCGGGTATATCACTCCAAAAGATAAATTGGAAGGTCGAGAGGAGATTGTTTTTGCTGATCGGGAGCGTAAATTGAAAGAGGCCAGACAAAGGAGGCGTTTACAGAAAACAGAAAGCACCCATGTTGACATCCAGGCTTTAGAATTAGCCCTGGTTGGCAGCTGAAAAATGTCTAATTTTCAAAGGTTTTTTTCCATTTCACGCTGAACCAAGACAGTCATAGTAAACAGGAAGAAAAAGTGAAGGCTGGTGTTAGCAGGTACACGCAAATAGAGAGAATATTGCACGATCTGGCCTTCAGCTCCTGGTTCCCCAGGGTTCCTGTATCCCAAATTGAAAGCGTACTTTTTAAAGACCAACTCGCTGCTGTTTCAGTTGAAGGGCCGGTTTTCATCACGGCGCTGCCAAGAGCAGGAACAACGCTGTTACTCGAACTCTGTGTGGACACCCGTGAATTTGCCTCTCATCGTTACAGGGATATGCCCTTTTTACTCACGCCGCTGTTGTGGAATCGTTATTCCAAGAATTTCCGTAAGTCTGGTACCAAAACCGAGAGAGTTCATGGGGATGGAATCCTGGTAAATGCTGATAGCCCTGATGCCTTTGAGGAGATCATTTGGAAGGAATTTTGGCCTTCGTATTATAAAAAGGAGAAGATACTTTCCTGGACTAAGGCAAGTTTTCCTGTATTCGAAGAATTTTTCCGTGACCATATGCGTAAAATCATCCTGCTGCGAGGGAGTGAGGATAAGAAGACCAGATATGTGTCGAAAAATAATCTGAATATTGCCAGAGTCGGATATCTTGCAAGCACGTTCCCTGATGCAACGATATTGATTTTATTCCGGTCTCCCTTACAGCACGCAGCATCTCTCCTTAAACAGCATCGTAACTTCATAAGAATTCATGAAGAAGACAACTTCGCACAAAAGTACATGCATGATACGGGTCATTTTGACTTTGGTAAAAATTTTCGGCCAATAAACTTTAATGGCTGGCTTTCAAGAGATATTACATCAGACTCAAATACCATTTCTTTCTGGTTGCAATACTGGATAAATGCTTATGGATATCTGATAAATGATACTCATGACCAGGTTAGATTCTACTCTTATGATTCTTTATGTGATGATCCCCAAAATGGTCTGGAAAGACTGGGGCGGATTTTGGATGTGGAGGATGCCGGACCGTTGATGAAAAATGTTGATCGTATCACGACCCCTAGGCCTCACCCTGTGGATACTGGGGCGATTACATCAAACATGCTTGACCGGGCACAAAAAATTTACCTCGCACTACAAAAAACAGTTAGTCCAAATTAACCTTATAGTCAGGGTTTTGCGGGGTTCTTCACAGCCACCCCGGGATACTGGTGATTGAGTAATATCCGGGATAATGAAGCTGGAAATTTGCATTGCTCAACTGAGTCTGTTGCACAATATATCAATAAAAACCGAATTCACTAAATTGGTGAACAAATATTCCTGTAAAACCCGAAAATAAAACACCTTTTTGCGTTGGTTCAATACGAGCGATAGAAATTCCAGAAGGTGCCTAATTCAATCCCCCGATCGCAGCACACCTCGCCAGGGTTTTTCGCCATAACTTGAGAAGATTATGGGTTGTGGCGATCAATTTCCACTCACTCTTCGAGGATTTCCAGTGTTCGCTACGCTGCTTGCCGCTAGTTATATATTTTCTTCATAAGTGCAAGGAGGTTATTTTCTTCACTGACTAAGGGCTCAAAAATGATTTATATTTAATAATCCAACATCCACCTGACTGTGGGTGAGCAGATGACGTTCGTCACGATGTTCATATAAGAGTAGGCATCAAAGGGAAAGAAATTATGCTGCGTGCTTTGCTGATCTATTTGTCTCAAGCTGATTGGGCTCAGAATATCGTTCGGCGTTGGGGTTTTGTGAGGAATATGGCATCCAGGTTTGTCGCCGGAGAGGACATCCAGAGCGCGATTGATGCCGTGAAGCAGCTCAACCGGAAGGGAATCAACGTCACCTTGGATCACCTTGGTGAGCATGTTTCCACCCAAGAAGGTGCGGTGATGGCCAAAGATGAGATCCTTCGCCTTCTTGACCGGATCGAGAAAGTGGAACTTCGCTCAGGGGTGTCCATAAAACTAACCCAAATAGGGTTGGGGCTCAATCAGAATGTATGTTTTTCCCATTTAGAGGAAATATTGGCAAAGGCCAAAGAACAGAGAAACTTTATCCGCATCGATATGGAAGGATCCGAATTCACAGATGCGACTCTTGCTGCTTATCACCAAATGGTTGAGAAGGGGTTTGGGGATGTCGTCGGGATTGTTATTCAATCCTACTTGTACCGGAGTGAGCGGGATTTGGAGGAGATCTTGAAGCGAGGGGGCAAGGTGCGTCTGTGCAAAGGAGCGTATAAGGAACCCGCTGATGTGGCTTTTCCCAAAAAATCAGATGTGGATCAAAACTTCGATAACTGCAGCCAGTTGATGATGGATTGCTCATTGAAAAATGACTCCCAATTGAGTGAGGATGGCAGAATTCCACCCATCCCTGCGATCGCCACACACGACGAGGAGCGAATCGATTTCGCAAAAGAATACGCAGAAGAAATCGGCTTGCCGAAAAACGGGTTGGAGTTTCAAATGCTGTATGGAATCCGGGGGGATATCCAGGTGCAGCTCGTGGATGAAGGTTATCCTGTCCGCGTGTATGTCCCTTATGGAACGGAATGGTATCCTTATTTTGTCCGGCGTCTTGCTGAACGCCCAGCGAATCTCTGGTTTTTTCTTTCCAACCTGCTGCGGGGATGATTTCATTGTGTTTCACATGGGGACATCAAAGAGGTCTGAATCCTTACGGGGGAATGGAATGTTGGCAAGTGAAAGGATTATCTTCTCCCAAAACAGCAGTTATAATGCTGTTATATGGATGGAGAGATGATCAAGGCTGTCGTGAAAAGAATCCGCCCTCTGCACGCCCTTTCAAGCCTCCTGCTCTATGCCTTGGGTGTGGGCATCGGCGATTATTTGGGTTATAGTATCAATATCCAGATCTATATCTTGGGTCAAGCTTGGGTCTTGTCCCTCCAGTTAGGAGTGTATTATCTGGGGGATTACCTTGGGATTCCGCTGGAGTTGGGGTTAATGGATCGACCGCCTTTTGGCTCCCAGGAAAATGAGGATCAGGAGCTGCTCCAACCTGAAGTGATCTTGCCCTTATCCGCTCTTTTACTCGCGTTGTGGGCCGCGTTTACTGTGATCTTGTTTCAGCAAGGGTCCTTAAGTATTTCTTCCTTATTCCTTATGGCGACCTTCTTCACCGCCTACATAGTACGTCTTGTCCCTGATTTCAACCTGCTGGATGCAGGATATGGAGAATTTCTCACCACATTACAGATCGTTGTCATTGTCCCTGCTTTGGGGTTCATGCTCCAGGCTGGGGAGTCCCACCGCTTGTTAGGCTTGACGATGTTTCCCCTTTTCGCCCTGCATTTGGCGATGCTGTTGGCGTTTCAATTCCCTTCTTATGCTTCAGATATCGCCCATGAGAGAGTTTCTATGTTAACGAAAATGGGTTGGAAGAATGGGATCTTCGTTCACAATATCCTGATCTTACTGGCCTATTTAATCCTGGGTTTCTCCCTGTTTTTCAGTTTCCCGTCTCATTTTGTGGTTCCGGTTCTCTTTACGCTGCCTTTAGGCGCTTTCCAGGTCTGGTATGTCTATAGCTTATCCCAGGGAGCGCCCACACGGTGGAAGCGGATGTTGTTCCTTTCCATTACCTTATTTTTTCTGTCTGCGTATTTGTTTACCTACACATATTGGACCCGTTAGAAAGAGGTTGATCTATGCCGGAATTCTTGCAATTAGCTCCTCCCAAAAAGGCCTTAAACAAATTTTTGACTCACCTTCCCGTGAACGTCATGAAGGAGGCTGTAAAAACATCCCAGGCCTTTGGAAGGGTGACAGCGGAGGATATGACCGCACCTCACCCTCTGCCTGAGTTTCGAAAATCGACCGTGGATGGATATGCAGTGAAGGCAGAGGATACATTTGCAGCGAGTGATTCTTTGCCTGTTTATTTAACTCTCAAAGGTGAGCTGCCCATGGGAGAGGTCCCGGGTTTTGGGATAGCGGAGACAGAGTGCGCCTTAATCCATACAGGGGGCATGCTGCCTCCGGGAGCGAATGCGGTTGTGATGGTAGAATTTACGCAGCAGACGGGGTCCCGCCAAATCGAGATTCTGCGTTCAGTGGCTGAAAAGGAAAACGCGATCGAGGTGGGAGAGGATATCTCGCAGGGGGAGGTTATCATTCCTCAGGGTAGGCGTCTTCGGGCCGCGGATATAGGAGGTTTGATGGCTTTGGGGATGACGGAAATACCTGTGGCCAAAAAACCGGCCGTAGGCATCCTATCCAGCGGCGATGAGGTCATTCCTCCCCATTTGAACCCCCGGCCAGGACAAGTCAGAGATGTCAATACCTATACTCTACGGGCCCTTGTGGAGGATATCGGTGGGGATGTCAAAACCTATCAGATCGCTCCGGACCATTGGGAATCCATGCTGACCAGGGTGAGTGAGGCCAAAGAGGAAAATGACCTCGTCATCATCACCGCAGGATCATCAGCAAGCAGTAGGGACCTCACCGCGGATGTAATAGATGCTCAGGGTGAGCCAGGTGTGCTCATCCACGGCGTGAATGTCAAACCTGGAAAGCCCACGATTTTTGGCGTCGCTGATCAAACAGCTTTTGTGGGGCTGCCTGGGAACCCTGTCAGCGCATTGGTTATCGCAGAGCATTTCGTGAAACCCGCGATTGAGGCTTTATTAGACCTCCGTGAAGAAAAACCCTCACAGACCGTTCAGGCAAGACTTTCCATTAACCTTTCCTCGAAAACAGGTCGGGAGCATTATGTTCCCGTAAAATTAACTGAGCAGGAGGATGGCTACCGGGCGGACCCTGTTTTTGGAAAAAGCAATTTGATATTTCTGCTGGTACGCGCGGATGGTTTGGTAAAGATCCCATCAGAAGCAAGCGGGATGAGCGCTGGTGAAAAGGTCTTTGTGACCCTATTCTAATGAGGTGAGGCGGCATGAACACATCTATGACACTTCCAGCTTTGTTTTACCTTCTTATCGCCCTTTTTTATTTTGTGACCATGCTTGGCGCCTTGCGAAAGCTGCGTATTTATAAGATTGCCGATTATTTATTGGTGTTCTTCTTACTTGTTTCTTTCTTGATCAGTATGCTTTTATTTTCTCAGGAATTGGGCTGGCTGCGTGTGTTTGTGGAGGGGGTTTCCCGGAGGTTGCCCTGGTATGGGTTAATTTTGCTCAGTGGGATTTTGCATAATCTAACTCACGCGGTTTTCCAAGAGCAGAACCCGGGCTGGGCACGGATGCTCCTTGTCCTGTTCTTGATTGGAGCGGCATTTGTGTTGGATGCCAATCTTTTCTCACTTCCAGATGTGCTGTGGAGTGGATCGGGGATCGAAATCACCCGGCTGGAGAGTTCGTCTTTTATCTTGTTGGCTGCTTGGGCAGGGTTCACCAGCTTTTCTTTCCTTTACCTTCGCCAGGCGCTGGTTTCCACCGATAAAAAAGTGATAAAAAATCGATCTTATTACTGGGTTGGGGGTTTGATACTCTTCATTGGTGGTTCCGTTTTGTTGTTCTCAACTCATCTCATCCTAGGGTCCGTCTTATTGTTTGCAGCAGCGGTTATTCTGGATTATTTGGTGCTCACCTACCGGCTTCCTGATTTGAGAACCCTCACCTACCAATTAAGCAGCAGCACTTTATCTGGAATATTGTCTTTGCTGATATTTGCTCTGGGATTTTTGATCTTTGACAGACTTTTTCAGGATGGCAATTGGTATCATCCGGTGTATAACGCTGGCCTGATGGCGTTATTTTTGTTATTTGTCCACCCCCAAATCAACCAAATTGTGCAAAGGATCTTCCAATATATCCTTGGGGATGACTTTAACCGAAGACGTGCGCTCAGGAAGTATAGCAAACGGGTCAGCAGCATTCTGGATCTGGAGCTGCTGGCTCGGGTTACCGTCGATATGATCTGCGATGAGCTTGACGTTGAGGATGGGACCCTATTTTTGGCGGACAAATTGGATTCTGAGAAAGATCCACCTGATTGGTGCCTCAAGGCTGTGAAAGGGGTCACAGACACAGTGCCGGATTTGGAATTACTGCCTGCAAATAACCCTATAACGCGGGTGTTTGTGGAGGAGAAGCGAGTTCTGACGCAGTCCGAACTTGAAGTCATCCCGAAATATCAAACCATCCCAAAGAATTTATTCGCCTGGTTAAGTTCGATCGAAGCGGAGGCTTATGTGCCCATTCATACCCAGGATGAATGGATCGGGCTGTTTGCTTTGTCGATGAAAAGATCCGGGGGGTCTTTTACGGATAAGGACCTGGAGTTCCTCACATCTGTTGCGGATCAAACCTCCGTGGCGTTACAAAATGCCCGTTTGGTGCGGAATCTGACAAATATTGACAACGAATTGCGCCGGAGCAAAGCCGCAGAGAACGATGCGTTAGAAAAGATCGAGCGCATAAAACGGTCGGCATCGGATTTTATCAGCATCAAGGCCCATGAACTGCGTTCACCACTCACGGTGATGAGTGGGTACACGCGCTTATTATCCAATGATCCCACGTTGATGGAGGATAAGTATTATCAAAAACTGATTCAAGGTCTTTTGAGCGGGTTAAAAAGGCTGCAGGAGATCATAGATAACATGCTTTACACTGCGCAAGTCCAACCTCGCTCCTTGAAGATCGACACAGAACCCATTTCTTTGTACAACGTGATCGATCAGGTTTGTCGGGATCTCCAGAAAAACGTCCAGGCCCGGAAAATCACCCTTTCCCACGATGGTTTGGGGAAAATCCCGAAGGTGTACGCGGATCGGACCGCGCTGAAGAAGGTTTTCATGTATCTCATCACGCATGCAATGACGCATACGCCCAGCGGTGGAAAGATCACCATTACCGGGCGGCACATCCCGCTCAGATCGGAATTGTTAAAATGGGAGGGTGCTGAGATCGTCGTTCGGGATACGGGCATCGGTGTGGATGCTGACCTGCAGCAAAAAATATTCCAAGATCTTGCCCAACCTGAGTTTGTCGAGCTCTCTTTGGATGAGGGGGTGTCTATCGGAAAAGAAGAGGTCACGGAAAGGTTGTCTGTGGTTCGCAGTATCGTTGAAGCTCACCGCGGACGCGTTTGGGTAGAATCTCCTAAACAAGGAGAAAGTAAACTCCCGGGCAGCGAGTTTCACGTCGTGTTTCCCTTGCGTCAACAATCTCATCCCACGAAGGTTGTCGATTAATATCCCAGGACCTCCCAGGAGAAAATGCTCTAAAGGAATTTGGATCCTATCTGCGCCGGAAATGATTTCTCTGGTTCATCTTATATGGGGTCTGCTTCAGATGGGCTGTGGGGGTAAAGCCGGGGCACGCGGGGTCCGATAGCACAGGTCACTTCGTAATTGATCGTCCCCCAAATGCGCCCTACCTCGTCCGCTGTGATTTCCTTCTCGCCTTGTTTGCCAATCAGGACCACCTCGTCCTCAATTTGAGGGTTATGAATGTGATCGAGTTTGATCATGCTCTGGTCCATGCACACACGTCCGATGACGGGCGTTTTCTGACCGTGAATGAGGACTTGATTGCCGTCAGTCCTGCGGTAGCCGTCCGCATAACCCAAGGGAAGGGCGCCAATGGTTTCCTGCTCTTGGGTTACATATTCATGCCCGTAGCTGACACCATGACCGGGAGGGAGGGATTTGATATTCGCCAAAACCGTCTTCCAGGTTAACGCTCTTTGAAAGTCATCCGGGAGAGGAACAGCCGGGGAAGGGGGCAGTCCATAGATCGAGATCCCGGGTCGGACCAGGTTGTAATGCGCGCTGGAACGGTTGAGGCTGGCAGCGGAATTCGCCAAATGGATATACGGGAGATGAATTCCCTTATCCTTCAGAAGCGATAAAGCATACTCGAACCTTTCCTCCTGCTTTTCCGTGGGTTCAGGATCGTTTTCATCCGCCCGCGCCAGGTGTGAGAACACACCTTGAAGATGGATATGATCATGTCGCTTGGCAGCCAGGGCCACGGATAAAGCCTCTCTTGGAAAACTCCCCAAACGCCCCATCCCGGTTTCAATTTTGAGGTGAACAGGGGCTTGGACGTGGAGCCTGCGGGCCTGGTCCCCGATTTTTTTAATGTCATCTAAGGTCCAGACTGTCAGCGACACCTTGAGCTTGAGCATTTCCGCAATCTGTTCTTTTGGAATGTATCCAAGAATTAAAATGGGACACTCCAGTCCTGCTTCTCGAAGCTCTACGACCTCACTCGATCGGGCGACTGCACACCAGGTTGCTCCCCCTGCAAGGGCAGCCTTGGCGACAGGCACCGCCCCATGTCCGTAAGCGTTGGCTTTGACCACAGCCATGACTTCGGAACCCGTGGTTTTCCGAATATAGTTGACGTTTCCCTGGATGGACTCCAGGTCAACTTCAACCCAGGTAGAATAGGAAGGTTTTCTGCCCATATTGACTTCCTTATCGCGATCATAATAGATATATCCAGGCTGATTCTACCAGAGGTCTTTAAAGTTAAGTGGATGTCTCCTGATGAGGAGATGTATTCATTTTGATTCGCGGAAATCCTCTTGACAAAATAGAACATATGTTCTATATTGAGGGTAGACAGCCCTCCCCCGGGGCTCAACCCCCTCCGGGAAGGCCTTTCACTCATCTTTTTTATCTCTGCAAGGAGGACTCCATGTCTGCAAACAGCATTCCCTTTGTGCCTGACCGGTTCCACATCAAGCGCGGGGTGGTTTTTGGCGCCCTGCTCGTCACCGCCCTGGTCGCCTTCGAGATCTTCAATTACAGCACCACCGATTTCGCCCTCACTGACCTCCTGGGGGAGC
>JAWODY010000042.1:0-8770 GCA_046483045.1 Anaerolineales bacterium | reverse complement strand
CCGCAATCTGCGATGACAATCCTCAAATAATAGAAAGAACATTCCTTTTCTTAAATTTATAAAAAACAAAAACCCTGAGTAATTTCAGAGTTCTTGTTTAGAAAGTTGTTGCTATAAGCGCTTTATTCTTTTTTATTAAAACAGATCTATTTTTCTTTTGACGACAGAAGCAAAATCGCAGAAGGTAGGCTTGCTTGGCCTTACGTCCATCGGCCCATCTAGTGACACACGCCTTGACTGTCTCAGCGACTCGGTTGCGAGCAGAACATACGAGATTAGCGGGGAGATCGGTAGCGTCGCGGATAGGGTAATAAGTAGCGTGATGCAGATCCTTTTTGTTGTAATTTTTACGTTCTTCCTGCCAAGCTACCTCAAGTACCATACGACAGGCTTGATTGAACTGCCGGAAGGTTTCAAGTACATCGTCCTGGCATTCCTGGGGAATATCCAGTTTTACCGAGATGGTTTTGGTCACGTACTCACTCATATAATATGAGTATTCCATAATGGATGAATTAGTCAAGTGCGCCTTCCTCCACCGGCTGGAAGCCGGTGGTTTCCAGGCGCGAAAGGAGTTTTATGAAGTTGGCCACCTGGCCAGCGAACTCCAGGTCGACCGTTGAAGTCTCTGCGGGAGACTCTGTAGGCTTAATCACGATCTGGCGCCGCTCCGGATCCAGCCTGAGATGGACTTCATCGCCCTCGCCAAGCTGTAAGTACGCAAGCATATTCTTCGGCAGGGTAACGACGAGGCCGTTGCCAGACTTAAAAATGTTCCGCGACATCTCACCCTCCCAGTGAAAGAGTGTTGTAACTACACCGCGTTTTGGACAATGGTCAACTCTTGTATGCCAAGCTGACATTTCCACCGTTTCCTTTTCACCCCCATGTGCAAATGTGTTTCAAGCGCTTACACACCCTGGCAGAGTGACGAGGATTGAATAAAAACAACCGCAGGAGACGTCTTGATCTCATGCGGTTCATTAACTTTCAAACACCCACGCTGAGCGAGGGTTGAATTCGTTTTTATTGACTTTTCTTTCTAGTTTTGATATATAAGTATCTTTATCCTATACGAGAAAATTTGCTTTGTCAAGAAAAAATCTAAATTTCCCGGATCCAATTCCTTCTGACACCGCAGTCTCATCAAATATTCCAATGCTCTTGAATTCCGCGCCGAGTGCCCTGCCCTCCAAGTGACCGCTAAGCGGTCACCCCTTGCCGGGGCTTCCCTCCGTCCCGTAACGGGACACCCTTCTGACCGTATAATTATGCAGACCAAAGCGGTGTTCTTGCTATAGATATTTACAAACTACACAGGCTTTTTTGCTGCTTGAACACCACCAAATGCGCCGGCATAAACTTTTCACAAGGGGGGGTAAAATAATTTTCAAAATTCGTCCGGCCTCTCCATTCTTGCAAAAATGCGGCCTACATTAATAATAAAAATGGGAAAAACGGGCAGTATAAAGGTATTATTTGTATTTAAATCATGTGAATTTTACACCAATTAAAACCTAGAAAAAAATAAAAGCTCTTCTTCTTTGATCCATTTGGATTCGTGTTCAGCTTCTTCAACTTTTGTTCAACAAAAACTGTCATTATTATTTAATTGACTCCACCTTGATCCTTTCACAATCTTTTTTCAAACCGTTTTACTCACTCACTTGTACATTTACCCTTTTTCCTGCAACCTATCCGCCGTGAAAACACTCTGCGTCTTTTTACTCGCCCTAATTATCGTTTACGGTTAAACCCTCCTAAATTTACAAGTGACCGTTTAACGGTCACCCTCTCCATCATCCCGCTCTATATTTCACCTTGCCAAGATACACCGCGATAACGCAAACCATAAATACATCATCTACCCATGACCCACGTCGGGCTCTCCCCTGCTGCAAGATTGACAACCTTCCCCTCCCACAATGAGTTTCTAAGTCCATTTTTTATTCACCACCGTGTCCCACCATAAAGTCGAAACTTTTTAAGTAAAATGCAGCCAGTCTTATCTCATTTATTTCGTAGGTTCGTACCTGGCGTACAGCTCTCTTTCATACAGAGAGACCGAAACCTTTCACCGATCCCAGTCCGGTTCTCCCTCTCACTGTTTTTAACTACCCACAGTAAACGTTTCGCGCTTAAATGTCTTTCTCTTTTCAATGTCAATCCATGCCGAGTTCTTAATTAACCCATCAGCCCCAAGCTCTATGTCACACGGAAAAAATTTCTGGCGATTTTCGTCTCCGAAAGCATACATGTCCACGCTCGTAATAAAACCCTGGATGTCGCTCAACTGACCCGCCGCAGGTCACCCTCCCTAGCATAGAACAACCACCATCATTGGCTTCTGGTTGTCCATGATCACGACTGTATCCCCTACAATATGGGCAATCAAAAAAGAAAATGTGCAACCAGCAAAAAAATGTAAAGCATGCCCCATGTAGAAGATGGCCAAATGGGCGGCTATAGCTTTTTCTTGGAAATGATTTCTGGCGCACTTGCTTATTAGAAGAGAAAACAACGGCAAAAGCGGTGTGACCCGCCGCGGGACACACCTTTCAATATGTTGAAACAGCGTCCGTTGAACGGACACCTGACCACTTAGTGGTCACCTCCATTGCCAAAAGCGTCAAAAAAGCCTCTATTTTTGCCCTGTCCGCTAAGCGGACACCCCATAACCCACGGCAGGTCACCTTTTCACAGTGACCGCTAAGCAGTCACCCCAGTTCAGCGGCCAGCGTAGAAAAGAGGCCGGTCATGGTCACGTCATTCTTGGCTGCAATTTCCTTGAATGTCTCCCTGACCTACGGCTGCACCTCCACGTTCATTTGGACACGGCGGTCACCGGTAGCAATACGGTGTACAACCGCATCCAGTTGTGCGGTGGGCTTCCCGGGCTGAGATGACCCCCTTCCTCAACTTCTCTTTGAGTGCCGGATCCTGGACCTGGGATATCCTCCATTCCGTCATTCTCGATGCATCATTTTCAGCTGCCATAGCACCTACTTTTTCTGTAACCTAGGTTACATTTTCCCCAAAAAATAATAATGCAAAAATCATTGTACCTTAATGCCCAAAAACCCGAGGTAGAGAGGGGGTTTTAAACGGGCAGTATAAAGGTTACTTAACCCCTATCTATGATGTCTGATCCTGACTTCTTTCTTTGTCCACAAGCGCCCTAAGAAACCGATCTGCTCCCTTTACCTTTCTCTATTTAACTCTATTCTTTCAAGATATCCACTGTGAAACAATCTTGTACCTGTTTACCCTCCCTGATTATCGATTACGTTTAAACCTCTACAATTTCCAGGTGACCGTTGAACGGTCACCCTCTCCATCGTCCCCTCTTTTTATCTTGTCAGGATACAGCACGGCAACGCAAACCATGGCCTCATCATCAACCAATGACCCACATCAGGCTCTCCCCTGCTGAAACATTGAGAACCTTTCCCATAAGCAATGAGTTTCTGAATCCTTTTTATCCACCAGCGTGTCCCCCCATAAAGCCGGAACTTTTTCGGTAAAATACAGTTAGTCTTATCTCATTTGTTTCGCAAGTTCGTATCTCGCGTACAGCTCTATTTTATTGACCCCATCCCACAGAACAGGCTTCCTATCTTTTCTTTCCATCAACGCTGTACTCACCCAGACGGACCGAATGTCCCATCAGGCTGCTATATCTGTCCATTATGTAGTTCCCGCAGGACGTTTAGCTCGACAGAAATGATTTTCACCGAACGGTGAAAAGGGGGTTCTCAGTGAAAATTAAGGACTTCGAACAAAAAACCCAGGACGCTCTTCTGACCTGCTTTCAGGATACCCCTGTGGCAGCGCCCCGGAAAACGTCACCCCGTTATTTGAATCCAATCAGGACAGGGGGCGTTGAAGAACTTATCCTGTCCGCCAGCGGATTTTCTGTCTTAGACCCGAACCTGCTGGAAAAGATCCTGGAAACCTATGACATGCGGAAGCTGTGGGCTGCAACCGGGTGGTTTCTTGAACACTTCCATGTGCCGGCGGAGGTCATTGAAGGTTTTGCAAACAAACCCCCCTCTCCCCTCTTTATTTGATCCGCAATGAACGTAGGGGGACCCTTTCGGAGCGCTGGAAGCTCATTCTCCCTGATGTGTTTGACTCCCTGGAACAAAACGATGCGTCCTAGCCGCACTTTTCTCAAACACGCTGCTGCTGACACAGGTTACCAAGCATCTTCCCTTGAAAAAGTGACCATGCTGGGCGATCTTGCTGACGATATGGCACACCATCTCCTCCTACAGGAAACCCTGACCCTAAAAGGCGGCACCGCGCTAAATCTTGGGTTTGGCCGCCAAACCAGCTGTCCGTTGATCTTGACTTCAATTACATTGCCACTCTTGACCGAGAACGAATGCTTGAGGACCGGCCAAAATGTGAAGATGCGATCCTTGATTTGGCACAAAAGAAAAAGGTAAAGGTTCAGCAGTCAGCTGAGACCTTTGCGGGACGCAAGATCTATTGCACGTACAACTCCACATTGGGCACCAAAGACCGCATCGAAATTGACCTTCATTACCTGTTCCGTCTCCCATTGGGACCCCCAAAACAAAAAGCTATTTGGCAGCCAGGCGGGATCGTCCGGCCGCGGATAATGATGGTCAGTCTGGCTGAACTGATCATTGGAAAGCTCCTGGCTTTCTTTGATCGTGGTGCGATTCGGGACATTTGGGATGTCGCAGGTTTCCCGAGATTGCGCCGGAGGTGATCACATCACAGAGGATCTGTGCACAATTTATTGCCCGGGCTGCAACCCTGGACCCTCCGTTGTATGACCATCCTCTTGACAGGATTAAGGAACGCGTCTCAGCTGGAAGGATTGAAAGCGACCTAATACCTATGCGAAATAATTCTGGCTCGCAGGCTGTCGAAGAAACCATCAACCATGCATTCAGCGTGGTGCGCCCGTTCCTCTCTTTGACAGACCAGGAGTTGGAACATATCAGGGAAGTCTCCTCAGGAAGATTAGGCCTGAACACATTATTCCCGGAAGATGAGCAAGTGGCAGCAGAGCTATCGGAACACCCAGCCTTGTTATGGAAAATAAAAAATGTGCAAAAGGTGTTGGGCTAATAAGCTCATCATTGCCCCACCCTGATCGATCCCTATATTCAACCTTCCACACCCATCCAGTATCGATTATAAAACTCCCGGTATCATTCATGAAACGATGATTCTTTGTCTATCCATGGGGTCAATTCAACAGCTCGTAAAAGCGATGTGTCCCGCGGCGGGACACCCTTTTCACTGCGGTGAAATAGCGTCCACTCAACGAGCACCTGACCACTTAGTGGTCACTTTCCACCTCCGCGCGGCCATAGAATTTTGTGATCGTGCCCGGATCGGCATGACCCGCAAGTTTTTCCGCTCCCCGCAGGTCAATTTCCGGATCCGCTGACCCATGCGAGATCGCTGGGTGGCAAAAGGTATGGGGCGTGAAATGCTCGATCGATGCTCATCTCATCCTGGTGTTTTTTCAGCATCTTATTCACTTTGAATATGGTCAACGGCTTCATGCCATTTCGTAACATCCCATCCAACGGGTGATTCCCAAGAAAAGCGGCCTGAACTTCCGGTCACGATCCTCAAGGTAGGCGTTAAGGCCCTCTTGTTCGCCGTCATTGATCGGCATCAGCCAGTGTTTTTCCCCCTTGCCGACGGAGTCCATCAACGGCGAGTTCCTGGGCCAGTAGTCTTTCATCCGAAAGGCTACCAGTTCCGAAACACGGACGCCAATGTCCCAAAAACTGAAAGTATGGGCCTGTCGCGGATGCCTGTAATTTCGTCCTCTTTGCAGCTTTCCAGAATGGCTTCCTATTCGACCTGGTGGATGAGCCGCCTGACCCGGTTTTCCTGACTTAGCCAATCAAACTCAAATATCTTGAACCAAAGATAATTTTCACTTGAAATATTGACCTGGCGGCAGAACGATTTCATCACGCCACGGACCGCGGTCACGCTGTATCCCACGATTGTTTCGGAGTAGCTTTACTTGCAGAACTCGATTGCCACGCCAGCGAGGTGCTTGGCAGCGACACGGGTCGACTCCTACTCGAGAACGACATTAAAGGATTTCTGCTCATTCCGTTGACAGATTCCGGAATTGTCATGAGAGGTACTGACGCCCACGAACGCAAACCAGGAGTTTAGATAGACAGATAGCCGGGGGTTCTTCATACCTTACCGCAAAGGACCTTTGAGAGAAGTGCGGAGAAAAAAAGGAGACGACGAACCCCTTCAGCTCCGAGGATGTGCCTCCCTAAAGTGAGAGAGGGTCCAATCAAATTCTACCACCCACGCACAAAGGAACAGCTGAACAGCAGCCCTGCAATCCGAGGGTTGTATCGGGCCAGCTTTTTCTGACAACCCAAACCCGGTTCCTTTGGCCATAACGAACGAAGAGCGAAACTGCGACTCCCCTCTTCTCCTCTATATATATTACCTAAGGTAACTATGCTCATTTGGAGAGTCGATCACAAGGCCTATCGAAACATCCTTGCCGTCTATCTACGAAAAGTGGTAAAAAGTCCGTGTCCCCAAGCACTTTGGTCGTAAACCATAAGCAAGCCTGAATGTCTTCCTCGGTGATCCCCGAATACTCCGCATGTCTGGTGCCCTGAGCCAGCAAGCCCAAAATATATTCGACTGTCAGGCGGGTCCCGTTGATCACTGGCTTACCCACCATGATGTCCGGGTTCACTACAATGTGTTCATGCATTTGTTCTTTATCCAAAGTTTCAGCCTCCGCACAGTTAAATTAATTTTACATGGCTTCAGGAAGGTCTCGTTTTTGGCTCAAAGGGTGGGAAAACGCTTTCTGTGGGCAGATGTCATATTGTCTGCTCTGCCAGCCTGTGTTCGCGCACTCAATTGATTCATGACAAAGCAACCAATCTATGGGAAAATAATGATCACCGCTCCTGAAATGAGGAAACAAGGCATGAGCAAGTCCAGAATATATCAACTCAAGATCACCCTGGAAGAGATCCAGCCCCCCATCTGGCGCCGCATCCAGGTCCCCGGGGACGCGTCGCTGCTCCGGCTGCACTTTATTATCCAAATTGCCATGGGATGGACCCATACCCACCTGCATGAATTCCAGATCGGCGATGCGTACTATGGGACGCCCCATGAAGATGATGGAAGCACCAGGCCGTTGAAGGACGAGAAAGATTATACACTGGAAGAAGTTGTCTCTACCCGGGGGAGCGAGATCAGCTATCTTTACGATTTTGAAGACGGTTGGGATCACACCATCATGGTGGAGGAAATTTTACCGGCCTCAAAAACGCGCTCCTACCCTTGCTGTCTGGACGGCATGCGTGCCTGCCCGCCCGAAGACGTGGGAGGAACCTGGGGCTATGAAGAGTTTCTGGAGGGTATCCACAACCCCGATCACCCGGAACATGAAAGGTATCTTGTCTGGATGGGGGGAGACTTTGACCCAGAAGTGTTCGACCAAGAACGAACCAATGAAAGACTTAAAAACATAGACCGCTCGGAGATGATGCGGATGTACGATCGGTACCAGGCCAGCGAGATCGGCCCGGCACTCAAACTCTACCACGGGGTCTCTCAATGGCTTGAAGGTCTTGACCGCGCACAGCGCACCCAGCTCAGCGAGCTGGCCCTGCGGCGGGACGCTGTCAGCATGCTCACACATCTGCGTGATCACAGCGTCAAAGGCACCTCATCCACTGGCAACCTGCCCCTCAAAACCATTCGAGCGGTCGCGCGCGAGTTCGTCCATCCCCCCGTCCTGGACAGAAAGATCGGAGACCGGACGTACAAGCTGCGCACCGAATTCGACGTCTGGCCCATGTATTTCATCCACACGCTCCTGGAGGTGGGAGGGCTGCTGGACGGTGGCCCTGGCAAGAAGCTGACCCCAACCAGGAAGGGCGTGCGTTTCCTGGATCACGATCCCGCCGTCCAGGTCTGGTTCCTGCTGGAGACCTGGTGGTACCACACCAACTGGCTGGTCGCATTTCCCGTCAGCGGCCTAGGGGATCAGCTCCCCCCTCACTTCGTGTACGCCACGCTCGACCTTTTGCTGTCGCTGCCCGTGGATAGGCCTCTCTCTTTTGAGGACTTCGCGGACGGCTTACTTCAAAGGACCGGTTTGAAGTGGCGCTCCCCCCAGCAAACCCGCGCCCGGAATTCGCTGCACAGGGAAATAGACCTTATAATGTTCGAGATAAGGGACACCTCGTGGATAAAGCTCTCCTTTTGCCTTCTCGGTGGATTTCCTCGTGATCAGCGTCCTGATCTCGTTCACCAATGCCAGGAACAAAGCCCCGGGCATGCCGTTCTCCTGAAAGAGGAGTTCCTCCAGGGCCCTGAAGGAGATGTTGTCATCCTCGTCGAGAAAACGGGTGTAAAACATATCGTCGAATAGGGCGAAAGTCTGCGGAGCCAGATAGAGGTCTATGTTCTCGCGGAGCTGGTTCAACACCAGGTGTGCGTATATGTTGTGGGGATAGGCGACTCTATTGTATGCTCCGCCCAGGAGTTGAAAGAGGTTCTGCTGTTCAAATCGCTCACTCGTCCTGCCCGCCGCATTGAAGGCGCGGTGGGTCCAGGGATAGGTGCCGGTCAGCAGGGAAGCTGTCCCGGGCGTGGTGAAATTACCTGCCGCATAGTGGTTGTGGTAGACAGTCGCGTGCTCCGCGAACCGGGCCAGATTTGGCGTCGTCTCACGCTGGTATCCATAAAGCGACAGATGACGCGCGGAGAG
>JAWODY010000041.1:0-34623 GCA_046483045.1 Anaerolineales bacterium | reverse complement strand
GCAGATGCCATTCTTGATCGGCTTGTACACAACGCTTATCGGATTGAATTGAATGGAGAATCTCAGAGAAAACTGCGGGCTGAAAGCACCATGTCGTCCACTAATGTATAATTATTTCACCAGTCTTGTTTGCCCTTCGGGGTGGACGACTATTTTCGGAATCAGTGGATTCTTTCACCGGAATATGCACTCTTCTCTCTACGACCTCTGGCCTCTCCTCTATGCTTACTCTGTGAGGGATTTTTCCCCGCCCATCCTCGCCTTTAGCATGTTTTCTACGCCTTTTTGGGCCCCGGAGGTGCTCATGGAGGTCGCCTCCCGTTTCCTGATCCTCGTAGATGTATTGGTAAATCCGTTCATGGCTGATCGAGATACTGGTGTTTTTTTCCAGCCAGCCGGATATTTGTTCCGGGCTCCAGTCCAGCCGGATCTTCTCCTCGACCAGCTCCCAATCTGAAGCAGTGATCCGTCTCTTCACCTTGGACGCTCGCCTCCTGAGTGCTTTCTCGTGAGCTTTCCAAGGATGGTAAGAATATTCTTTTGTACTGTTCCGTCTCAGCTCCCGGCTGATCGTTGACCCATCTACTCCTATCGCTTGAGCAATATCTTTTTGTGGATGACCCATTTTCAAAAGCGCAGATATCTGGTATCTTAGTATTAGGGTAAGTTGTGTGTAGGAACTCATAAAGTGCTCCTTTGATTTTGTCGTCCAAGAGGTACTTTATCCTACTACAACTTACCTCTTTTTTCGACCCAATCAAAATTGCACTAGTGAGTTGAATCTAAGGGGTTATTCCCCATCATCGTCGAGGATTGTATCTGGGCTTCACTGCTTTGCTCTTTCCCTAACTGACATTGATTGATCCGTTTCAAATCACCCTCTTATACGTTATCTCCTTCCTAAATGTACAGAAGTTGAAATAGAAACTCTGTAATCAATATCATCTGATCACTTCCCCTCTCTCCAGTCCTCCCAGTCCTCCTCCTCTTTGCGCACCCGGACATATCCAGCAGTTCCTAAAATCCCCAACAACAACCCGCTAATCGAGGCTCCATAAGAAAGGAAGTTAAGGACAAATGTCGAGACAATGATATCCAATACCATCAGGAAAGGGATCACAAAACCAAGCAATACCAGGACGAATCCAATCGCAATCAATCTCTTAGGATAAGCAAGAATCATAACATATCCTATTCAATCATCAAGACCACTTTTGGCCCTCATCATATAACCAACACCAGTTAAAATGATTGGGCGTGGGTTCAAACCGGGGAGGATCCTCGACATCACATAAACCTTCGATCATATGGGGACATCGTGGGTGATACCTGCATCCAGGGGGTGGATTTACCAGGCTGGGGGGTTCACCGGGCGGTACGTGTTTGTATGTCAAAGCGTTCTCATAATCCGGATCAGGGGTTGCTGTCATCAAGGCTTGCGTGTAAGGATGTTGGGGGTTCCTGATCAACTCATCGACCTTAGCCTTCTCAACAAGTTTACCTGCATACATCACAAAAATACGTTCCGTGAAATATCGAACTGTGGATAAGTCATGGGTTATGTACAGGACAGCCAAGTTATGCGAGGCCTGCAAATCCTGCATCAATCGGAGAATTTCAACCCGAACAGAGGCGTCGAGCATGGATACCGGCTCATCAGCCACAAGAAGTTTGGGTTCCAGAACCATGGCCCGGGCAATCACAGCCCGCTGCTGCTGCCCACCGCTGAGCATGTGAGGGAATTTATCTAAGAAGTCCTCTACTGGGGTCATCTTAATTTCCCTCAGGACATCCTTAATCCGTTTCAGCCGCTCTTTTTTGCTCTTTATCCCATGGATGATCATCGGCTCTTCAAGGATACGCTGTAAATCCATGAAAGGCGGTAAAGCACCGTAAGGATCCTGCTGCACGTATCCCACTTGGGAACGATAGGACTGCATTTCTTTATCATCCAGCTTACTGATATCTCCGCCGTCATAGATGATCTTCCCATTTTCGGGCTTGACGAGGCCCAAAATAGTTCTCATCAAAGTGGTCTTTCCACAACCGCTTTCCCCGACGATACCGATCGCCTCCCCCGGATGGAGATCAAAATCTACCCCATCTACCGCTTTCACATACCCTGCATGAATTATCCCCCAACGCTTCAATTCAAACCAGACACGCAAATCTTGGACTGATATCAATGAATTACTTGATGTTTCCGTCGTAATTGCCACTTCTGATGCTCCTTCCTAATCATGATTTTATTTCCACTCGAGGCCCCTACATCGTATATCTCATTCGAACAACCAGCATTTTACCTTATGCCCCTTCTCCATGAAAATGGGTGGTTCCTGAGAACATTTATCAAACCGTTTTGGACACCTCTCCGCAAACCTGCAGCCTGTAGGAGGACCCAGAAGGGAGGGCGGATGACCGGTGATGAAGGTGGGCTCCTCTTCCACCTTTAATTTCGGGACGCTCTTCATCAACATCTCTGAGTAAGGATGAAGGGGGGCCTTAAAGAAAGTGCTCGCGTGTCCCACTTCCACAATCTGCCCCGCATACATAACTGCGACCCGGTCCGCTAACTCACTGGAGGTAGCGACGTCATGGGTGATAAGGATGAAGCTCACTTTCATCTCTTTCTTAAGACGTTTGAGGACGTTGAAGATATTGGCTTGGGTCAACACATCCAGAGCGGAGGTGGGCTCATCAAGGAAAACGAGCAGCGGTGTGGTCACCAAAGCCATAGCCAGGATCACCCGCTGGCGCATCCCCCCACTCAACTCAAAAGCATATCGATCCATGAAATCACCCGGCACACCCACATGCTCCACCATTTCCCTTGCTTTTTCCCAGGCCTGTTCTTTATCCATCGACTGATGATCAATGAGAGGCTCTGCTACCTGGTCTCCAATTTTCAAGACAGGATTCAAAGCGTTCATAGCTGCCTGGGGGACCATGGAAATCTGCTCCCACCTGACATCCCTCCGAAATTTCTCATCGTTCAGTTCCATGATATCGATGTTGTCCAGGTAAACACGGCCGGAGTATGTATCCACATTCCTGGGCAGCAAGCGGAGGACGCCTCTGGCAAAAGACGTTTTACCGCAACCGGATTCACCTAAAACCACGATCGCTTCGTTGTAACCGAGTTCAAGATCTACCTCATCAACCGCCTGCACCGCCCCCATGTTGGTGCTAAAGTAAAGCTTTAAATCTTCGACGCGTAAAAGTTTATTATTTTCTGGCATGGATATTACATACCTCTCAATCTGGGATTAAAGATGCGGTCTAATGCAAAGCCGAACAGGGAAAAAGCAAGCCCGGTCATCATCAGTAATAGGGACGGTTCAATGATCCAATAAAACTGCCCTTGATGCAGGGCGCCATTTACATAGGCATCGTTGATCACCTTCCCCCAAGTCGGCAGGGTGGGATCCCCCAACCCGAGCACGTTGAGCGCGGCTTCCGTAAAGACGAAACTGGGGATCAGGGTCACCAAACTCGGGATCAAGGTCGGGATGATGCGCGGGATCAGGTACCGGAATATGATCCGGATATCCCTCGCTCCATAGGCCTGGGATGCTTCAATGAAACCGGACTCCTTGACCTGCAGAAAGATCGCCCTGTAGCTCTTGATCCCGCCCCCAAAAATAGACAGAAGGATCAAAACGCCCAGCATGACCCAGATGCTCCGGGAATAAAACGTGCCGATCATGATCAGGACAGGAAGGACAGGGATGATCAAGTTGATCTCTGTGATGCGCTGGATAACACTGTCTACCCACCCTCCGTACCAGGTGCCAAAGGCGGCGATGATCATGGTCGTGATGCTGGTCCCCACCGCAGCCAGGAGGCCAAACATCAAGGCCACCGGCGTACCCCACAGCAAAGCCACCCGCAAATCCCGCCGCCTGTGATCTGTGCCCGCGATCCCGTACACATCCCCGTAGACCACGAGCTCCGCGTCCAATTCAGACTCGGGTTCAAACACGGACCCTTCCACGCGCAGGGTGTAGGTCCCTTTCAAGGGTTCCGGGTCTTCCGCATTCGGGTCTTTAGCGAACAGCACTTCATCCGGGCGAAGCGCTCTCCCCAACCTGCGGAACAGGACCTCGTCCTGGGAAAAAATATAAGAGGATCCATTCTCCGCTGACATGCTGCCCACCCGGATCTCTTCCCCTTCAGGCGTGATCCAGGTCAGGTTGACATGGGGCTTTTTCTCTTCATATTGCGTATTGTAGAAAAGTGTGAGCTCATTCGGAAAAGCGTCATACTGATAATCAAATGTAAATGAGAAATCCACTTCCGTCCTATCACCAGACCCTTCTTCGACAGTCTTTTCCACACCCTCATCCTGGCTGCTGAGGGAGATAGTCTTGGGGACCTTCTTCGCGCGAAAATAATTAGACCAAGCAGGGGCCGCTGTCTTGGGAAGGTCATACCAGACGTCCTCACCCCCCCGCCAGAGGCGCACAGCTTCGGTGTAGGGAATGGAAACCAACGCATACACAGAAATAACAATGAGGGCGAGGATTAAAATCCCGCCTAATATTGCAGCAGGATATCTCGTAAGCTCACGAAGCGTTTTCATATTTTCCTTCCTTCTTCCCCGATCCTTACCCGGGGATCAACCAAAGCATAAATGAAATCCAAGAAAAAGACCGTGGCCGCCAGCAAGTAGGCATAGATCACGTTCACGCCCACGATCACCGGCGTATCAAACAACCCGATCGCCTGATAGATGGCTTTGCCCAACCCCGGCCAGTTGAACACGGTTTCCAGGATCGTGGCACCCATCCAGATGGCAATCACGGTCAGCAGGAACTGGGTGATGATCGGCGGTAGGGTGGGCCGGAGAATATACCGGCGCTCAATCGTCCGCTCGGGGACTCCCTTGGCCTTAGCCATCTCCACATAATCCTCCTGAGAATAGATCAAAAAGAACACCCTTCGGTTAAAAGTCGATAAGGCAATTGCGCTGATGAAAATCGCGGATGTGGGTAGTATGAGATGCTTCAACACAGAGAGCGCATACAGCAATTTATTCGTAGGCGGGGGCGCGTCTACCAACCCGCCAAAAGGCAAGAGTTCAAATACCCCTGCAAAAATAAGGATCAGGAAAAGACCGTAAAACCAGGCCGGGGCAGAGGACGTCGGGGCCAGGGCCACAACCATTTTATCCAGGAAACTACCGTAGTTCCGCGACAGATACAGCCCCGTAAAGAGCGCAAAGAAAAAGAGTAAAATGTTTCCTGCCCCCCACAGGATTAACGTCGGCGGCAGTCGCTCCAAGAGGATCAAACGCACCTGCTTGGACCCGCTGTCGCTGACCATATCCTCCGCAAAACCCAGATCGAGAGTCACCGCGTTCTTCAGAAACGCAAAACTGCGGATGATAAAGGGCTGATCCAGCCCTCTCCGTTTCTCCTCAATTCTTACCTGCTCATTGAGCAACTTGTTCTTCGCTTCCGCGGTCATCTCCTTGATCTCGGGATCCTGGCTCATGAAGATCTGAATGGAAATCTCATTCCGGATCTCCCCCCGCCGGATATCATCCACATATCCCCCCATATTGGCGACAAGGACCGTGAGATAAATACCAATCACAACCGTGAAAAAAAGGACGACCAACCGGAAGGCGGCAAACTTCGCCACGCGGGCTACCGTGCTGGTGGCTTTCCCTCGAGATTCTTCCAAGCTAGTATCCTCATCCACAGCAAATGTCACATCACTCATATTTTCCTCATTCTTCTCTTTCTATTAAAACATCCCGGAGAGATGACGCGCACCTCCCCGGGATGAGATGGTTCGCAACAACTTTGGCTACTCAGTAACCACGAACTCAAATACCTCTCGGACAGGTAGCAGAGCGCGCTTGGAGACCGCAACCACCGCGATCTTGCTGGAACCAGAGGGTAGTTCCGTGGTGTCCAGCGTGACTTGATAGTAGCCGTCCTCGACGGGTTCAGCGTCGCCTTTCATTGCCAAGGCTCCCGTGGCGTCAAAGACTAGGTAGGTAACCATGTCCAGATCTTCATTGGGGTAGGGTTCACCCTTGAAGTCAAGGAAGACATCAAACACAACCTCATCGCCAGCAGCGACTTCTCCCGGTCCGTCAAGCATGACTTCGGGGATGGGCGCTTCTACGAACCGGCTGAAACGATCCGCCATGTCGGGATAGTCAGGATTGCGCTGCATGATCAGCGTACCCTCGACAGGGAAGGCCTTCTGGATGTAGAGGGGGCCGGTGCCAATGTAGATATGGCCCGTGCGGTCAACCCAGCCCTGTAGGTTTTCGTAACGAGCTGTGGCTTCCTCAGCAGTGATGTACTCACCCAGCGTGGGTTCGTAGGGGATCACCGTATCCGTCAAAGCCGTCTCCAGGTAGCCCTTCATGATCTCCAGGGTCGGTCCGGCCAAGAAGTTCGTCTGATCAACTTCGAGAGATTCCGCTTTGCTGTCGCTGAATGCGATTTCGCCGTTGGCTTCTGCGAGCCAGGCGGGCACCATATTGTGCCAGGCAGCGCTTGCGTAGCCCCAGTTATCCGAATTGGGGTAAGCAGCCCGGAAGTCCGTGATGTTGTTCTCAGCATCCGTCGAGTAAGCATTTGTGTAGTACTCAATGGTGACCGGATCCAGGGAAGCGACTTTCCAACCTTTGAAGGTTGACATGAAGGATTGGAAGGAAGATACATAGCCCTCATCATACACAGGGCTGGCTTCCTTTGCGCGGTCAAAGGCCATGATCATTGAGAAGATCATATCCTCTGGTCCGAGGGGGCTTCCATCGTGCCACTTGATGTTCCCGGGGAAACCCTCTTCGTAGGTCATGACCACCTTGGTCTTGGCCGTGGGCAGCTCCTCAAACCGCTCCGCAGCGGTGATGAAGGTCTGGGCTTCTGCATCCCAGTCCGCCCAGGCGTCTTCCGGAACCGTGATCTCATCCACGAATTCCAGATTAACCCAGTCATAGGTCTTGCTGATTGGCAACCCTTCCTGGGCGTACACGGTGGCGCTTTCAAGGCGTACGGGGAGTCGCAGCCCAGTGAAGGGGTCAAATACGACCGCATTGCCTTGCGCACCGCGGATGGGCATCATATCGTATACCCAGTTCGATCCAGCCGGGGGGTTCCAAGCCTGGGTCATTAAGCTGGGCATGGCGATAGTAGCCTCGCCTCCTACGCGGTCTTCAAAGCGTAGGGTGAGAGCCCAAAGTTCCGCGCCGTAGATGGAGCCGGACAAGTCGGCAGCTACCGATAGTTCCTCTCGGAGTGGAGCAATGCCGATGCTGTCTGTCAGCCAAATACGCACGGAGTTCTCCAGGGAAAGGGGAATGACCTCGCGCATCAGCTGGTTGCGCTCTTCGAAGGTATCGTAATTGCTGTCACCCAATTTGGCTACAACATCAAAGAACTCTTCACTGGGCTCATATGCCTGCCACAGTGGCCAGCTGCTGATCCCGTACTCCTGGGTGTAGAAGAAACCTACATCACCCGATGTGTCCCGGGCGATCGCAGTGGAAACCCAGCCGCCAGTGTAGTAGCTGAAGCAGCCGCTTGCGGGATCTGAGCTCACCCAGCAGGTGGACGCTTCGGCCGAAGTCTTGTAGTCGCGGACCACGGTGAAGCCTAGGTCTTCCAGCTGGTTTGCGAAGTAGTCACCAATCTCTTGGCGCTCATCTTCGGAACGGATGAGGCCGATGATCTCAACCGGCTCGCCTTCGTACTGCCATACACCGTCCACCATCTCAGCGCCGAGAGCTTCCATGCGCTCAGTGACCACTTCCTGCGCTTTCTCTTTGTCATGAGCGTACTTCAATTCCATCTGGGCGATGACATCTGCCATGCGGGCGGTGTCCGCCGAGGCATAGTTGATGAAGGTGAAGCGTGGGCGCGCCATGCCGCCCTGAATCTCCTGGGCGATGTACTCGCGGTCCACCAACCAGTTCATGGCTTCTCGGATCTCTTTGTCGCCGAACGGGTTTAAGCTGCCGTCTTCAAACTCCAATACAGGGTTGAAGGTCATCTCATTGTAGCTTCCGTAGGAAGGATAATAGTCCAATTCCTCGGACTCGTACACCCGATCTGCGATGGGCGCTTCAGCAACACTGTAGGCGTAAACGTCGAGATCGCCAGTCTTTAGGCGAGTGACCGCAGTGTCTGAGGAAGGCTCCTCAACCATCACGACGGAATCAATCCAAGCACCCTGGCGCGTCACAGGCTCGGGCGTGGGTTCCACGACGACCTCTTTCTCAACCTCAACAGTTTCAACAACCGTTTCGCCCTCTTTCTCGACGATAACTGTCTCGACAACTGCTTCGGGTTCCGCTGGCTGGCAAGCAGCTAAGGCTAAGCTAGCCACGATCAGCAGACCAAAAATTGTAATTAACTTTTTATACATAACTCTTGCTCCTCCTAAGAATGTAAATTTCTTGTAGGGGGGCATATACTAACCTGCAGTATATGTTCTTTCTATCATTTTTCGTATGGGCTGACATCACCTCCTTTATCTTTTTTAACAAGCTATAACCTTCCTACATGTGCAAGTTCATTCGTAAGAAGTGTAGTTGCTTATTTTACCATAAGATTTGCAGCAGATAAACGCTATGTAATATCTCAATGCACCACAAACAAGTAGAAAATTAATCCATGCAATCAAAGTTTTCCGCTGGTGGATAGTTTACCATAAAATTGGGCCCGAATTCAAGCACAAAATTTAAAATCCAATAATAAAGATGAATATTTCAAGTCTTCTAAACCCTTCGCCCCGGGGAACACCAAGAATATGATTTTCAGAGTTGATCTGCCTTCATTGTATCATCCGAAAACCAGGAATTAAATGGAAAATGATTAAGAACTGTATATTTCAGGCTTGAAAAACGCAAAACCACAGCTTTCTCCCTTCCCTGGGTCCTTCGCTCCGGCACTTCATTGGACAATAATGGACTCATTAAAACCCCCGTGACGTTTCCCTTTGGATTGTATAGATAAGTACGGCACAGAAAAGATTTCAATCTTCTAGAAGTGCTTGTCATGGACCTGTATGGTGCACCCTGTAATTTCCCCCAATTTTATCAAAAAATTTCCGGAAACCAAAGCCTTTAAGGAAAGGCTTCCAGATTCCACAGAGGTGTAAAAAAGCCATCTTCAATGTCACCCAACACTGGATCAAGGAGGAACACATTCCTCCTGAAATACAACGACAAAGCAGGCAGGTCTTCAGCGAAGATCATTTGCGCTTGCTTTCGAGCCTCCTGAGTGGTTTCAAGATCGGGCAGAAGATGGAGGCTCTCCTGGCAGGCGGTGTCAAAGGCTTCGTTTGTATACCCCGAGGCATTGGACCCTCCCCACCCCATCGGGTATTCGGGGGAGTAGCCTGGAATGTTAGAACTTAAAAATAACGAGCATAATTGATAACTCCCCGGCGTCCAGGCAAATTGTGCCGCATCAAAATCCCTCCCAAAAACGGGGCCCTCAGGGCCGGGAGCCAACAGATCCTGTGGGGGAAGGGATTCTATCTTAACACCTATTGAACACTCCTCCAGGTCCTTTTGAATCAAATCAGCAACCATAAGAGATTTCGAAGTGGGAGCGATGAGTAATTGAAACTGAAAAGGGGTGCCTTCTTCCACGCTCTTGACCTTCTTTGCTTGAAGCGGGGTATCAGGATTTTGATCATGATCTTCCCATCCGGCTTCCTCTAAAATAGCTGTTGCCTTTTGAGGATCGTATTCATAAATGGAGATCTCTTCATTATAGAAGGGGTGCCCGGGGGGATAATAACTGTTCGCCAAATGTGCAGCCTGGGGCATGGCTGCCGCGATATTTTCACGGTTTATACACATGGCTACAGCTTGTCTTACGTTTTTATCCTTGAACAGACTTCCCCTTTCTTCCAAAGGTTGAATGCCAAATACGACTTGTTCCCAGGCACCCCCATAGATTGAGACAATGTTTATGCTTCCTTCTCTTTCTTCTTCTTGCAATGCGGCCAGTTCGTCCACGAACCCCGGAAATTCGGCCACGATCTCACACTCCCCCGCAAGGATCGCGTTCATAGCCTCCTCAACACCGTCGAGAAAACGAAAAACCAGGGCATCGTAGTAAGGAAGTCCCTCTCCGGAGCGGAAGTAACGTTCGTTTTTGGTGAAAGTGATCCGCTCAGCGGGGATCCATTCTTGAACCACAAATGGACCCCACCCTATGGGAAACCGGCGCGCTTGTTCTTTTGTTAACAATTGAGAAGAAGTTATATCAGACCACCGATGTCTCGGGAGGGGAGAGAAGAAGAAATCAGCGTAATTAGGGAACCCCTGGTAGCCGGGGACCCCCTTCCAGGCCACCTCGCTCTCACTCACAACCTGGTAGGTATCCACGTACCTTACTTTGGGGGGACCGAACTCGCCATAAATATCTTTCGCAACCTGATAAGAAAAAAGGCTGTCTTCTGGGGTAAGGGGTTCCCCATCAGACCAGGTTACAGCCGCTTGAAGCTGATAGCGAAGGGTCACCTGGTCCATGGTTACTGACCCCTGTCCTTCATACCTCTCCACACAATCCACCGCGAAACAGCCCGAAGGTCTGTATTTTACACCTTCGGTGAGGAATGTGAGATGACCCGAGGGATCCAAAAAAAGCTCGCCGGGATCGACCTCCACACCATTGATGACCACTCCATTGTTCTCCCGGGATGGGATCTCCTCTAAGATCACAGGGGTATGTGTGAAATTGACGGTGTCGATCGGGCCATCGTAGATTGCCTGACGGATGATATCAGCGGCGGAAGAATCGTCTCCATAAAGAAAAAGGGAAGCCGGCTCCTGACCCATACACACGGAAAGGACCTTGGCTGGCTCCAGGGTTGGAGAAGGGGTGGGGGAGGGACTCTCAGGGACAACTGTTTTGGGGATCGCCAGCTGCGGTTTCTCTTCCACACCGCAGGCAGAGAGCAGCACCACGACCCCGGCGAGGAGAAGGAACATCCGCTTCCATTTCTTCACAACCATGGGATTTTGTCTTCTTCCACCTTGCGCATGCGCAGATATGAATGATATCGCTCCGGATGAATGTCTTCTTTTTCCAGGGCTTCTTTCACCGCACAGCCCGGTTCGTGCAGGTGCGTGCAGTTACTGAAACGGCAGTGGGGTACAAGAGCTCGCAGTTCAGGAAAAAACCCATCCACCTCTTCCGGTTCAATATCCCACAAATCAAGAGCTTTCAACCCGGGAGTGTCCGCCACATACCCACCATCTTCAAGGGGGACCAACTTTCTGGCAACAGTAGTATGTTTTCCCTTTTGTGTCGCATCACTCACTCCCTGAACCGCTAAGCCCAGACCGGGTTGAATGACATTTAGGATGCTTGTCTTCCCCGCTCCTGAGGGACCTGCGAGGAGGGATACCTTCCCCAATAACTGGTCATGTAGGGCATCGATGCCTTTCTTCTCCTCCACAGACGTGTAAAAAACGGGATACCCTATCTCCTCATAGCGCTTAAAATACTCTTTCGCCTTTTCCATGCCTGTGAGGTCGATTTTATTGGCCACGATGACCGCCGGGATCATCTCGCTTTCTGCGATAACCAGGAAGCGGTCCAACATCCGCAGCCGGGGTTCAGGTTCGGCACAGGAAAAGACAAAAACCGCCTCATCCGGGTTAGCGATGATGATCTGCTGATATTCGCCCTGGGGTCGGGGGTCCACGCGGTAAATCATGTTTCTTCGCGGTTCGACTTCTTCGATCATGCCTTCCCCTTCCCCGATCTTGGAAACCTGCACCCAATCACCGACCGCCACAATATCCCCCATCTTTTTCCCCTGTTTCAGCCGACCGCGGATCCGGCATTGCAGCATCTCCCCGTCCAGTTGGACAGTGAAAAAGCCAGATTGGGCTTTGATGACACGCCCCCGCAAGGATTCACTCATTGTGCTCACTCCTCTTCCGGCTCCGGCGTCGGCGTAGGTTCCCAGGCTTCCCAGACACCAAAATCTGATTCCCATTTATAAGTAGTTAATGGCCTACCGTAAAAATAATATTCAACAACTCGCCGAAAAATAGGAGCCGCAAATTCAGAACCTTCCCCTGCGTTTTCGGCGATGACCACCACAGCGATATCCGGTTTTTCCGGATTGTCCGCGAATGTATACCCCGCAAACCAGGCATAGGCATTCCCGGAACCCGATTCCGCTGTACCCGTTTTGCCGGCTAAAGGTACTTGCAGACCCCGAAAACGATGCCAGGCTGTTCCCGGGCTGGGCCTGGGACTTGATACCACCTGCCGCATGCCAGTGGTGATGGCTTCTCGGGTCTCCTCACTTATGGGAAGCTCCCCCGCGACATCCGGTTCAAAGCTGTACACCTCCTCCCCACCCGAGGTGCGGATGCTCTCCACGATCTGGGGTCGGTACATCGTCCCTCCGTTCCCCAGGGCAGCGATAAACTGCGCCACCTGAAGGGGGGTGACCTGCATCATTCCCTGCCCGATGGCCAGGTTGGTGGCATCCACTTCCGATTTTGGCACAGGGATATTCCCGGCCTCATCCTCCACGAACTCGATCCCCGTGGGGGAGCCAAGCCCGAATCCCTTCGCCATGTCTGCAATGGCCTCCGTCATCCCTTTCCGGTATAGGTCCAATCCGATGTGCCAGAAGTAGGGGTTGCAGGACCTCCTTAAACCACCAATCAGATCCAAGGTACCACTGGGCTGTGTGTACTGGTTCACGTCGTCCTGCTTCAATTCTTCCTGGTAACGCTCCCAGGTCCAATCGTTGAGCCGGACCCCAGATAACTCATCAAAATGATACCCACAAGAGTAGGTGGTATCAGGTGTATACTCCCCGCTCTCCAACGCCGCAGCCATCGTGATGATCTTGAATACAGAACCCAAGGGGTACAATCCCTGCGTGGCCCGGTTCAGGAACGGGTTTTGGCGATCCGGGTTATAATACTCCTGAAGCTGATGGCTGGAATTGAAATTGTTCGTGTTGAAGGCATTAGGGTCAAAGTTTGGGCTGGAAGCCATTGCCAAAACCCGGCCAGTGTCGACTTCTAAGACGACGACCGCCCCGCTGAACCCGTACAATGCCTTCCGGACGTCCAGTTGGAACCCTTTTTCCAGCGTGGTAAATATTTCCTGGGCAGGTTTCGCCTCCGAGCTGGCCAATTGGGTGACAATTTCTCCCTCAGCGTTTTCGATGAATAAGGTCCCCCCGCGCTCACCACTCAAATAGGGTTCTCCCCACTTCTCAATGCCCTGCGAGCCCACTTTCTCGTCGACAGAGTAGCCTCTGCGCTTATAATAGTCTTCCTCTTCTTTTTGGATCCAGCGCACATACCCGATCGCCTGGGGAGCCACCCCCTCATCAAAGTAATACCGCCCCTCGAAATCACGGTACATGAGTCCGCTGTCATTAAACTCCTGCAGTGCCCCCAGGCGTGATCTGATCTCATCGTAAGCCACCGCTCCCAAGGGGATAAAACCTTTCCATTGGGGGGCATAATCCGCATATTCCTGCTGGATCGCTTCCCTCGGTCTATCGAGGACGCGCTCAAGTTCTTTAAGCAAATCCTCTTCCCGTTCCGGGTCAATCTGGGAAGGGGTGATGCCCAGAGACACGGCTCGCGCCTGGGCGACAATGACCTTTCCCTCTTGATCATAAATGTTTCCCCGGGCGGGCACCTGGCGGTACATCAATAAGGAATGATCTCCTTCCAATTCCGGGAAAATGACAGTTTTCGACCACTGTACTTTCCAGTACCCATCTTCCAAATTGAGATTCAGAATGATATCGCGCTCTAACCCCTCAATCAAAACACTCTGATATTCCACAGTAAAGGCTACCTGGGCGCTTTCCGGGTCAATATAGGTAGAAAGGATCTCATACTCAATGTCTTCCAGGGCTAACTCCACAGCCACCTGGTCGTAAATTTCGCTGAATTCACTTTGACTGACTTCCATCTGACTCTGAGAGTCCAACAAATCGTACATCGCCAGGTATTCCTCTGCTTTCCAAGCATCGAGAAATGTTCTCGCCGCCTTCTCGACAGGCGGTGTCTGTGTGGTTTGAATCGCGATGGTAGCCAGAGGGGTTGGGGTGAGCGTGCTGGTCAGCGGCGTTTTCGTGGTTGGTTTAAGGCAGCCAGCCAAGATAATGAGGATGAACAAGGTGATAATCAGTTTTTTCATAGACCGTCTCTTACTCCCTCATCCCGAGTATTCTGCAGCCTCGAGTTTCAGGGGAATCTGACATTCGTAGTTGAATTTTTCCTGACAGGCGATGGGAAGTTGGCCAGAAAGTGGGATTCCTAATTGAGCGAACAGCTTTTCTAGATGACACAGTGGAAGTCCCATCACATTGGCATAGCATCCCTGCCACGATTTCACGGGGTGAAACTCCTCATTCTGAATGGCATATGCCCCCGCCTTATCAAAAGGGCCGCCGCTGGCGATGTAAGCCCCTATCTCCTCTTCACTATAGTTTCTCATCTCGACTTTCGTCTTGACAAGGGTTGTCATCGTTAATCCATCGGAAGGCGTATGAATAGCCAATCCGGAGAAAACCCAATGGGCTTTTCCCCGCAGTCGACTTAAGATGTCTCTCGCCTGATCTGGATGAGTTGGCTTTCCCAGAATCTCACCCTCATCCACAACCGTCGTATCAGCTGCAAAAACGACGACGTCGCGAGCAGCGATATCAGCCACTCTTTCCCCCACTTCTTCTGATTTGGTTTGTGCTAACCGGACGACATAATCTTCCGGGCTTTCCCCTGCCCTCCTTCTCTCATCAACGTCAGCTGGTCTGATGAAAAACGGTTTTTGAATGAGACTGAATAACTTTTGCCGCCGAGGGGATCGGGATGCTAAAATGAACTCATACATACGCTGAAATTCCTCACCTTCTCCGAGGGGCTGTGATCTTTTATGAAGAAATCCTAACTCCCCCAAATTTTATCACAAGCGCAGAAATATAAGCGTTTTGCTCATGTTCTTCTCATCGATGACAGACTTAATAAATTAGTAAGCTGTTTAAATAAGGGGTGCGGTACAATGGCACAAACCCAAAAAGTTGCTTGCAGCCTATGATACAGAAAAAATATAGGTTTTTTTACGTGTTGTGTGTGATTTTAGCCTGGGCCATTCCTGCATCAGCACAGTCTGGTGGATACGCAGAAATAGCCCAGCCAAATTATGACCAATTCCCCGAGGTTACCACATACTTGGAGGTTTACAACCAGGATGGAACCTTCAAGGATGGTTTGACCAAAGACGAGATCACACTTACGGAAAACGGCAGCCAACGACCACTCACAGAATTTATAGAATCAACCTCGGGTATTCAATGGGTCATCGCCATAAACATGGCTCCCCCTTTTGCTGTGAATGATTTTCGGGGGAATACCCGTTGGGAATATCTATCCCAACATGTTATGCAGTGGCTCTCGGAAAGTCCATCCACAGAAAAGGACGACCTAAGTATCATCACAAATGATGGACTGGAGAAGATCCATCTCAGGAACAAAGAAGACATGCTGAAAGCCCTCGAAGATTACCAACCTCTTCCCACCGAAACCTCTTCCAACCTGAATGTCCTGGCACAGGCAATCGACGTCGCTTCAGACCCGGTTGCGAGCAAAGGGATGAAACGGGCAATCCTTTTACTTACCCCCCCTCCAACCAATGAAGAAATTGCAGCTTTACAGAGTTTGACATCCAGAGCGGAGGAAAGGGAAATCCGGATCTTTGCCTGGCTGATTTCCTATCCGGCGTCCTTCACGTCACCCGCTGCGGACCAACTTCGAAACATGGGACAAGAAACCCAAGGCGGCTTTTTTCCATTCTCAGGAACAGAAGAGTTGCCCGACATCCAGGGCTTGTTCGACTCTTTTCGGGGAGTGTACCTTGTAACCTACAAATCGGGGATCAGGTCGCCCGGTCCTCACCAGCTTGAAATAAGCGTGAATGTGGGTGAAAATACGATCACTGCCTCGAGGGAATTGAACTACAGCATCCGCTCCCCCAATCCCATCCTGGTCACCCCTCCGCTTGAGATCGAGCGGAACAACCCCGATCCGGATGAGTTTAACACCCCAATTCAAGAATATGATCCCACATCCCAGGAGCTTAAAGTGATCATTGAATTTCCCGATGGACACCCCCGGTCCCTGGAAAAAACCTCACTCGAGGTGGATGGGGAAATCGTCCAAAGCAATACAGCGCCCCCCTTCGATCGTTTCAGCTGGGACCTAAGCGAATATGAAGGGACCCGAGTTCATTATCTCAGGGTTCAGGTCGAGGACCACCTGGGATTGAGCCAGACCAGCGTAAAAACACCCGTTAAAATAGTCGTCAACAAACCCGAACTGACCCTCAGGAATATCTTAAAGCAGTACCCGGCGGGATTTGCAAGTTTAGGCGGAATCCTGATCGCGGCTTTTACGCTTCTGATTCTGATTTCCAAAGGGGTCATTTATCCAAAATCTTTGCTGCCAGCCATATCTTCAAATAAAAAAGACAGGGAATTCCACCGCAGGCACAAAGGACACCAGCAGGAGAGATCATCCAGCTTTCAACATTCCCTGACCCGAAAGAAAGCAGGTCAAAAAGGGAATACAAAAGCGTATGCTGTGTTACACTCATACAATCAAGAAGCCAAAGCAATGTATATTCATGGACTGCCTATTTCCAACAAGGAAGAAAATTTTGGAAGGAACCCCCACCAGACAACGATCCTGGTTGATCACCCTTCCGTGTCAGGTCTTCATGCTCGTTTGTCAGTCAAAACAAACACAGAATTTCAAATTTTAGATGAAGGCTCCCAGGCAGGTACCTGGGTAAATTTTCAAGAAATCCCAGAAAAGTATCCGGTTTCCATCCAGGATGGCGATATCATCCATTTTGGCAAGGTTGGATTTCAGTTCAGGTCCACAAAACCAGGTCCAAAGAAAGAGATAACCATCACCGAGGAGAATTCTCAGTGAAATCAGACCAAGGGAGCTACCTCAAAACCTACTCCATCACAGACCCTGGCTCGAGAGGGGAAATCAATGAAGACAGGCATGAAATCACTTCCCTTGAGATAGGGGAAGATTCCCCGCCGATAACACTGGCAGTCGTCGCTGACGGTGTGGGAGGACACAAAGCCGGGGAAATCGCTTCCCAACTGGCGGTGGATGCGATCATATCTATCGTCAAAGAAGGCGACATATCTCAACCCCTCTGGACATTGAAAAGTGCTTTATTAGAAGCGAACCATACCATCACCTCCCAAGCTGAGGGGGACGAAACAAAAAAAGGCATGGGCTCCACAACCACATGTGCTCTGGTCATTGATTATCATTTATTCATCGCTTCCATGGGTGATTCGAGGATCTATTTAATCCGCGACGGCCGGATCCGCCAGCTGACAGTCGACCACACCTGGGTGCAGGAAGCCATAGAAAATGGCGTGATCAGCCCGCAGGAAGCGCGCGGCCACCCGCGCAGGAATTTGATTCGCAGCTATCTCGGCTCTTCAGACCCCATTCAGCCTGACCTGAGAATGTATTTAGCGGACACAGAAACCCCAGAGCAGGCAGAAGCCAATCAAGGCCTTTCTTTGATCCCCCAGGACCTTGTTCTCTTGTGCAGTGACGGTTTGACTTCTCTTGTCATGGATGAAGAGATATTGAGCATCCTTGAAAAAATACCCGATAAGGAACAAGCTCTCCAGAAGCTGGTGGAAATCGCCAACAGCAGGGGAGGACATGATGACATCACCATCCTCCTTCTCCAGGTTCCAGGGGAAGAACTGTTTCTGACCTGATCAAGAGGGGTAAAGATCAGGGGCAATTCAACGAACCCATCATTAAAGGAACAAAAAGCTGCCGGAATAGCGGCAGCTTTTGCGCATTCAAATCAGCCTTCTCAGGTTCAAGGTATGAGTTGGGCGGTATATACTTGATTCCCGGCAACCAGGTAGACTCGATCACTCATGGTCACAGCAAACGCGGTCGCATCCCCCGAGATCGACCCTGGGAGAGGGCGAAACTGCTTTTGAAATTCCATTTGCGTGCTAAAACGATAAAGGGCATTCCGCTCCGGATCCAGCATGTAAATCGCCATTCCAGGGGATCCTTTGAGCTTAATGGAATTGAATTGAGCCCCAGCTATAAAGGGCCCTGAGGGATGACCCTCGCGGAGATCGGAATATTCAAACGGCGTCGTACACTGAGGATCGGCTTGGGGGCTATCCTTCACACACCGGGTAATATAACCATCTGCGTGAAGCAGATACAACTCACTCCCATTGGTAGCCAAATCGACCGCATCTTCCATGGGGGGAGAATCAATATCCCCAAAATATTCTGACCCTTCATGGTAATTCTGACTCTGAAATTGTATCCAGATCGCTCTTTTTTCTGGATCCAGGATAAAAATATTTTCCGGCGCATTGGTAGAGATAGTCATGGCTTTCACGGACCCCCGTGATAACGTGTATGAAGTATCTTCAAACATAACCGGGGGTTCATCGGCATCAGAGTAACAAAGAATCATGGTATGGGAAGCATCAATACCCAAAATCGTCGCTTCATTTTCCTTTGCCGCAGAAAGAGGAACGATATCCTGTAAAGGGCCTACCGTTTTATGCCCGGAAATGGGCCCACAATGAAATTCATCTTTGATCTCATATCCATCCGGATTGGATTGAGCCCAAATCACCGTCCCATCCTCCTCATTCAACATGTAAAGGTCATTCCAGGCTGTAACCACAATCTCAGATATCGTCACATCTGCACCCAATCCATGACTGAAAAGGGGCTCAAATTCCAAACGCATGATCTGATTCAGGGTATCAAGCTCCGAACGGACCTGGCTGAGGAGATCCTCCACTTCCTCCGTATCTCGGTATCCACGCGCCCGCTCAATTGTCTCTAAGGCGGTGCTCAGGGTTTGATAATGTTCTTCCGGATCCTGCGTATTCTCCGCCATCTGGACCAGGGATTTGGCCTCCTGGTACGTATCATGATACAAGCGGTTCCTCCCCCTTCGGATATATATCACGCTTCCAAAGGTGATGACCATAACGGGTATCATGACCGCAATCAGACCCAAGACCCAGGAAGGGAAATCAAGATATTTCTCATCCGGAAGCATGCGCGCAATTAATGTCAAGACGGAGTTCCAGACCTCCTGCAGTGCGTTACCAACAGATTTGGCCATGGTCCCCAGAATCGACCACAGAGGTAAATCAACCACTTTTACAACCCAGCTGGCGGGGCTATCCTCCCTTCCTGCGCTTAGCGTAGGCTGCTCCATTGCCACCTGCTCTGAATCCAGAGAACTTTCTGCTCTGGAGATGGGCTCAGATTTACGTTCTTGATCAGTGGGAACCGGTACTCTTTCACCTACCGTTTGGGAAATGGAATGTTCATCTTCACCCGGCAGCTGTTGTGGACTCCCTGTTTCCTGAGGGGGTTCGTCGCTTAAAATTTCCCCTTCCTGTTCTTCTTCAAAGACCGGTCGGAGGACTTTCATTTTCCCAGCCCCCTCTTGGGGAACAAGCAAAAGCGCATTGAGTTCATCTTCCGCCCGGTGTACGAGGCGGTGGTAGATACTTTTCATGTTCATGCGATACAAATTTCTCAAGGTCGTCTCTGACCAAGGACTTGGAGGTTGAGGGGTGATAAGCACTAGGTCATTATGATCTATGTTTTTTTGATAATACCGCACCTTGGGAACCCGCCCCGCTCCCAAGCCTGGTCCTGACAGGCCCGTGTCATGCATCTCCTTAACCTGATTAGGAGAGATGATAAAAATATGGGAGCCCCCGCTTTGAGCGAGGATCAATTTCTCGGAGCGAAACACGCATTGAGTCAACAAACCGATTCCCCGCATCCCCTGCGAAGCTCCTCGCAAATTTCGATCATGAAGATATTGATTGAGCGTTTCTGACACTTCACGCAAAGCAGAGGTTGTTGCCCCCTGTGTTTTATAAAAGACATCAGAAAGTTTTTTGAGGATTTGCTGGGAGACCTTTAACGAGAGTGGTGCGTTCCCCGTCATGCTGAGATGCAGGATCAGGCTCTCCGAGGACCGTCGCCGGGCGGCCCTTCTTGGCGGATGGGCTACATGTAAACCCGGCATATCTGGAAGGATTTCCCCTCCCCTCTGGTAGATGGGCAGTATCGTGAGATTAAACTTTTCAGGCATAACCCGTTAACTCTTCCTAGAAACAGTCAATTTGCTCTTATTATACTGGTAAAATGATTTTCAGCATCATCCATACCCAAAACAAGGACAATCATGAAGCTGGAACTCATACAGGACCTAAACGCTTTCCAAAAATTAGAAAAGGACTGGAATGACCTGCTTTCGAAAAGTGCAAGTCACGTGCCATTTTTACGGCACGAATACCTCTCTTGTTGGTGGCAGACATTAGGGGGAGGTGAATGGGAGAGGGCGGAATTATTCATCCTCACCGCCCGGGATCAAAATCAACTGCGGGGAATCGCTCCCCTCTTCATTCATGAGAAAACGCTGTTGTTCATCGGGAGTTTTGAGATCTCAGATTATCTTGATCTGATCGTACCTCCCCACTTATCGGATGCCTTCATCGGGAATTTATTCGATTACCTCCAAGAGCATTCATCTGAATGGGAGACTTTGGATTTATACAACCTCAGGAAGAATTCCCCTTCTCTTCCCAGAATCAGAAAGGCAGCTTTCGCAAGGGACTGGGCGTACGAGGATGAAGTCATCCAGCCCGCTCCTTGTCTCAGCTTACCAGGCAGTTGGGAGGAATACCTCCAGGGCTTGGATAATAAAAACCAGCACGAGATTGAACGAAAGCTGCGGCGGGCTGAAGGATATTTCTTGCCCTTGAACTGGTACATCGTGGAAGAGGAAGATCAACTCGACAGAGAAATGGATGGCTTTCTAAAGCTTATGGCTTACCACCCTGAAAAAGCGGATTTCCTGACCGATATCATGAAGTCCCAATTGAGAAAGACGGTCCACGTAGCCTTTCAGGAAGGCTGGATCCAGCTTGCATTTCTCACAGTTGGGGGAAAAAAAGCGGCTGGTTACCTTAATTTTGATTATGATAATCGTCTTTGGATCTACAATTCAGGCCTCAATCCCATCTTTGAAAATATCTCCCCAGGATGGGTCCTGCTTAGTTATCTGATCCGCTGGGCAATATCCAAGGGGCGGGTTTCACTAGACTTCATGCGAGGAGATGAAGGGTATAAATATCGTTTTGGAGGTGTCGATCAATACGTGGTTCGAGCACAAATCGAACGTGATTCCTCATGAGTCGATATCATCCTCAGCTTCTACTTAACCAAGATCAAACACGTTTGATTATAATCTTGATATGTTATCCATGATTATCCAGTCCGGGGGCAAGTCCACGCGGATGGGCGAGGATAAAGCTCTCCGAGATTTTAATGGTCGTCCGCTGATCAAACACATCCATGAAAAATTTTCCCCCCTTGGTGATGAAGTATGGGTGATCACCAATAACCCTGAAGATTACCAGTTTCTGGGCGCTCCTCTCCACACGGATGTCATCCAAAACCGCGGAGCTTTGGGCGGATTATACACAGCTTTAAAAATCGCATCCCATCCCCATGTTGGATTAGTCGCCTGTGATATGCCTTTTGCCAGCCCCTCCTTGATCCTGCACCTGGAGGAGATCCTTCAGGAAACGGGTGCTGATGCTGTCCTTCCCAGCACAGACTGCGGCCCCGAACCCCTGCATGCGGTGTATCGCCGACAAACCTGTCTTCCCCTGGTGAAAGAAGCCCTTGAACGAGATCAGTGGCGTATGGTTTCCTGGCATGATCAAGGGGATGTCCGCATTTTGACCCCGGGAGAAACGCATCAAATTACCTCCGACGAATACACTTTTTGGAACCTAAACACACCAAAAGAATTTCGAAAAGCAACAGCCATTGCTAAAAATCTGAAAGATTCATCAAATCACGTTCATAGAAAGAAACAAGGATAAAAGATTCGTATGCATTCTAAACCCATTAATATTCCATATGGAAAGACCACTCTTGAGTTGCGCCTTCCCATGGGGAATGACAAAATCCAGATCATAGATACTCCTGCCATTAAATCGGAAGTCAACTCCCTAGAAAAGGATCTTATCCACCGTCTGGAGCAGCCCGCGAATGCACCCCCTTTGAAAGATATGGTCGAAAAATACCACCGTGGGTCCGGCAAGAATATCCTCATCCTCACCGACGACAATACCCGCCCCAATGCCCACACCAAGCGCATTCACCCCCTTGTGCTTGATTACCTCACCGGAGAATGCGGCGTGGAAGAGGAGGATATCCGCCTCCTGGTCGCGAGCGGCACGCACCGTCCCCCTACCGAAAGGGAAATCCGGGAACAGATCCTTGGATCTGCTTTATTCCAGCGCTTAAAGGGGAGTATTCTCATCCATGACGACTCCCAAAACCTGACGTCATTGGGGGAAACCAGGCGAGGAACCCCTATTACCATCAACCAATCAGCTTTTCAGGGAAGCTTATTGATCCCCATCACAGATTCCGAATACCACTATTTCGCTGGTATAGCCGGGACAGTGAAACAGCTCTTCCCCGGCATAGCAGGACGGATCACCACAAACACCAACCATCCTCAAATGTTTGACAAGGATCAGGGTTTTAAACCTGCCTGCCGGTTGGGGAACACGAAAGGCAATCCTGTCATCTCAGATATGAAAGAGATGGCTGAAAAGCTTCAAAAATACGTCCCTATCTTTTGTATTGATGCCATTCTCGATCACGGGAAAATCACATATCTGAACGCGGGAAACATCCTCACCTTGCACGAGACAGCAAAAGAAAAGTTAGAAAAAAGAAGGATCGTTCAGGTCCAAAAACCCGGGGATTTGGTCATGATTCCCATGCGTGATCGGGGTATCAACCTTTATCAAGCTGGAAAAGGGATCAACGCGGCCTGGAACGCAGCCCGGAAACCCGGGGGGACTATATGTCTTCTCGCCCCCTGTTATGACGGGGTAGGATCAGAGGGATACGAAGACTCCATGGAAGCCGTCCAAGACCTTCCCGTGGATCAGGCCCTCGAGTGGGTGATCGAGCATACGTGCAGCGTGGAAACCTTCCACATCGGCAACCAAAAACCTGTGGATATATTGAGAATTTTAAAATCTCTGGGGGACGGAGGAATTAAAATACTCAGCGAAATGGATCCGAAGAGGCTGCGTAATGTGTATCGCCTAGATCCCCTTTCCCACGCGACAGATCCCCAAAAAGCGCTTCAAACTTTTCTGACCACCTATCTGAAAGAAAACCCCCAAGCTGTGGTCTACTTTCTCAAGGACCCGGGGCTTTACGTGATTCCCAAAAATTAAAAACACACACCAGAACGATGTGTGTCAAGTACCAGACTCGCGAAAGCCGCTGATGATTCCTTCCTTTACTTGGCGAGACTCTGAATGAGAGCCTCAGGAACCCAGAAATCCCCATATCCCAAAAAGAGGATGAACACAGCTGCCACCAACATGAAAACCCCAAAACCAATCAGAATCCTGTCTTTGGTCTGATAGTGGAGCTCTTGCAGCCAGGTCCGGGGCCCCACCCCAAACGCGCGCAGGTCCATAGCATCGATGATGTCCTCACTGCTGATGATGGCATGAATGGTGACCGGTACAATAATTGGGCCCAGCTTACGCACCTGAGCGATCAGCCCCCCTTCGATCTTATCCAATTCATACCCCCTTGCCCGCTGGGCGTCCATCGTCAATTGAAAATCGCGTCCAAATGTGGGGATGAACCGCATGGTCAAGTCCATAGCATAAGCGATCTTATCCGGCAGCCCCAGCCCTTTGAAGGTGACCCCATAGAGGGCAGGGTTGAGCGTGTACGGAATCAAGATGGTCATCACCGCAATGCTGAACACCCGCACAAACTGACTTCCCGCAAAAAATATCCTTTCCACCGTCACTTTTAAAGTTGGGCGCCAGCCAAAAATCGTGAAAGGGGCTGCCAACTTTCGAACCAGATGCTCCTGTTCATAAACCTCAATACCACCTCGGCCCGTCAAAAAGGTCAAAATGGCAAAAAAGAACACAAAGCCAATGATGAATAGAAACGCCCTGCGTATCTCACGCCATGTCACACCGGACGTGAATAAGACAATCAGGGAAAGTACCATCAGAGGAGCTAAAAAACGGACATCCCAGAAAAAGAGGGTGGTGGCCAAGAAGCAGCCGTAAAAGATGAGCCAGGCCCGGGGGTCAAACCATTGGATGAGTGATTTTCGATCGCGATATCGCCAGGATACAAGCATTTGGAAAACGTCCCTGAGTGAGGTCAGTGACCAGATCCCGGTCACTGACCTCCATTAGATGTCAATCAGCTAGATGTCGATCAGCGCCCTGATTGTCGCTGGACAGCGTCATAAGCCGCAACCAGGAGTGGAACCAGGATGGCAGCGAAAATCAGGTTCGGACCCGCTGCGGGCAAGAACTCGCCCACGATCGCAGCCGCAGGTGAGAAGCCGTTGATCCAGATGTCAGATAGGGCGGCAAACCCGATCCCGACAATGTTCCCCAACATACTCCAGGTCACTGCTGCAGCGATATCGATGTTCTCTCCGAATGCGAAACGGACGATGAGCACCAGCAGGAAGCCAATAACGATGGAAATCCCCGCAAATAGCGAGATCGTGGCATCGCCAAAGATTCCTTGTTCAGGGGCGAAGAACATCATATTGGGTGCATTCCGGTTGAGGAAGAAAAGCACCACCGAGATCAGACCCAGCACGCCGCTGATCCACAGAGCGGAATTCATGCTTTTCTTCTTGTTCTTATAAAGCACAGCCATGCCGGCCACAAAACCCACCAGGCCGTTGCCCAAACTCCACTGGGGGGAGAGTCCAAACCCGGTCAAGGCATCGCCGAACATGTTTCCCACCGCACCGGAGAAGAACCCGACCACAGGTCCAAAGGCATAGCCGAAGAACATGGGGATAGCGATCGCCGGCCGCAGTGACACCTGACTGAGGGAAGGTACAACGAAAACGGTACCGTTGAACAACCATGAGAAGACAGCATACAGTGCAGCGCCAATAGCCATCCACACTACTTCCCGCGTGCCCACTTTCCAGGCTTCATTTTCCCGGGTCAGATAGTAAACCAGGAATGTCAACAGCAAACCGATGATCACAAACACAAACCGCAGGACGGGGTTTTCGCCTGTTTGCAACCGCTCCACACCCAAGACATTGCCGCCCACATAAATGAGCAGTAGGAAGACGACAAGGACAGCGATGAGCGTCCACAGGATCGACTGTAATCTTTTATCCATCTTTCCCTCCAGATAACATAACTAGGTTTAATGAGGTAAGCTTTCTCACGTCAAACCGTGAGAAGGGCGATCCGAAATGTGCGCAAGGGCTTCAGCCCGCATAAAACGGTCCAGGCGGGAGGCCCTTTCCAAGTTCGCTTTAAGAAGCGAGGTTGGAACCAGGTTGCAGGATTCTAACAGATCGAGATCCGACAATACCTCCTCCGGGGAGCCATCCGCACGAATGAAGCCATCTGCCACCAAAATAACCCGATTGGCATAGATGAGCGCTAAATCAACATCATGGGTGACAAAAAGGATGGATTCAAAACCGGGCATCTGTAAGATTGAGTCCATAAAATTCATATAATTTTCGTAATCCTGTCCGGCATTCGGTTCATCCATGACCAGAATTCGGGAGCGCATGGCCAAAATGGCTGCAATGCTGACCCGCTTTTGCTGGCCGAAGGACAGCGACAAGGGGGGATCGTCCTCTTTTGCTTCTAGGTTCACGATTTCTAAGGCTTCTTTCACCTCCTTTTCTATTTCCTCAGATGAATGGCCAAGGTTCTTGGGTCCAAAAGATAATTCCTGAAACACGGTCTGAGCAAACAACATATGACTGGGGCTCTGGAATACATAGCCTACTGTACTGGCGATTTCCGCTACTGTTGCTTTTTTGGTATTTCGCCCCTCGATGTAAACATCCCCGGATGCGGGCTCTAATAAACCTATCGCGTGTTTCACAAAGGTCGTCTTCCCAGCCCCGTTTGGGCCGAGCACAGCGATGACATCCCCGCGGTCAATGGTAAGGTTTATGTTATGTAAAACCTCCATTTCTCGCTCATATCCAAAGCTTACCTCTTGAAATCGAACAAGGGATTCCAGCTCCTTCCCTTCCGGAGAAACACCGGGAAGAATATCCAGTTTGGATGGCGGAGGATGATTTTTGGCCTGTTGGATAACCATTTCCGCAGGAAGCTTGACCTCCCGGTAATCCACTACCTTAATTAACCCCTCTGGCTCACCCAAGTAACGAATTTCACCATCATGCATAAACATCACCCGGTCAGGATGGATACCAAGCACGTCCTCCACCCTGTGCTCAACCATCAACACGGTGATCCCGCGATCGGCCAAGTCTCGCACAGCAAGCAGTGTTTCCTGAGCGCTGACGGGGTCAAGGCTGGCCAAGGGTTCATCCAGTAACAAAATATCCGGCTCCATGGCTAATACACCAGCCAGGGCCACTTTCTGTTTCTCACCCCCGGAAAGGTTAAAGGTTTCCCGGTCCCGCAAATGAATGATATTTAACTGTTCCAGGGACCGGTCAACACGGCTGTAAATTTCCTCTCTGGGTAAACCTAAATTCTCCAATCCAAAGGCTACTTCATTGAGTACTTTTGTGCCCAGGATTTGTCGTTCTGGATCTTGTAAGACGGTGGCTACTCGCTGTGATATCTTTGACAGCGTCCATTCCTGCGGGTTCTCCCCATATAAAAGGACTTCGCCGGACAACTCCCCCTTGTAACTCCTGGGAATTAAACCGTTGATCGTCCTGATGAGCGTCGTCTTTCCACATCCACTGGCCCCCGCTATCAGGAAAATTTCTCCCTCCTCTACCGAAAAGGAAATCTGGCGGATCGCCTCCTCTTCTCTATCCCGGTAGCGAAAAGCGACATCTTTTAACTCAAGCAGATCTTCACCTGACATATTTCTTGGAAGGGCACCTCGTCATTCATTATCCTGAAGATTGATCATTGACGTCATCATTCTTTTTTGTGCATGTTCTCACTCTCAGACAATAATATTGTACAACAATTTCATTCACATCTCAGGAGGCACTCAGAATGATTCTTCAAACATCCTTAATTATTGAAAGATCACCTCAGGGAAACCTAAATCCCGGAAAAGACGGTCCAAGAAATGTTCCGCATTTTGTCCGGCCAGATCCAAAATGCCGTCCTCCAACGCCCCCTCCCGAATCTCGCGCTCCGCTGCCCGACGCGCTTCTGTCTCCAGATCAACCTCACCTTTTGTGAACAGTCCGGTATCACGATCATACACGTAGGATTGTTCATTGTCTATCACCGTGACAAAGATCTCTGGTTCCGGCAGGGTGACATACAGGACCCCGTTTTTCACTTTTAAATCATCCGCATCCAACTTGTTCAGGTCAACCCCAGCGATCACTTCCCCATGGGCGACGAAAATAAGCTTATCCCCCAACAGCCACTCAAAAGCGCCCTGCCTGGTTTCCGCGGTGATGATTTTTTCCACGCTGAATTTCATGGTCTCCAGACGAGCCAAGGACCTCACCTCATGGATGATAGTCACTGGATCAGGGATGATGGTAGGCGTGGGGTTCAGGACAGCAGCGACCTGGGTTGAGATGTTACTTTGAGCTTCACGTATGGTTCCCAACTGCGAATCAAAGGCACCTCGGATGGTGTCCACCAGGATTACCCCGATCACCACCAGAATCAATAAAACAACCACGCGCCAAACCCATTGAATTGTTTTCATGGTCACCTCACAACCGACATGGATATTCCAAAATCACTTTGTTGAAAGCAGCATACGAGTCCGAAAACTGGCTGGTTCTTCCGCAAATACCATCAAAAGAGTATCGATCATTATAAATGGAGCACATATTCCTGGAACGCTAACAAAGCCGCAAAGGCCATTGTGACTGCGATACCCACTTCAGATCCGGACGCTTCTTCCAGCGCATCTGGAAGCAGTTCTGCGAAGACCATCCAGATCATCGCTCCTGCCGCCAATCCAAGCCCAATGGGCAGAAATGGCTTAAAGGCCAGCACAAACAAAAATGCGGGGATGGCCATCAAAGGCTGGGGCAAACTGGTGAAAATACTCCAACCCGAGGATTTCCAAATGGGTGTGCCGCGCGGGATAAGCACCAGGCTGATGGCCAAACCCTCAGGGATATTGTGAATGGCAATCGCTGCGGTGACGAATATGCCCAATTTATCACTGTCTCCGTATGAGACCCCCACCCCGATCCCTTCTGCAAAGGAATGCGCGGTCATCACACCCAGGATCAACAACGCTTTCCGGGCATCCGCTCCAGCGAGTTCAGCGACATCCGTATCCCCCTGGCGGCGGATGAGACGATTCGCGATCACAATCAAACCTAACCCCAAGAGAATACCAGAAAACGCCCTCCCCGGATTAATCCTGGTGCCCTCCTGGATCAGGCTGTGGCTGGCCCCTAACATCAGCCCCCCAGCAGCAGCGTGGAAAATGCTCAACCACCTCCTGCTGATGCGCTGGATGAACAAGAACGGAAGGGCACCTAACCCTGTCGCTACAGCTGTTAAGCTTGCTGCAAGGAAGATATTCCAAAGTTTGCTATTCATATGTACGTACCTGTCAGAGTATTCTGGTATTAATGAGAGCACGCATGATTTATCTCCTATGTATGAATTATACTTGGTCATTTCCATACATTTCCCCCATGGATTGTTGTAGAAACCAATCAGTAGGAGGAAAATGATCATTTTCAGCCTTTGGACATAATCAAATGTTGATCAAGGTTAAGATCGGACCGAATATAAATCCACTCGCCAAGTTTTTTAGGACTATATATTTTCTTTTCTCACATTTGAAAAATGAAAAGATAGCCAGCTGTAATCATCCTTCGTGAATTGCTGCTGCCGGAAGTCCCCTCCCGTATATTTCTCAACAGCCTGCTCCCAAAACTGCACCGCAGGCTTATTCGCCTTCATGACCCGAACGACCCACCTGCCGGGAAAGCGGTCCCATATCATATGGGCGCTTCGCGTGCCAACCTCCTGACGCCGATAGCTGCGGAGCACAAAGAATTCCGCGACATCGAAAATCTGATGATCATCGACATTCTCCACCTTCTTCTTGATCAACACGAAACCTGCCAATTTCCCTTCCACTTCAATGAAATAAGGAAAACGATCCGGCTCCTGCCAATACAAGTCCAGGGAGGGATATTCAAAACACCCTCTCTTATCGATTTCAAGATCCACAAATTGACTAAAATCGTACAGGTAGAGTTGGAAGAGGCGCTCCATGATCTTCCTTTGATCTCGCTCAGCGGGGACGATTTTAACGTCTCGATAACGATGCGGATCATCCATGAGTTGTCTCTTCCTCTGCTATGTTGTGGACAGGTGGCTCAGCCAAAGGCAGGTAGATGCCCGCCTTCCCTCTCCTGAAACGAACCCAGAATACCGTAAGCACCATGCCTGCTATCATCATCCCTAATCCCAATAACCCCCCTTCCGGGCCGAAGGCACCCCCTGTCCAATGATCAGGCCCTTTCTGTTGGATGGCGATAAATGTCGCTGAGCGGAAATTTGCCCCGCTGACCGGAAAACCGAACACATTACCCTGGAAGAAATTCCAGGTGATATGAAGCCCAATGGGGATGGCCAATTCTCCAGTTATTATGTACCCCGTGGATAACAAAACCCCGGCCACGCATATATTCAAGGTGCTGAAAAGCGTAGCATTCGGATTGGTGGAGTGCAGCACACCAAAGATCCCAGAAGAGAAAAGGGCGGCGATGATTACCGCTCCACGTGAACCCAGCAATTCTCCTTGGAGCCCCTCAGCCAGATTTTTTAATTGGTATCCACGGCTGAATAATTCCTCATAAAAGCCGACCATCAAAAAAAGAAACAGAGGGAGAATAAGAGCAAGTCCAAAACCGAGATCTGGAAACTGGGTCACAAATGTTCCTGTAACAATAACCCAGCCAGCCAGCCACTCCACCAAAAAGGTAATCCCCATCAAGAAACCACCTAGAAAAAGCCCGAACCCAAAATCCAACCACCAATCCTTATCGAAATGAAAACCAAAATCCGCAAAGGGCCTGCGGTCGAGAAGACGACCGGACAGCCAGATACTGATCACCATGGAGGGCGCTAACCAGGCATAGGTGAGAATGAGCAGAAAGGGTTTGTTCATGATTTGAGACTGGAACAGACCGGGATCAGACATAGCCTCTGGGTTGATACTACCCTGCGAGATCTGAAACCAGTAGGTGCAGAATCCAAAAGCTATCCCAAAAAATAATAAGATGGGAATAAGGACCAGGATCTGACCAAGTAAACGCCATAAGGCACGAGGGCGATGTTGCCTGGGATGCCAAAAAATTTCCTTGATACTAGCCATTTTTGTTTCCTCTCATAGCTAATCCTTCACCACAAACTCCATGTCTTCTCGCCAAATTGAAAAATAAATAGCCATTCATGCATGGTACCCTCCCACCATCCACTACCTATCAAGCAAGATTATGCCTGACTCGATTATACATAATCCAACTAACGGTATGTGATTAAGTCCACTGACTTTTGTCAAATGGAATAAACCCACTGCTCAAGGACCTCAGCGGGATTTATTAGTTTCTGTCTGAATATCCAATATACACCCGAGATCCCCTCAACGGAGATCCGTGATCTTTTCCATTTCCTCAGCGTTCAACTGAAAATCAAAAACCTGCAGATTCGCCTGCTGGTGGGATTCTGAGGATGCTTTTGGGATGGTAACCACGGATTCCTGCTGGATTAGCCAGCGCAAAGTCACCTGAGCCGGGTCCTTGTCGTACCGTTCCCCAATTTCTTGCAGGGTTCTATTCCGCATCACCCGCCCCCGATCCAATGGGCTGTAAGCTGTCAGAGCCAGCTTGTGCTTCTGGCAATAAGCCAGCAACTCGTCCTGATCATAAAAAGGATGGTATTCCACCTGATTCGTGAAGACGGGTTTCGAGGCGACGGACCTGACCCGATCCAGCTGGGACACCAAGAAATTGCTCACCCCCATGGCCCGGATTTTTCCGGTCTCCATCAGCCCCTCTAACCCAACTGTGGTTTTTTCCAATGGCACGGACATATTAGGCCGGTGAACAAGGTACAAATCGATATATTCCAGTCCCAATCTCCTTAAGCTGCCCTCGCAAGCCCGCTGGATTGATTCCTTCCCCAGGTGATTGCTCCAAGCTTTGGAGACTAGAAAAATGTCTTCCCGGTCCACACCTGCTTCCTTTATCGCCTGCCCAACCTCCCTCTCATTGTTATATAACTCCGCGGTGTCAATATGCCGGTAGCCCATCTCAAGAGCGCTGCGCACACTCCGGCGGCAGCCATTTCCACGCATTTTCCATGTCCCCAATCCAATTTTAGGCACTTTTTCTCCAAATACATTTAAGAATTCCATATTGTTATATATTCCCTCCAACTTATAAATGAGTTATCAATCCCCTTGTACTGATTAATTAAAAGCAGGAAAGGTTACCCCCGCTCAGCAAACTGAAAATTTTTTCCAAACCCTGTTCACCATTGTAGCACCACATTCACAGAGACAAACAAACTGGATTCATACTAGTTGCTTTCAATGTGAAACTCGATCCCCATGGAGCTTATCATCTCATGTAAATTTCCCTCCAGGAGAGAAAGGTAGGTTTAGCGTTGGGAGGCGGAGGGGTGCTCGGCAGAGCTCACGTTGGCTTCTTGAAAGCCTTGGATGAATTGAATCTTTCCATCCACGCTGTCGCCGGAACAAGCATAGGAGCCTTAATTGCATCTTTATTCGCCTTCGGGAAAGATTGGCAGGACATTGAGGGAATCCTCACAGATTTAAACTGGCTCCTCGCTTCCGAATTATCCCTTTCTCAATATGCCATCCTCTCGAATAAGAAACTGGGAGATCTCATCACCCAAAATTTGGGGGAAGTGAGGTTTGAAGAAGCAAAGATTCTGTTGGCCATGGTTGCCACTGACATATCCAAAGGGCAAAAAGTCATCTTAAAAAACGGGGGTGTATCTAATACCGTCATGGCCAGCAACTGCGTACCCGGCATCTTTGAACCTATTCAAATACAAGAAAGGCTACTCGTGGATGGTGGTATTGATTGTGGAAAACGTACCCATTTCATCCCTGCGCGATTTGGGCGCAAATTACCTCATTGGGGTGGCATTAGGATCCGGATCCACCCGGGACAAACCAGAAAACGTGATCGGCGTCCTCCTGCGCTCGTTTTACTTCACTATTGAAACCGCGACCAAGCTGCGTACGAAAGATACGGACCTGGTGATCGCCCCAGATCTAGCCTCTTTCTCATTAATCAGCACCCACCAGACAGGAGCTATAATTCAAGCTGGGTATGCTGAAACCAAGAAAATCTTAAGTCAGAACCTGGTATAAAGCAACAGCCTTCACTTCGCCCCAGATACCCGCTCTCTGAAAACAAGGGTGGCGAGCTCCGTCCGCGGTATTTCGTAGCCAACGCAGAGCTGAGACCCATCCCGCACGCAAAGCGCCTCACATATTTAGCCGCCAATGAGACATCCGGGAAAGATCGACCTTTTTCCCGGATGTCATCAATTTTCTAAGGCTGCAGGACGCCCTCTGTCTCCCCCTCTACCGCGATGATCACCTCATCCACGGAGTCAAACTGGGTCAACGTGCGTGTGATCTGCTGCCGGATGGACTGCACGCGCGCGGAGCCGCCACCATAAGCATTCAACTCCTGAGAGAAGTTAACCCGCGCTGTCCCCTCCTCGATGGTCAGGCCCAGTAATGTCACCCGGGATCCCCAGTCCTCACCCCTGCCGGGATAGCTGATTACATCCTCCGGGGTGGGAATTGCAGTCTGGAAACCTGCCAGGTTGCGTGGTGGGGGTCCCCACAACAGCTCCTTCACAGCTGTTGTTTCGAGACTCCCTGTATCCATGACCCGCCGCTGCTCGCTTTCCAGCTCTTCACCAAGCAGCCAGTAAAGGTCAATAAGACGAGTTTGGGGATGATCAGCTCCAAGGATCGTCAGCGGGTTTTCATCCACGATCTGCCCGGACGGAGTTTGGAGGATGAGGTTGGCCTGGTCCGACTCAGGTTGTGGAGGGGTGGATTCCGTCTGCCAATCCAGACTATCTATTAGCAAACCTTCCCATTCTGGACTTTCCAGGGTGGTAAAGGTTTGGGTGAGTTCAGTCCCATCTTCCCAGCGCAGAACAGCCGTCAATTCCATACCGGGTTCCCCAACATAAGCCATGATATGCAGGGGTAGGGTGGTCACTGAACCCGCTTCCGGGATCTCAATCGCCCCAGCGTCCTCCACTGTAGGTGTAGCGGCGGGAGCTGTCGGTGTGCCCTCCTCCGGCACAAAGACCACACGAGTCTGGCTGGCATGATAACGGTACGTTTTACCTTTTATTTCAAGTTGAATGAGGTAGCCTGGTGTGATGACCTGCGCGTAAGATTTCCCTGGCTCAGGCACACCAAGGCTTGCATCGGAGAACTCCGTGGCTTCCACACTTTTGACCTCAATCTCTTCGAGATCAACCTCGAGACGCTGTGACAAATCGTTCACAGCCTGTTCCACCAGCACCTCTTGACCTGCTCCCTCCACGGGGGGACAGGCTTCTAAAGCGGCATCCATGTCCTCTTGCGTGATGTCTTCAAGTACCGCGTCAGTGCTACCTACCTGGATGGGGATCATGTCCACCATGGGTCCACTTGGCCGACGCACAACCATGGATAAATTGTAGCCGCCTCGATCCAGCGTTTCCGGCATTGTCACGGTGAGTTCATCAGAGAAACCTACCCCCGACTCCAGATTAATCTCCTCCTGGGCCAGTGTCTGGATCACCAGGGCCGAATCCGGGGATAAAAGCTGCAGGCAAAAGCGCCCCTTCCAGGGTTGGTCGGTGTTATTCTTGAGCTGGACCTCAAAGGATGATTCTTCACCCGGTTGATAGCCGTCTGTATACCCCTTCCAGAAAACAACCGTTCCATCCTCACTTTCTGAACGGGCTGAAAACAGCTGGCGTGGGGCTGCTGTGGGTGTCGGCATATCCGTCCTCAGCGCAGAACAACCTGATGTCAACCCCAGGGTAAGAAGGATCACTAATATCACACTGGTAGCAAAAGTCTTTCCTTGGTTTTTCATCATTCTTTTCACAAACATTCTTCTCCTCTTTCTTGTTTATTGTTTAGATTCATCCAAATCGACAAACATAAAACAAAAAAATAGAAAAGTAGCGTGTATCGTATCTCACTTTGTTTTTTTAACAGGGGAAAATTTACAAAACTTCGTACTCAGATATATTGCTTGGTTGTTCCCCAACACAACTCGCTCAATAATCGAACTCCATTTATTCCCTTTCACCTTTTCTTCCTAATCTAGAATAATCAGGGATAGGTATTTTATCTATAGATCAAATCTGATATTACGATACATTTAGCGTTATACATTCTGCCTCCTGACATAAAAACACCCCGTAATCCAGAAGGAATACGGGGTGAGCCTTTTTCATAAGGGTAGATTCTTAGCC
>JAWODY010000016.1:0-3538 GCA_046483045.1 Anaerolineales bacterium | reverse complement strand
CGTGTGTATATAATGTACACACGGTACATATTGTCAAGTTCATGGCTGAGCTCCCACCTTACAGCCCATTGTGCATCCCTCCTGATCATCGACCAAGCACCGAGCTGACGAAATACGAACAAAACTCACCTTTCGTTGGATTGAGCGGAACCCGGTTATTTTCCTGGTTACGGCAGGCTGGTCTGGAAGAGTCTTGGATCAGGGAGTACGCTCTCGTCTTTCAGCGCTACCTCTGCTATCCAGGTAAGCGTCCTGACGGAGAATAGATCTCTATTCCTAGATGCCGAGACCCTGGCAGAATTACGAACGATTGTCGGCCGGAGAATGGGTTACTACAACTCTGATCGCCGACATTCCAGCTTGGATTATGTTTCTCCCATGAACTTTATCATGAGCTGTCAGCCCACGAAGCAGGTTTAGTTTTCGAGTATTTGTTTATAGTCCTCGTCCCTGAGGGCCACAATAAAATCCATTTTTAAGGTACAAGTTTTGGGGTAAACCCCCCACACAAATATTATTACCTCGTTTATGTGTTGTTGGCAAGAACATAAGCCATTCATCCTCGCAGTAAGCTACGGGGTTTTCTGGCTTTTTACTATAAAATGGATTGTATTGCAATCCATCCCAAACCGTGCTAAAAATATCACAACATTGTATATTATGCACAGGCAAAATACCGCAACCTGACCCCTTTTAGAGGAGTGGCTATGCGATACCGTGTGACCTCAAAACAAGAGAACTCCAATATGTGTTTTGTGTGCGGATTGAAAAACCCTTTTGGCCTGCAGGCCTCCTTTTACGAACTGGAGAACAGGGAACTCCTGGGGATTTTCAGACCCAGCAAAGAGCACCAGGGTTACCCCGGCCGCCTACACGGAGGGATCGCCTCTACCATACTCGATGAGACCATAGGAAGGGCGATCATGATCGAACACGATCAGATCTGGGGGGTGACCCTGGAAATCAACCTCCGTTATCGAAAACCCGTCCCAATCGGGAAGGAAATCCATGTTCTGGGTCGAATAGAAAAAGACACCCACCGCGGCTTCCAGGGCAGCGGCGAGATCCTCCTTGAAAATGGTAAGACCGCGGTTGAAGCCCGGGGGAAATATCTCAAGATGCCTTTCGACCAAATCACAGAAGCGGAAGCAAAAGATTTAGCGTGGAAGGTGACCCCTTCCAATCATGATCCCGAGGTGATCGAGTTCGAATAAAGTTTTGCTTTAAGGGGAAACCAAACCCCGGGCGGTCGAGATTCCCAACCCAGGGACTGCTGGCTGGCAGGTGTTGATTATTTTCTATTGTAAAGAGGGGCTACTCCCTGCCCAACTCCTCCATTTCTTCTTCATCAAGTAGCTGCTTCAGTTTCGCCATCCGGGGGTCGATATCTTCCTGGCGGTGACCGCAGTCCTCATGGTTGAGATTTACACCGCATACCGAACAGAGACCTTTACAATCCTCCGAGCAAAGATGTTTGATGGGGATGTCCAGCAAAGCGTACTCCCGGATTAAGGGTTCAAGGTCAATGTAGCCATCGGGCGGGAGCCTCTGTTCCTTGAGGTCATCTTTCTCATCTTGCGAAGGTGAAAAGGAAAAGATCTCAGTGAAATGAATATCCAGCGTCTGCTGGTATGGTTCCAAACAACGCGTGCATTCTAACTCCGTCTTCGCGGAGAGCTGTCCCTCCGCTGCCACACCATCATCAGTCACTGAGACGGTGATCTCCCCTTCCAGATCCCGGAGATCAAGATCGGGCTCAAAGTGCAGGGAGGGAAAATGGAGATCAAAGGTGCGGTAGGTCCCTGGAGATTGTCTTGCTATATGGCTGACGTCCAGCCGGAGAGGGTTGTTCTGTTTTAATGTCATCGTTTTTGGGAAAATGCTGATTGTATTTCAAGTATTGTAACACGGAGGGGTAAGAGTGAGGGGTAGTAGGGAAACTATTATAGAGTTCTAATAATGAGTCCTTAAGATATGCACATAAGGGGGAGGGATCCTTTCCCAGCCGGTCTCGCTCCAGAAGAAAAAGCGCAAGTCTTGACAAATGTCCTTTCCCCATATAGACTAAAGGAAATCATTTCATCACCTATTGGGAGAGCTTGTTAAAGATGAACCCAACCCTCGTCTTGATGTTGATGTCCTCAATGCTGGCTATGGCCATGATGCCCATGAGCATGATGCGTCACGCCATCCAACGGACATCGCCCAGGTTCAGAAAGAGAGGGTAACTCCCCCGCTAAGTCGCACAACCTGGCTGTCCGATTTGGACAGCTTTTTTTATTTATTGGAATCATTCGGGTAGGCCCCAGAGGAGGAAAAGATGACTGAAAATATACTTGTCGCGGTCGCTTGGCCTTACGCCAGCGCGGACATCCATGTAGGCAATGTCACGGGCTCTTATCTCCCCGCCGACATCTACGCGCGGTTTCACCGTTTGGCTGGAAACAGGGTTCTGATGGTCTCCGGATCGGACTCCCACGGCACTCCCATCACCGTCCGCGCGGATGAGGAGGGAAAGGCCCCGGAAGAAGTTTACAAAGAATACCACGAAAAATTCTTGGACCTATTTCAAAAATTAGGTTTAAGCTACGACCTTTTCACAAGCACACACACCGAGAACCATTTCCAGGTGGCGCAAACCATGTTCACTGCCCTGCGGGAGAACGGCCATCTGTACCGGGAAACCCAGGAGCAATGGTACTCTCCGGAACAGGACCGATTCCTGCCCGACCGATATGTGGAAGGGACCTGTTATATCTGTGGATACGAGAACGCCCGCGGAGACCAGTGCGATGAGTGCGGAAACTTACTGGAAGCCAACGGACTGATCGATCCCCGGTCCAAGATGGATGGTTCCACACCCGTGCTCCGGGAAACGGAACACTTTTACCTCGACCTGGGAGGGCTGCAGTCCGAGATCGTCGACTTTTTAAAGGAACGGGAAGATTATTGGCGCTCCAACGTCGTCCGTCAATCACTGGGGCAGATCCTCACTGAAGGTCTCCACGGGCGCCCGATCACACGGGATCTAAAATGGGGCATCCCGGTCCCCGTGGATGGATGGGAGGACAAACGGCTTTACGTCTGGTTTGAGGCCGTGATCGGTTACCTATCCGCCTCCATTGAATGGGCAAAACTTCACGGCGGGAACCCGGACGCCTGGTACGATTGGTGGTATGCAGAGGACAGCCGCACGTATTACTTCATCGGCAAGGATAATATTCCCTTCCACGCTGTGATCTGGCCGGCAGAATTGGCCGGTGCGGGGGAATCGTTTGGAGAATTGTTCGACGGGACGAAGGGTCAAACGCTGACCCTCCCTTATGACGTTCCCGCCAATGAATTTTTAAACATGGAAGGAAAGAAGATTTCCGGGAGCCGGGGATGGGTGATCGACACCCTGGATTTCCTGTCCCGCTACGATCCGGATCCCCTGCGTTATTATCTGACCGCGATTATGCCTGAGACCAGAGACAGCGACTGGAACTGGCATGAGTTCATCGCCCGCAACAACAATGAACTGGTGGCCACCTGGGGC
>JAWODY010000062.1:0-12892 GCA_046483045.1 Anaerolineales bacterium | reverse complement strand
AGAAGCCACCGGATCAGATCACAGAAGACGAGATTCGGAAGTATTTTCTCTACCTGAGAAATGAAAAGGAGGCATCAAGAAGTTCCTGTCGGGTGGCCTTATACGGCATCCGTTTTTTCTACACAAAGACGCTGCGGAAAGAATGGCCCTCTCTGGAGTTGATCCGGTTCCCGGCGGAGAAGAATCTGCCGGTGGTACTCAGCGTGAAGGAAGTCTGCCGGATATTGGAGAAGATCCGGCTTCCAAAATACCGGGTTTGCCTGACCACGATCTACTCCTGTGGACTGCGAATTCGAGAGGGGGTCACCTTGCAGACGGGGGATATTGATGGGGAACGCAAACAGCTGCATATCAGGAAAGCAAAAGGAGGCAAGGACCGCTATATTCCACTGCCCGAACGAACCCTGGAATTGCTGCGTGACTTTTGGAGCACCCATCGCCATCCTGTGTTCCTTTTTCCAACGAAAACATCAATGGGCATCTCTCCTTCCAAGGCGAAGAAAACCATCCATGACAGCAGTGTGCGGCGAGCGTTTCGAGCCGCGTTGAAAGAAAGCGGGGTGAAAAAGAAGGCCACCGTTCACACCCTCCGCCACTCCTACGCGACCCACCTTCTTGAAGCCGGGGTCAACCTGCGTGTGATCCAGTCCTATCTGGGACACAGTTTTCTGCAGAGCACATTAATCTACACACACCTGACCCGAAGGGCGCAAACGCCCGCGGTGGATGCCATCAATGACATCCTGGAAAACGTTACGTGGTAGAGCTGGCGGACATCTTCCAGCGGGAGGGGATGCAATATCGCACAAAATATGGAAATCACATGCTGCCCAGTCACCAACAAACGATGCGGGACCTTTCTCGCTGTCGGACCTCTGAATTGGGTGGCCATGTCTATTCCTGCCCTGCGTGTGGAGACGTTCAATATCAATACCACTCCTGCCGCAATCGACACTGCCCAAAATGCCAGGGGCAGAGAGGACGGGAGTGGTTGGAAAAACAGCAGGAGATCCTGCTCCCTGTGCCCTACTTTTTGCTGACTTTCACCCTTCCTGAGGGTCTCAGATCGTTGGCCCGCAGCAACCAGCACCTGTTCTACAACACCCTCTTCCGCACGTCAGCAGCGGCAGCAAAACGTCTGGCTTTGGATCCTGACTATGTCGGGGGACAGATTGGGCTGGTTGGGGTTTTGCACACCTGGGGGAGGGACCTGACCTATCACCCTCATGTGCATTATCTGGTTCCCGCGGGAGGGATTGGCAAGGATGGGGAATGGCTGCCGGTCCGGAACAACTTTCTGTTCCCTGTGATGGCGCTGTCGAAGATTTTTAGAGCCAAGTTCCGTGATGCTCTGCAGAAGGATGACTGTTTTGAGCATATCCCAGCACAGGTGTGGAAACAGGACTGGGTCGTCCACTGCCAGACCATTGGTCGGGGAGTTGGCGCCCTGAAATATCTGGCTCCTTATATCTTTCGGGTGGCGATCAGCAACCGCCGTATTGTGGGGTTTGCCGGCGGCAAGGTGACTTATCTCTACAAACCGCACGGCACAAAGAAATTCAAACGCTGTACTCTGACCGCGGATGAATTTATCCGCCGGTTTCTGCAGCACGTGCTGCCACGAGGGTTTGTCAAAGTCCGGTATTACGGCTTTCTCAGCTCCGCGGTCCGCCCAAAACTGAAAACACTGCGAGCATATCTGGAAAAGACGTATTCCTGTCAACGGGAGGATGTGCAGGGTTCTGATGATGCCTCAGCTCTTTCTCAGAAACACCCTCTATGCTGTCCTGTCTGTGGGTGCAGGATGAAGCTGAAGCGCACGATCCCCAGAAAAGGACGCAGCCCGCCATGAAACATATCTTTCCTGTTTCCTGCATCCCATTACCTGGCAGTGAAAAGATCCTGGCCGGCCCGTCAAATCCTGTATTCTGGGGGCATAGCTATCAAGGGTGTCAAGATACTGAGTTTTCCGAGGGGGAATATTTTACACTGAGTTGTTGTTCTCTTGCAAAACTATATCCCCTTTGGGTACACTACAATCAGGAATGAATTCCATATAGTCATTGAACGGCTTTGAGACCTGCGAGCAAACTCCAAATAGCATGAGTTTCTCGGCTTCGTTCAACGTTGATTATGTGGCGGCTTTGCGCCACATCAATTCTTAACCGTTGGGCAGCGCTCAAGATGAAAATGATGCATCCGTGATATACTTCAACTAGCAAAATCTAGAGCAAAAAGGTAGGTAAATATGCCAGTAGAAACCCGCTATGAGCATGTAGGGCTAAATAAAACACGAGATCCTGTAATACTTGGCTCAACAATGAAGGTTGTAGAGCTTGTCTTAGCACATCTTGCTTATGGTTGGAGTCCAGAAGAACTGCATTTTCAGTTTCCGCACTTAACCATGGGTCAAATATATTCAGCTCTTGCATATTATTGGGACCATCAAGAAGAACTTGATGAAGATATCGAGGATCGCTTGTCATCTGTGGATCAGATGCGACGCTCTTTGGGGGAATCACCCCTGGTGGCTAGGCTAAAAAATGAAGGGCTAATCTAATGGCGATTGCTTTCTACATGGATCATCATGTGCCCAAAGCGATAACGAATGGGCTTCGTTTACGAGGTGTCGATGTGCTGACAGCATATGAGGATGGCACAAGCGAATACGACGATGATGATTTGTTAGATCGGGCCACTGAATTACAGCGAGTATTATTTACTCAAGATGATGATTTGCTACACGAAGCAGCCAAACGTATTCAGGAAGACATTGCTTTCTATGGGGTGATTTATGCTCATCAATTACGCGTGTCAATTGGAATATGCGTAAATGAACTTGAAATGATTGCCCAAGTTGGTGAGCCTGAAGATATAAAAAACAGGGTGCAATTCTTGCCATTGTGATTTCGTGCTTGGTGTAGTTCTAAACCTATCAGCGTTGCCCAACCCCCGCTACGCCGCAGTAGGTAACGCGGGCCGCGCAAGCCGAGTTTTCAGTGGGTAAAGGTTCTGGTGGAAATCCGCTGCAGGCTGGTGAGCTTTTCCGTTATGTGGCACAAATAATAATGAGAAGACAATGACCTTTAGCGAATCAGACAGAAAACGAATAGAAAAAATCATGGACGAATATCTCAAAGTATCGAGACCGCCAATCCAAATTCGTGACAAGCTTGATATTGGTTATCGCATTGAAAATCAAAGTGTAGAAATATTTGAAATCCGACCAGCATTCGATAAGCCTTGTGAAATAATAGAGACACCTGTAGCAAAAGCCACGTATGTAAAACGATCAGGGATTTGGAAAATTTATTGGATGAAAGCTGATCTTAATTGGCATAGATACGAGCCAACCCCCGATGTTGATGATCTTGAGAGTTTTCTTTCTATCATCGAGGAGGACCAATTTGGTTGCTTTTTTGGGTGAGCCACATACCGATGAATGGCAGTGTCAAGACCAGTTGGAAAAACTCGTCGTGAAACGGGTCTTTATGCTCAAAAACCGATCGCCTCACCAGCAAACTCATTGATAAACAAAATGGGAAGAATCTCATAGCGGAAGGGGAAGGTTCGCAATGTTCCAGCAGGGGATAGCTCGGTGTGGGTCATGGGTGGATGAGGCCGTTGTGGTTTGCGTTGTCGTGGTTCATTAATCCTAATAGGCGGTAAAACCCTTCGCCTTTAGGTGAATTGCTTTAGCAGCCTTGGCAAGGTAGACTAAAAGCGGAGGTGAAAAATGGTAGCGTATCGAAAAGGTCCGCATACAGTTTATGACATCAAGTATCACCTGGTATGGGTGACAAAGTACAGCTATAAGGTATTGAAGGGCGATTTGGCGCTGCGGATGCGTGATCTGATATGAAATATTTGCGAACAACATGATATACGGATAATAAGAGGGCAAGTAAGCCAGGATCATGTGCATCTGTTTGTCTCAGCGTCGCCACAGTTATCGGTGTCGGAAGTAATGCAAAATGGGAGGGGGAAATCATCACGGCGATTGTAAGAAGAATATCCAAGTCTGAGGAAGCGATATTGGGGGCGGCATTTATGGACGCGGGGATATTTTTGTGCGACCAAGCTAAAGACCTGGCAGACAAAGCATTTGATGCATTTGTCAATCGGTGAACATGTCAGCTCAAAGAATCGATATATGTCTGGAGTGCGGAAAAATCTACACCAGGACCTTGTTCAGCTGAATACCTTTTTGCCTTTGTCCAGATATTATCGTCTTCTATCTTCTCCAACAACTCATGACCTTTTCAGGTCAAAATCCCAGGAAGGATGTATATATCTTGAAGGGAACTCATGTCCTCGGCTTCAATAAATCCCTCTTCATGCAATAGTTTCAGATGTTTCATGACTTTATTCTTTGCTTCTCTCTCGATTGACAATGATTTATATTCATTATCAAATTGCCTGGACTCGAGTTCTAATAATATGGTACTTGTTAGATCAAAATCCCTTTTCATTTGTAATTTCCCTCTGCTCGGCTTGCTCTATACTATCATGGTAGTCTACATTGTCTTGATGATTTTAAATACCAAAACCGGCTTACAGTCAACAGGGAATACATTTGCGGACGGCAAATCTCACGATAATGCCAAGGGTTATCTAGGAATGCGTCAAAATGGCAGCCCCTCTATTGCTGAAGAAGGATCAACAGTGCCTTAAGAATCGGTGTGGGGATAATTGCAATAAACGAAGTTTGGGTTACAGGAAGAGTGTTGTTCAGGGCAGGGGAGACCAGCTCCGCTAATGGGTAGGTGTCCCGCCGCGGGACAGTTGATAGGTAAAGACCTAGCCGAGCTGCAGAAAATCAGTTCGTTTTGGGGCGGTTGAAGGGATTACTTGGCGAGTATGTAATAGGGTGTTATCTGTTGAGGTTATTTGAGTTGTGATGATCTTCGCAAAGGTGAGCAGTGCTGCCCGGTAATTTTTCAAAACCATTACACTAATCCCACTCCTTTTAGAAGCGCCCGTACACGCTCATAGGCGTCTCGTTGAATACGTTCCCTTTCCTGGTCATCGGTGATCGCCTCGAAGTTTGCCACATGGGCCGGCCCGACGCTGTCCGTAGCGGAAAATTTTTCCTCCAAATTGCTGAGGGCTTCTTGAACAAGCGCGCTCTCCAAGTTCGGCTGTAGATCCTTGATGATCGTTTCCATACCGCCGGGAAAGTGTCGCAGGCAGTAGTAGATATCCCAGGCGTCTTTTTCTTTCAGACGGTCCCCGAGGGCGATTCCCTTCATCGTCAGGAAAGAGGGAAGAGAGGCCACCTGGACCTGCGCGATATCTTGCCCCTGGCCTGGCAATGTTCCCTGCAGGGTGATCACCTGGGGTCGATCGAAAGCTAAATCGGCTCCTCTGGCTTTTCTGGGTTGCAAATCCTGCACTTTTTGTGTGCGATGGGAGCGACCGGTCCCCGCATATTCCCCTGCCAGGAAATCAACCTCCACGTTCACATCGCGATCGTTGACCTTCACAACGCGGTGAAATATGAAGGGTTGTTTCCCCATTTTGTAGCCCCGCTCCTCGAGCAATTCAAGAATCGTCTTGTATCCGCCCTCGGGCATGGTGAGGTGGTTCACGGCAAGGTCAACATCAATGCTGCCTGTATGGGGTTCCTGGGCCTGGGGGATGAGCAGCTCCGGCACCCATCCGCCCACGACCACGATGTCATCGGTTACTCCCCCAATACCCGGTTGAGCTCCAACAGCACCCGCCGAGCAGCCTGAACAGCTTCTGCTGAGTAGTCTCGATGCGTTACCATAGCTTACCGATAACCTGGTTGAATAGGGCTTGGGCTGCTTCCTCACCCCGGCCGGGAATGGACATGAGATCGAGATACGTCTGGATGGGCGAGACCACCAAGTCCCCATCCCGTTCTTGGGATGCGTAGAAAACCCCTTCGTCATACGGCGTGAGCAGCACCACATTCGCCCCACTGTCGACCCTTTTTAGTTTCAAGGAGGAAACCACGCTGTCGATCTCGCCCTCCACATAGGCCATGGCGCGGTGATATCGGACAGCTGTGGCATATCTGGATCCGCCAGAAAATCCTGACAGCCCGCAGCGGAGATCCAGGTCCTGACATACGCGTAAGAGTTGGGCTTCTACTTCGCCGACCTCTTGCAGGGAGTAGTACTCCCGGACCTGGTTGCGCTGGTAGGAGTAGTTCTCGGTCCAGGCCTCCAGGAGCTCGAAGGGCTTCGTAAGCCTGAACCCTATCGTTTGCGCGTCCAGCCACTCCTGGTCGTTCAGGTATGTTTTGACGTTTGACACCAAACCTAGACTGACATTCGCCTCCTCCGCAAGCTCGGCCACCTTCCATTCTTTCGGGCCAGCTGTCAGCAGCACCCGGAGGATCCGCTCAGATTTGGGATTGAACAAGGACTGCAGCGGGTTCTTCTCGGTATAGGGGTTGGGATTCCCTTCTTTCCGGATGAAAACAGTGGAGAAGGAAAGGTAACAGTTGCCGGCCAGGTCCACGTAACCGATGTTGTTTTCCTTGCAAATGTCGGCTGAGGTGGGGGAGATATAGGGCGCTATGAAGACGCCGTAGGCGTTCTCATCAAACTCGTCCAGGGCGACCAGCAGCTGATTTACGGCCTCTCTTGTGTAGCGGGGCTGGCCGTTGGTCTTCGTTTCCACCACCAGATGGATGGGGCGCTCAGCGCGCTGATTAATAATGCGGAACACCGCGTCCACCTGGTTGGATTCAAATAACGAGGTGACGTTTTCTGGGGCACTTACAAAGGGGACATCCTGAAAGCAGGCCAGAAGCGCATCACGGGCTTTTTGTTCGAAGTCCTTAATTTTCACTGGAAACCACCTTTTCACCGTTCGGTGAAAACCATTATTACAGTGAAAATCATTCCTGTCAAGCCAAAAGCCCTCAGGCTAACGTAGTGGATGAATATAGAAGCCTAAAGGGACATTCGGACTGTCTGGGTGAGTACAGCGTTGTCGGACAGAAAAGATAGGAAACCTGTTCTGTTGGGTGTGGTCAATGAAATAGAGCTGTTCAACGCAGTAAGATTCCCTACAAGTCAACGCCAATCCATGAGGGCTTTTTCTTTTCAAGGATCGAAATATTCTGATACGTTAAACTTTTAGATGATGGAATAGGGTGACCATGTAGATAATGCATGGTTAGTGGAGTTAACCAGAAAGGTTAAGCAGGGTGGGGGTGTCCCGCGGCGGGACAGTCAAAAAGCCTGCATTTCATTGCAATAGAGAAAGTTGCAAAATGTCTTGTAAATAGTGAAGCAAGAAATATCTGATGGGATTTATAGGTAGTGATGATCTGGAATCCGAAAGATCTGGAATAGAAGATTGGATAAGTATAAAAACAATGAGGGTTATGAGAAATACAAGCTGGAGAGATAGAAAAGCAGAGCAAGGAAAAGGACCAGTTGATATTGTTCCTGTGGTAGTACGAGATGTGTATCATTCACATGTGATTTAAGTGGGATTTTAACCCTTTATACTGCCCGTTTTTTCTCGTTTTTTAATTAATGTAGGCCACATTGGCACCAGAATGAAGGATGTGAACGAATTTTGCATTATTATTTTCACTCCATTTGTAGAAAATCTGTGCCGGCAAATTTGGTGATGAACGAGCAGTGAAACAGCCTGTTTCGTTCATAAATTTGCAGGGCGTTTGAGCAGCGTTTGTTTGGATCCCCGTGAGGCCCTGGGGTGACCCGCGGCGGGTCACCCCAGAACGCTGGAAAGGAGGTGACCGCTTAGCGGTCAGTTGATTGAAAGCAGCCCCCAGTGTGGTGTACACGTCAGGTTTTATTTCTGGGAAGAGAGCGTAATCCGAAAGAGCTGGATCCAGGAAAACCCCCATTTTCGCTTGACAAACCAAAATTTCTTTTGGAGGATGAAAATACTTATATAATTACTCAACAGGAAAGTGAATAAAAATTAATTCAACCCTCGCCCAGCGTGGGTGTTTAGGAGTTAAGGAACCGCATGGGGTCTAAAGATCTCCTGCGGTTGTTTTTATTCAATCCTCGTCACTCTGCCAGGGTGTGTAAACGCTTGAAACATATTTTCACATGGAGTGAAAAGAAAACGGCGGCAATGTTAGCCTCGGCATACAGGGTTGACCATCATCCAGAGCACGGGGTCCTCCGATGCTCTTTCACCGGGAGGGTGAGACGTCGCGGAAAATTTTCAGATCCGGCAGCAGCCTCGTCGTTACCTTGCTGAAGGATATGCTTGCATACTTAGAGATTGGCGAAGCCCCTTTTTAAATCCCCTCCACGCCTACCAGGACAGTGATCAGGAAGTGTATCAACGAGCTGGCGTACAAATCAAAGAAAATAATAAGCACATTGGGCCATCATGCCAGAGAAGGTCTGCCAAAATGAAGGACGAGAACAGGAGCCCATTGCTGGGTGACCTGCTCCCGCCTTCCGTTTGGGTGTACAATGATTGTATGGAATGATTTGTGGAATGGCAACAACGTATCACTAGTGGACCAGCAGTTCTATATATGGCCCGAAATGGTATGGCATGTCCCAAAAACTCGCCAGAAAAAGGCAAATAGTGGGGCGTGATTCCTCAAAACGCATTGAAATCAGGCCATTGGTGGGGAAGAATTCATTTCAAAACTCCATATTAGAATTGCTGGCGGAAACCAAAGTTGGTGGTGAAAAATGCAAAAGCGCGGTATGCGCATAAAAAATTTGGTGATCCTTCTAAATATCACCATCATTCTCGTAATATTGACCGCCTCACCGGTTGCCGGAAATACTCAATTCCAACCCATCATCGTTCTGGACGTGGATGGCGTGATCAACCCCTTCACCGCCCGATATCTGGGCCGTGTTTTGGAAATTGCCCGGCTGGAAAATGCATCACTTGTCGTTCTGCTGCTCGATACCCCCGGTGGTTTGGAATCTTCCATGCGTGAAATGGTTCAATCCATGCTCCAATCACCCATCCCGATTGTTGTATTTGTTGAACCAGAAGGCGCAAGGGCAACATCAGCGGGTTTGTTTATTTTAATGGCTGGAGATATTGCAGCCATGGCTCCCGCAACCAATGTTGGCGCTGCCACTCCGGTAGCGTTCGGCGGTGAAAGTGATGAAGTCATGAGTGAAAAAGCCATCAGCGATGCTTCTGCCTTTGTGCGCAGCCTTGCCGAAAGGCGTGACCGCAATGTCGAATGGGTCCAGGCTGCAGTCCAAAACAGTATCTCCCTAACTTCATTTGAAGCGCTGGATGAAGGCGTGATTGAGATTGTAGCGGAAGATCTTGACGACCTCCTGGTCCAACTGGACGGAGAGGTGATCGATAATGTGCAATTTGACCTCTCTGCCTCAGTCCTGCAGTATGAAAACATGAACCTGGTCGAGAAGTTTTATCATACGATCAACGAACCCAACATCGCCTATTTACTCCTCTCGTTAGGAGCGCTGTTCTTGCTGGCTGAGTTTTCAGATCCCGGTTTGAGTGTTGCAGGGATTGGGGCAGTTCTTTGTTACACCATTGGATTTATGGCGCTTGGCACCCTGCCAGTTAACTGGGCAGCAGTTGGTATGTTAGCGCTCTCCCTGATCCTTTTCACTGTGGCTTTACTTACGGATACAGAAGTTGTTGTAACATTAGCAGGACTTGTTCCGTTTGTTTTGGGCTCGCTCCTTCTTTTTACACCTTTCCAGCCCGAATCACCTGCTCTACCTGAATTGCGAGTGAGCTTGTGGCTGATCATTTTTATGGCGGGATTGATCGTATTCTTTAGTTTGATCATCTTGCGTGCGATCCTAAAAGCCAGTAAACAACCACCTAAATCCGGCGCGGAAAGCCTGGTTGGAAAAACCGCAATAGCAACTACCAACCTGGATCCAAATGGACGGGTTAAGATCGATCATCAGTCCTGGAGCGCAACCAGCGTTGAAGGAAACATCAAGGAAGGCCAACACGTTCGCGTTCAATCCGTTTCAGGAGTAAGTCTTATGGTAACCTCGGAAAAAATGTCGGATTCACCTTCCGTAAACGAAGAGTAATAAAAGGAGTTCCTCATGTTTGAAACCTTACTTGATTATTCACTCATTGGTTTGCTGGCTTTGTTTGGCATCTTTATCATCAACATGGCAGTCCGGATTGTCCCGGAATATAGGCGCCTTGTAGTTTTCAGGTTGGGGCGCTGCATTGGTCCAAAGGGTCCCGGGTTGATATTTCTCATTCCCTTTATTGACAAACCAGTAGAAGTTGACCTTCGGGAGGTGTACTTTGACGTTCCGCCACAGACGTGTATAACAGCAGATAATGCCTCCGTCAGTATCGACTTCATAGTCTATGACAAAGTCATTGACCCAATTCGCAGTGTCCTCGAAGTTGAGGACTTCACCGGTGCAGCCAGGGGGTTGGCGATCACGACCCTGCGGGCCGTGGTCGGTGCGATGGACCTGGACGACGTGCTATCAAAACGTGATGAGATAAACCAGGTTTTGCACGAGAAATTGGATCAGGTGACTGACCGCTGGGGAATCCGCGTCATGGCAGTCGAGATCCGTGAAGTGATTCCACCAAAGGCTATCGAAGAAGCTATGACCCGCCAGATGGCAGCCGAACGCAACCGACGTGCGATGGTGGCCGAAGCTGACGGCAAAAGAGAAGCCGCCGTGGCAGTTGCAAAAGGTGATAAGCAGGCAGCGATCCTGCAAGCTGAAGGTCAACGAGAAGCATCCATAGTAGAAGCAGAGGGATTTTCGCTGGCGCTGGAAAAAATCTTTGAGGTGGCCAAAGAGTTGGATAGTAAGACTCTCACCTTGCAATATCTGGAAGCGCTTAAGAACCTGGGTGCAAATGCATCCACCAAGTTCATCATTCCAACAGAATTAATGAACCTCGCTAAACCGATCAGCGATATTGCAAAAAACGCACATTCTGGAGATTCGTAAGATAATGCCCCAAGAACAGAGGCTTGCTCTCATTGAAAGCAAGCCTTTTTGTCTTTAACACCTTGACACATGACCGGCTGCCAGGTTAAAACGCGGGCTAGGTCACCAGTGCTGGAGACGGCTCGCTTTCCTGATCTGGCACAGGCACACTAATCATACCCCCTGTTTCTTTCGTGAGAAAGGATGGCTTGCCATTCTCGGTGGTTCAAGCTGACACGGCTCCGCCATGAAGGTTGCCAAAAGCACGCACGCCTCCCCTGGTGGGCCACAAAGCGTGCGTTCCCGATGGGAAAACGAGCGGCCAGAAAAATTGGCGATTGATCGTTTACAAAGAATGTCTTGGTTCAAAGCCGCCGTACACCTTACGTAATTCGTTAGCTGACCTGGGGATCTTGTTCTTTCAATGGAGGAAAATCATTAAGATAAAATCTGTTCTAAGAATTTTGTTCCCTCGCCAGATCACAAATAAGTTTCCAGGACATAGGGTTGCCCTTTGGGCCTTCTACTTCTTGACCGCTCTCACCTTATGGCGAAGCCAACACCATCTATTTGCAGCTGACGGTGGCGCACAGTCAATTGCCAGCATTCCATTGGATGCCTATTCAGCTAATGCAGCCTCAACCATCATCGGAATGTTTGCATTATGGGGTTTATCGCAACTGGTAATTGGATTAGTCTATCTGATTGCTGCCATTCGTTATCGCGCGTTGATTCCGATGCTTTATTTGCTAAGTCTGGTAGAGTACCTAATGCGCGCTTTATATATGCCTGCCCACAAGCAAATTGAGACTGTAGGAACTGCTCCCGGAGCTGTTGGCAACTTGCCGTTAATTATTTATTCACTTGTGATGTTAGTCTTCAGTCTATGGCCCAAAATAATCGGTAAAGGCCAAAGTCATCAACCAGGCGTCAGCTAACCCCTGCTCAACCTGACCGCCTGCACCGGAGGTCAGCGGCGATTTTTCGCTAGACGATCTCTTGAAGTACATTTTCTGGCCGGGAAGATCGTCAGAACAGCAAGGAGAGAGGTGATGAAGCTCTCAAAAAGATATCCATATCGTGAGATCTATGAACATTGTCTGCCTGGATCAAGCGCGCCTTTCCATGTTCCAGATGGTTTTGCCATTTAAGTTAAGCAGGAAAAACTGTACCAGAACTTCGGATTTGTGGGCTTGAGCGCTAAAAGTTGATCGAAACTGGTGAAAACTGTTATGAACTCAGTCATAACCCACCCAGCTTTGTGCCTGTTTAGACAAATAAAAGGGTAAAATGATTACGACGTGGAATCCCAGATAACATAGTTGTCTCAAATCATTAGTACATTCCATTATTCTTTGGTACCCTAAGAAAAATGCTTGGGTTTTCCATAACTCATTTGAATTTTTCCAAAGGTCAGTTAATGCGCAGTCCATGTCAGAGATATGGGATCTATCAGAATTCCGAGATGATAGTCTTTCTTATTTTAAAAGGGGATAAAGGACGAATACATTGGAACCCTGTGCTAATCTGTAATTGTTCTGTCTTGAGTGGATGTTCGAGGGAATCAGGATGGTAAGGGGGCGGTTTACGGTCCATCCTCGGTCTGACCCACGAGCGGTAGTTATTAATACAAGTCTCGTGAGTGGTTTTCGATTTAGGTAAAAGCTAGGTGGCTCTTTGTCTGTTCTTGGAAAGGATCAGGGAACTTTCATAAAACTCCTTTCGCGCCTGGAAACCACCGGCTTCCAGCCGGTGGAGGAAGGCGCACTTGACCAATTCATCCATTATGGAATACTCATATTACATGAGTGAGTACGTGACCAAAACCATCTCGGTAAAACTGGATATTCCCCAGGAATGCCAGGACGATGTACTTGAAACCTTCCGGCAGTTCAATCAAGCCTGTCGTATGGTACTTGAGGTAGCTTGGCAGGAAGAACGTAAAAATTACAACAAAAAGGATCTGCATCACGCTACTTATTACCCTATCC
>JAWODY010000009.1:0-20843 GCA_046483045.1 Anaerolineales bacterium | reverse complement strand
ATTATTAGATGCTGACAGTAAAAGAATGCTTTATTAGAAAATCCGTTTATTTAGAAAGGAGGAAAAATGGTAAAAGTAGGTTTAATTGTTAATCCAATAGCTGGAATGGGTGGAAGGATCCAATCACCCGGCGTGCAATGTTGGTATAGTTTCGCCCGCCTTCCATCCACAACAAGCCCTGCACATAGACCCGGGCGTAGTCACTCTTATTGTTGGTCTGGGTTGCAAAACAGTGATGAAATCGCCTGTGAAATGCTTGCAATCTCTCTCCCAGCGCCATCACCTTTTCGTAGGGCAATCCCCAACGCTCGAATACTTCCCTGTTTGTTGCCGTTTGGTCTTTGACATGGGATAGGTTTCGGGTAGAATAATTCAAGGTAACGTTCCTTTTCTGTGATGGGGAAGGACGTTACCTATTTTTATTCATTTCCTCCAAATTAACAATCGAACAGTTGTGCTAATTTAACATTGTCAAGTTAAGTATAAAAGAAAATGAGTGGGCCCATTAGAAGAAGATCTCTAAAACATTGCATCATGGAATCTTTTTGCTTGTTGTCTCCAACCACTTTCAGGGAGCATAAAGTAAAACTTTTTGTTACTGCTGTGAATGAGGAATCGATGACCTATTCGAACCTTCAGGCATTTTCTCTCCGAAGAAAAAACCAGCCATTTCTGCACCCTGGAAGAACAGGCCAAGTTGCAGAACCACCAGCCAGATAAGCACAGTGACAGTTATTGTGACAAGGCGGTTGATGCTTCTCGACAAATTATCTTTAATAACAGTTAGGTCTTGCTCCAACCCGGTACTAGCTATTTGAATCTTATCAACGGCAGCTTCTACATCAATCAATAACTGATCGAAATTCCCAAGCGACTTCTCGATCTTATTTATCTCCATTTCTAGCTGGGAAAGGTTCTGACCAGTAGAATCCATTTCCTCTGCTAACTCCTGGAATGATAAAGGAATGGTTTTTAATTCATCAGAGATGCCAGCAATACCCTCTGCTAATGTTTGATCAGGGTCATAAGACACACCTGTTAAGAAGGAGATCGAATCCAGGGCAAAGAGTAATCTGTCTACGTTTTGGGCGCTTTCTTCTGCAGTCACAAGAGAGTTCTGTGTTGCGATTATCACTTCCCGAAGATCATTGCCAATAATATTCCGAGTTGTGTTAAGCATTGGATCTAGTTTAGAGATTGTTCCAGCAAGCTGCTGAATACTAATGCGAGTTGCTTGTAGAACATCTGCCGAATGGGAAAGAGTGTCTTTGGTTGTTTTCAAGCCGGTGTTTGAATTCTTTAGGCTTGTTATGATTATTTGTGTTGAATCTTCTGCGCTAGCGATAAGCTGAGGGCGTTGGCTAATAGCTAAGGTTATGATTACCAGACATCCGAGGATGCCCAAAGCAGAGACAGCCATCAGCAAAAAGCCCGATACTCGCTTTAGTTGCTTATACATAGGTCCTCCGGATCGGTAAAAGGGTAATTAACAGGAAATATTTTCTATTTCATTTTACGCATTTTATCAGTATGATACCAGTAACAAGCAGGATTTGAATCAAGCACCCAATCCAGTTGATTTGGGATTAGGCATGATAGGATTCGAATCTGAAACAATAGGGTTCTGAGTTCGATTCCTGGTTGGTATATGTTTTGAAGGTGTTTTTTGGGGGTGATTTCAGAGGGAAAGTGGGCCCGGCAGGATTCGAACCTGCGACCTGGCGGTTATGAGCCGCTCGCTCTGACCGCTGAGCTACGGGCCCGATTCGATTCATTCAACACAAATAAGAAAGAGCGGGTGACGGGATTCGAACCCGTGAATGTCAGCTTGGAAGGCTGATGCCTTACCACTTGGCCACACCCGCATGATGAGAATACGTTCCGAAGCTGAAAAATTATATCAAAGAGGGTTTCAGCAGTCAACTCAGCAACTTAGTTAAAACCCGTTCTCCCCCTGAGATATGTTTTATCAACCCCTCCCACTGAATAAACTAACGCGAGATATCAGATCTCTCCGCTGCACTCATGTTAAAATGATCACACATCATGGGTACAGATATAACAACGAAAACAGATATAAATTCTAAAATCATCCCGCCGGAAAACAGGGATCAAGACACACGAATACAACCAGCGGCTGTGAACATGGGGGGTCTGCTCCTAGTTGTCTTCCTGGTGTTATCCATCACTCTTTCCGGATGTGAGACGCAGAAAGACATACCCCAGGGGGCGTTATCAGCAGCCTACGAATCTTCCCATTTCTGTCCTGTGGACGGCTGTGAAGTCGAATACGGCCCAACAACGCAACAGCTCCCCTCTTCTGGACCTGAGGTAAAAGACCGATGGTGTATAGAGGTCATCTTCAACCGGGGCGGGGTTCAGTTCCAGACGGCGGTGGATGTCGTCCAAGTTGGCCTGGACCCCCAATCCTATAAAAGTTGGTCTGTCAGGGAGCGAATCAGCGACGCTGACTGTCAGGTTTATAAGTAAAAGTGTCAGGGAGCAAAAGGTAATGAAAACCATTCCATACAGAAAAATCGCCGGGGGCATCCTGGGGATTGCGCTTGGCATCCTCGCCACCTTCTTCCTAAAAATGGATCTAATGGCTGTCGTCCTGGGCGCATTATTTTCAGTCTACTTAGCTGGCACCGACCAGGCCCGAGAAGGGGCTGTGTTTGGTTTCCTCTCCGGTGGTAGTATAGGACTATACCTGGCGATCAGAAATTTGATCACCCACAACATGGAAGTTACCATAGATATCCTGCCCTCCCTGCTGGCCAGTGTGATCATAAGTGGTGGCATGGGTGCTTTGTACGGCTTTTTGACCGGAAAGTTAAAGCCGCTGTATGACAAAGGCCAAGGGCCTTTATTTTAAAGAAACGAGAGTCAACAGCGAAGAGTTTCCTGCCCATAACGAGAAAACGCCGGGAAATATGATGCCTCAATCCCGGCGTTAGTTTTTCGCATCGAATAACTTCTTCCAGCAGCCTTAACTTATTCTGTGATTTCCAAAATCTCAGAAAAGGTCTCGATCCGGCCCTCGTTTGCAGTGACCACAATGACCCACTGGTCATCCGGATCCACAAAATCCGGGATCGTGAACTGCACTTGCAGCGAACCATCTGTCCCTGTTTGTGCCTCGGCGGTGAGATCGTACTCGGAATCCACACGCCCGACCCCCAGCTGCACAGCGGTTTCCACAGGGAAACCTCGGCCTGTGATCTTCACCTCATCTCCCACCGCTGCACGCAGCGAGGAGACCTCAATAGAAGGCTCCAAGGCTTCGATTTCTAGTTCTTTAGATACCGCTTTAATGCGGTGACCTCGGGCCGCAACAACGATGACCCATCTGTACTCGGATTCCACAAAATCGGGAATCATCACCTGTGTCTTCAGAGAACCCTCCGCATTACTTCGACCTTGGGCGATGACATCATACTCCGAGTTCACGCGGCCGATACCCACTACCAAATCCTCCTCTGGGGGAAACCCTTGGGCCTCGATTCGCACATCACCTCCCACCTCAGCGGGAAGCTGGGAAACGGAAATCTTCGGGTGCCATTCCTCCTCTGTGGGCGTCGCATTCTGCTCCTCAGGAACAGTCGGTATACCCGTTTCCACCGGCGTACTCTGCCCTCTCCCCTGGCATCCCACCCCCAAAGTTACTATTAGTAAAAACAAAACAATAAGTGGCGTACGATGCTCAGACATATATGATCACTCCTTCTTGTTCTGAACCAGAAACGCTTTATTGCAATCAAAGGATGTTCCATGATAAATATCCTACAGTCCCTGGTCCAGACCGCAAACTTGCATCAGCTGCTTATTAGTATTCTCTACCATTGCATTTTAAGACGTGGATGAAAATTGTAAAGCGTCTATGATTAATATCCTATAAGATCCCAAACCGGTTGGAAAAGCCCTGGTAAGATGGGGCTGGAAGCCAGATAGGGACCATGGATTTTTCTCAGAATAAAAAAAAGGGCAGGACACATTCCTTGGAAGTGTCTTTCGGATATAATGATCTACTGAAAGAAGAAGAAAAGGAGCGAGATATGTTCCAAGAATTCAAAAAATTTGCATTACGTGGAAATGTGCTCGACATGGCTGTAGGTATCATCATTGGTTCCGCCTTCAGCACCATCGTGAATTCCCTGGTCAATGACATCATCATGCCCCCGGCGGGCATGCTCTTAGGTGGGATGGCCTTTAAAAATCTATACCTGCTCATCAAAGCGGGGGAATCCGGAGGTCCTTACTTATCCCTTGCAGATGCCCAGGCTGCAGGCGCAGTCACGGTCAACTACGGGCGATTCTTTAACAGCCTGGTAAGTTTCCTGATCGTCGCTTTCGTATTATTCCTCCTTATCCGGGGTATGAACCGACTTCAGCGGAAGAAAAAGGAAGAAACCCCGGAACCGACCACAAAAGAATGTCCTTACTGCATGACAGATATTCCAAAAGGGGCCAAACGTTGTCCCCACTGCACTTCACAGTTAACTTAATCAGACCCACTTTATTGGTAAAGGAAACTGATGGCAAACACACCGACAAGAGACCGCGTAGATCCTCAAAAAATAGAAACACAACCCAAACGCCGCCCCCCCTGGATCCGGGTTAAGATGGACCTTAACGGAGATTACCAGGAAGTGAACCGGATCTTAAAAGGGGAATCTTTGCACACTGTATGCGAAGAGGCTATGTGCCCCAATATGAGCGAATGTTGGGGGGCTGGCACAGCCACCTTCCTGCTCTTGGGGGATGTGTGCACCCGGTCCTGTACATTTTGTGATATCAAACACGGAAAACCGGGTCTCCTGGACTGGGACGAGCCAGAGCGCACAGCACGCTCCATCCAGAAGATGGACCTCAAACACGCTGTGGTCACCAGCGTGAACCGTGATGAACGCCGGGATGGGGGTGCACCCATTTTCGCCATGCTAATCCGCCGCGCTCACGAACTGCAGCCGGACTGCTCCATCGAGGTCCTCATCCCTGATTTCAAGGGTAGTATTGAGGCGTTGAAAATCGTCATGGATGCCGAACCCGATGTCCTGAACCATAATATCGAAACAGTCCCTGAATTATTCCCGGAAATCCAGCCCCAGAGCGATTATCAGGCGTCACGGGCCACCTTGGTCAACGCCAAAAAACTGGACCCGGATGTGCTCACGAAATCAGGCCTGATGGTTGGACTTGGGGAAACCATGGAACAAGTCAAACAATCGATTCGCGATCTGCGTACTTGGAATGTGGACATACTGACCATTGGTCAGTACCTGCAGCCCAGCCGGCAGCATTATCCCATCATCCGTTATTACCACCCTGACAAGTTTGAGGAACTCAAAGAATATGCGCTCAATCTGGGTTTCCAATGGGTGGAAAGCGCACCGCTGGTCCGTTCTTCTTATCACGCAGGTGAGCAGGTGCGGGCTCTGAGCAAACGGTTCCAACTCCAAAAATTACATTTCTAACTTTCTAAAAAGATATTTTCTGTGGAAGCTGAGATGTCACTTTACCCTTTGCCACATGTCATTCCCTCGTCCTTTCTCGTCCTCATCCTCCTGACCCGGTTTAAAAAATAAAACTCCCTATTGAACCCGTTGCACAACGCATCAATAAAGCCCAAATTCACCAATGAAGACCCGCAAATAATCGCATATATGAACTGGCCCCTAAGGGCGATAGAAAATCCAGAAGGAACCTAATTCATCAACTTGATCGCAGTACATCCCGCCCGGGTGCTGCGCAACAACTTGGGCAGATCATGAGAAGCAGTGATCAATTTCCACTCACTTTTTGCGGTTTCCCATCTTCACCCATAAGACAATCACAACCCATTTACATATTTTGATTGCCCCATCACGCCTTTTCCCTCCACCCTCTTTGGCAGTGTAGGTCCCCTCCCTGATTCTTTCTTCCTGTTCCGCCGCTGCTTAAACGGCTGCAGGGAAAGACTTCCTAAAATTCTATTCCCACTTCACTTCCCAAGGCGGGGTACCGCTTCCGCCTTCTCCGCGGAGTGAAGCCAGAATCGGACCTTTCAACTCCGGCATACGGTCCGCAACGGCAGCGATGAGTCCAACACAGCCAACGATCATCATGTCCCCAAAGGGGGCCACAAAGTAAGGACGAAGAGATGAATCCCGCAGCATGTTTTGGCGGGGCCCAGTGACCGTGATGTCAAAATCACCCACTCCAAAAGCCATACGGGTGGCATCATACACCAAAGCACCGTGTCCTTGATCGCCAAAGACTTCCTCATGGGTGAGAGTCCCCTCCGCCAACTGCCTCAACAAACCTTCCAATTTCGCCCTATCTAAAAACCCGGTGTGATGCTCAAATAAACCCTCCACACCCGTCTCACCCATCCGGAAGGCCAGAGTGTGAAAATTTCCCACATTGGTAATCATCACCCGGCGACGAGCTTTGACCTTGGGGTCCTGAAGGGCCCCTAAAACAGCAGCCGGGGCTGTATCCATAACCAGGAAAGGCGCGTCCACTTCCCGAGCTGAGTCCACCACAGCCTGCAGCCGGGTCATCTCCCTGGGAACCTCACCCCGTCGAAAGGCCAAACGGCTCAGGGGCGAGTTCTCGTCCGCCCGACTCCTCCCTTCCAAACGATCCGCCAGGTAATCAAAACGGAATTGACGGTCGGAGGTTTCCGGCGGAGCGTTCCCGTGGTCAAATACAGCCACCGCTACCCCGTCCAGGTCATTGAGAGAAACGCTGAATTCCCCCAGGGCTCGCGCGATGGCCTGGAAGTCAAAATCCCGCATTTCTATTCGAGTCACCGAATCTGGAAGGCCAGCCACCTCCTCCTCATCGAGAATCTTGATCCCGCTCTCACGGACGACTTCCAGGTCATCATTAAATGTGCGACCGGCATCCGGTGTCGCATACACAGAGAATCCCGCCTTTACGTGATCCCGGGCTGCCCAAAAACTGGGACCCCCACCCATAGTCACCCCGGTGAGAGCCACCGCTTCTCCATCCCGGGTCGCCTTTTGTAAACGCCGGAACACCCTCATGGTAGGCGAAGGCATAACCAGCTTGAACCCGTTCTCAGGGTCTCTTTCCGAATGATATAGATAGATATCCTGCGTCCCCGTCCCGACATCCACTGTCAAAACCTTCATAGCGTTTATCCTCCGCGCGCTCTTTCACGTACCAACGTGCAAATCTAAAACCCTGCGGTATGTTTTTCATTATATCCAACCTACCTAAATAGAAAATGAACCTATCCTCATTGAATTATTGAAAGCCTTTCCTCCCACTCTGGTCACCCGATTTTCGGTGTATAATGGAAAAGAACCATGGAACATCCTTCATTCCAGAAAAAAAGCGGGCAGCCTTTGCAGAAAGGTGAAATTCCTCACCATCTTAGTAGGCAAAAGGCAAGAATTTCAAAAGTCGGTTTTAGAATAAGACCAAACCTCGTATAATACGTATGAAGTGTGAAAAAAAGTTCCGGTAATAAAAAGATTTCAATTCATCATAGAGGAGGTACTCTCATGACCCATATTATCACCAGCCTGTGTATACGAGATGAAGGCTGTATGTCGGTTTGCCCTGTGGACTGTATTGTCCCTGGGAAACCACTGGACGAATGGCCCTTGATGTACATTGATCCAGAGGTGTGCATTGACTGCGGCGCATGCATTCCCGAATGCCCTTACGAAGCCATTTTCATGGAAGATGAAGTTCCCGCTGAATATGAAGCCTTTGGCGGCGAATACATCAACCGCTTGGAGTTCGATGGTCATTACGAAGGCGAAAACATGTACGGCGAAGAAGTCGTCCTTGACACGGTCAAACAATTGGAAGAGGGCGAAGTTGTCGACCTCACTAAAGATATTCAATCCAATTATGACTTCTTTGAAAAGGGACCCGGGTACGAAGCGCTGGACTAGGATTCAGGTTTAGAATTAAGAAGGGAGGCTGCAATCAGCCTCCCTTTTTTATTTAACCCGGCATGATAAAAACCCCGCTTCAAGGCCCTTAAAGCGGGGTTAAATTCTTGCCTGAATGAGATGTGCTCACGGCGATAACGGCCAACCACACATACCCTCTTTGGAGCAGGGTGCGGAAAAGGCAAAACTTAGCCACAAAGCCCAGTATGGTAGGTGCGCTGAGGAAAGAAAACTTAAAACGAACATGGAGACTGCCACCCCCACAATCCCAGCGCAGCAAATACAGCTCTCCAGTCCACCTTCTCCCCAATTATAAAAGTGTCCGGAAAGTGCAGGGCACAGGCCCCACCCACCATGATGATTATAAGGAGAATAGAATAAAAATCTGATGCAGCTTAGATTCAACTTACAAGTGCAAATATAAATGTGCCAAAAAAAGGGCAAGTTGTAATAGGATTAAGTACCTCATGGCCGACAAAAACGAGTTCATTAAAGGTCCTCATCTCCAAAACGATCTATCCAGTACTTAATCTCTGCACTGGAAAGGGATGGGTTCCATTTATCAGTCGACTTGCGATCCCCACCAACCCGCGGCCTTGCGAGGTTGGAAGCAAAATCTTGAGAAGAGAGCACGCGGGCCTGATAGGATTCAGCTTCTTTTCTCACTTCACGGTCTGAACTGACCACAGTCCAATTTTTTGCAGAAGCACCTAAAGAAGCCAACCGCCTTTTTATCGCCAGGTCTGCTGTCCTCCCCTGCTGAATAAAAATAGCTGTCACCGAACCAAAGGTTTGGGAACGTGATTGACCCGGCGGGGCCTGATCAAAAAATATTTCAATTTTGGTTCTGTGCTGTGTGGAAAAGCGCTGCAAGCGCTGGACGAGTTTCATTTCATCATCAACGTCTTTCAAACTCAGCCCTGGGATATTTGGAATTAAATTATGGCCATCGATAAGATAAGGCATTGGAAAATGAAGTGTTAAGAGATTGAACCGTCAACCTGCATGAACGAGATAAGTGTGCTATGATGATTCTAATCCAACCCATTATATCAAACAGGACTTTGAAAATGAAGCAGTGGAAACGCTTATTATTTTATATCCTGGTTAATGTGACCGTGTCAGCGACCACCATGCTGGGCGTGCTGTACCTGTGGGAAAACACGAACCTGAAAAACGTCCTCTTCGTTCAATCCCCCCGTTCACAGGAGGGGGAAACTAGAGAAACACTGACCACCCCCTCAACATTTGAAACCCAACCTCCCCTTGTCATTCAAATAGATGAAATCGTTGGCGTCGGCAACCTGGACACAGAGTATGTGCGGTTAAAACGCGTTGGGAACAGCGGGCAGGAAAAGATCTCGCTCCAAAACTGGCAGATCAAGGATGAAGACAACCACACCTTTACCATCTTGGCCCAATCCGGCATGGAAAGCCTTGAACTCCACAAAAAAGGCGCGGTAAATATATACACCAAACAAGGGACATCCAATCCGATAGAACTTTATCTTGGGTTTTCCGAACCGCTGTGGGAACCAGGGGAGACGGTGACATTGATCGAACCTTCCGGCGACGTGCATGACACATTTCTGATTCCCTGACCCCCATTCTCTTGGTATTAAATAAAAAAACTCTCTCAAAAGAGAGAGTTTTTCATATTTCCTTATCCTGAGGAAAGTTCACCCATTCATGACCGGTCTAAATTTGTAACCATAGACTAACAAACCGCGATCCTCATCCTCGCTCTGCAGCCTGCGTGTGGTCATTTCCACCGGCATGCCAATTTCCACCTCTTGTTCACCAAGGTCAGTCAGCTGTGCGGTGACCACCGGCCCTTCATCCAATTGGACCAGAGCAACCGTGTACGGCACCGACGTTTCAAACCCTGCTGGAGCATTGAAAATTTCCGTAAAGGAATAGACTTTGCCAAGACCGCTGAATTCATACTCAGTTTTCGCTTCATCTCCGCATTCAGGGCAGATGTCACGCGGAGGGAATATCTTCGCGCTGCAATGAGGACATACCTCACCTGTTAAAGCGTAACGCTGTCGTTTTAATCGCCAATGTCGAGGGATATCCATCCACACTCTCCTTCCATCCAGTCTGCTGATCTCAAAAATGGTTTTCCAAGGTACAGTGTACAAGAACTCGACTATCAGAAACTATCAATTCGGGAAAAACCAGGCAATAAAAGGGTGAAATCAGGCTCCTAATTAAAAATTCAGCGCATGACGATTTTCCCACGCATCCGGGCGTACTCTGCATAATCGATTTCTGTGCGGCGGGCGATATAATCCTCCGTTTTCAAGGCTCGATCCCGCCGGCCCGTGATGGTTTCCGTCACCTGGAGAGAAAAAGCGTCCGAACCCGCCCCCGAGCCAAAAGAACAGAGTAGGATTCGATCCCCGGGTTGAGCAACATCCAAAATCGCGGTTAAACCGATCAGCGATGCTCCAGCATATGTGTTTCCAATCCTGGGCGACAAAAGGCCCACCCTAGTTTGTTCTTCCTGGAATCCCAGCTGCCTGGCGACGCGGTTTGGGAATTTAATATTGGGCTGATGGAATACGGCGTATCGATAGTCCTCCGGGTATACTTCCAACGCATCCAACAACCCGTCCACCGCGTTTGTAATATGTTTGAAATAAGCCGGTCTGCCTGTGAATCGACCCCCATGCTCGGGGTACTTCTGGTACGCACGCCGCCAGAAATCCGGGGTGTCCGTGACATATGAATAGGCTCCTTCGATCACCGCCAGCGCTTCCGCAGCTGGCCCAATCAAAAATGCCCCTCCCCCCGCAGCCGCTGTGTATTCCAGAGCATCCCCCGGTTTACCCTGGGCTGTGTCCATCCCGACCGCCATGGCATACCGGCCCATCCCGGAACCGACCAACCCCATGGCAGCTACCATGGCTTCCGTGCCCGCCTTGCAGGCGAATTCCCAGTCCGCAGCCTGGGTATGGGGAACAATACCCAAAGCCTCAGCGACGATCGTCGAGGTGGGTTTGACCGCGTAAGGATGGGATTCCGATCCCACCCAAACTGCCCGGATGTGCTGGGGATTGACTTCCGCCCGCGCTAAAGCATTCCGGGCTGCCTCCAGGGACATCGTGACTACGTCCTCATCCAGGCCGGGGACTGATTTCTCAAGAATGGGTTCCGCGCTCAATCCACCTTTCCAAATCCGGGATATCTCCGTAGCCGGTAAGCGGTAGCGCGGCACATACGAACCATACCCCAGAATGCCAACATCCCGCTTGGGTTTCAATAACATATTGGATCCACTTTCATTGTTTTGCATCATCCTTGTTCCCTTATCTGTCAAGAAATTAATTAAACACGTTTACGCATCACGCCATAAGGACAATATTTCTCGGGCCCGGCTGGCGTTAATTTGGTCCTCCCGGACCAGCTGGCGCGCCAGGCGGGTGATTTCCTCATCCTCAGCGCCCGCGGAGAGAGCTACCTGCCGGGCATGAAGCGTCATATGCCCTTTTTGAATGCCCTCCGTAGCCAGCGCTCGAATGGCAGCCAGGTTCTGGGCCAGACCCACGGCCACGATCACTTCAGCCAAGTTTCCGGCAGAAGACACATCCATCATCCTCAACGCCAGTTGGGCGAGAGGGTGGGAACGGGTGGCCCCACCTACGGTTCCCACCGCCAGGGGCATTTCCAATCTCCCAGAGAGGTTCCCATTTTCATCCACCTGCCAGGTGGATAAGGGGCGGTAACGCCCATTCTGAGCGGCGTACGCATGAGCACCTGCCTCCACCGCACGCCAGTCATTGCCGGTGGCAAGAAGAACGGCATCCACACCGTTGAAGATGCCTTTATTGTGCGTTGCTGCCCGATACGGATCCGCATCAGCAAACGCCCAAGCCTCGATGATTCCGTCACGAACCTCCTCCCCACGGAAGCCTTGAAAACCAAGTCCTTCTGGGGGAATGAGACATTCCGCTCGGGCCAAACGCCGATCAGCCAAATTGGAAAGGATCCGTAAATGCACCCGACCTTCCACCAAGTCCTCAATGTGCGGCGCAAGGCGTTCGCAGGCGGTGTTTACAGCGTTCGCACCCATGGCATCCCGCACATCCACGAGCAGATGAAGGATCAAAAAGGGGCCCAAAGGCGAATCTTCCACCACCCGGACCTCGAGGTCCTTTGGTCCCCCACCCATATCCTGCAGCACCAAATCAACATCCGCGATCTCAGCCAGAAGCTCTTCTTTGTTGGACTCGATCTTCTCCTGCGCTCCACGGACATCCACAACATCCAGGACTTGAAGCTGACCGATCATCAGCGGTGGGTCACTATGCGCTTGAAACCCTCCATAAGGGCGGGTTATTTTCGCCATGTACGAGGCGCCCGCAATCACGGATGGCTCCTCAATCACCATGGGCACCAAGACATCCTTCCCATTGATCAAGAAATTGAGCCCCACGCCCAGTGGAAAAGCGAAGCAGCCGATGACATTCTCAATCATGTGTTCAGCCTGCTGAAGGGACAACCCACCGACTTCATTCAGGAAGGGCAGATCCGCTGCGGTTAGGAATCCCTCTTCCCTCAATAACTTTTGGCGCTCCTGGATCGTAAGATTGTAAAACCCTTTGAAACGCGAACTTTTCTCCTGCTCTCCCATACCCATCCTTTTGGGGAATATTAACATCATCTAAGAAACCAACCTTCAGAACCACTTTAGTATAGGAAAACTAGCAAAAACTATCAAAATCAATCTTCATACGGTAAAATAGGTGTGGAAAAGAATGTGAGTAAGATTTTAAAGGTTTATGTCAAACACAAAAGAAGAGAAATTAGAAGAGCAACTCCATAAATACCACCAGGCCAGTTTTAACCTGGTGCGTGATTTATCTCTTGACACCGTCTTAAAACGGATTGTCCGTTTGGCGAGAGATCAAGCCCAAGCTGAATATGGGGCCTTGGCGATCAGAGATGAAAAGGGGGAGATCATCCGCTTCATCACCATTGGTATGACAGAGGAAGAGGAAAGCCGCATCCCGCACCTGCCTGAAGGCAAAGGCCTGCTTGGAGAGCTGCAAAATAAAAACCAGATCATACGCATCTCCAACATAAAGGATGATCCGCGGAGATTAGGATTTCCCGAAAATCATCCCCCTATGGACTCCATGTTGGGCGTGCCCATCCTCTCCGGTGAGCGCATCATCGGGCAGATCTACCTGACCAATAAAAAAGACGAACCGGAATTCACAGGGAATGATGCCCGGCTGATAAAAACCCTGGCTGGATATGCGGCTGTGGCGATCACAAACGCCCAGCTTTACAACAATATCATTGAACGCGATCAGATTCTGAATCAGCAAAATGAAGACCTTTCTTTGATCAATGACCTGGCCCAAACGGTGGCCAGCTCCCTGGAAATCAAAGAAATCATGAGCCAGACACTTACCCGTGTCCTGGCTTATTTGGACATAGAAACGGGGGAAATTTTCCTGCGCGACAAATCAAGCAAAGACCTGCGCTTGTCCCTTCTGCGCGGGGACGGGTTTGAAGCATTTTCGGTAAAGAACGTCTTCCGGGTAGGAGAAGGTCTGGTTGGGAAGGTAGCTGGACTAAATAAACCTCTCGTCAGTTACGCTTTGGACACGGACCCCCGTATCATCCGTTCCTCAATTTCCGAAGCTGGCTTCACCTGTCTTGCGGGTATCCCGCTTCAGGCACAGAGAAAGGTAGTCGGCGTGATGACCCTGTCCAGCAAAAAAGACCATCAATACACCACCCGGGAACTCGACCTTTTGACTACAATTGGCACCTGGGCAGGTACAGCCATTGAAAACGCTCGCCTGCAGCAGCAGTCAAAACGGGTTGCCATTCTTGAGGAACGGGAAAGGATTGGGATGGACCTTCACGACGGCATCATTCAATCCCTGTATTCCATCGGTTTGACATTAGATTTGGTAAAGCAAATTTTCCAGGAAAACCCCTCTGAAGCCTGCGAAAAGCTCAACGTGACAACTGACGCTATCAATCAGGCCATTACAGATATCCGTTCTTATGTCTCGGATTTGCGCCCTCGACAGATGAAAGCAAACCGCACCTTTTCTCAAAACATAGAACAACTGATACAGGAATTCAAGAGAAATTCAAACATCACCATGACTTTAGGAGATTCTTCCCAAGAACCCCTTAATCTCCCTTACGAGAACGCTGTAGCTCTTTTCCACATCCTTCAAGAAACCCTGGCAAACACAGCGCGGCACTCCGATGCCACCAAGGCCAAGGTCGAATTGTGGGAAAATGACGGCAGAGTTTATGTGAAAGTAGAGGATAACGGAAAAGGTTTCAACCTCGACAAAACCGAAATCAGTCTCGGTCACGGCCTCTCGAACATGAAAAGGCGCACCCGAAAGGTGGGAGGGGAAGTAGAGATTGAATCAGCACCTTTACAAGGAACAAGCGTGCTCGCCTGGGTACCGAAAAAGGGTCTTCGCTAAATGGATATAGGCATGTCACACCTGAGATGAATGAACACGTTCCAGGATATGGATCGTCTTAGGGGAAAAATAACCAACGTTCAGTGATCTCATCCTACCCTTGTTCCACCGATTCCCAAAAGGGAATGATCTCGCCTGCCCTCGTCAGGCTGACACATCCGAGGATTTTTTCTTCTTACGGGTACCTCCGGCGAGATAAGCAAGCAGGATGCTCAACCCGTATAAAACCAGGAGGGGGACCATGACCAACATCATATTCACCGGATCAATAGTAGGAGTGATCACGGCGGCAAGTATGGCCATACCCACCACAGCCACCCGCCAATTTTTGGCAAGCGCTTGTGCGGATAAAATCCGCATCACAGCCAGGACGTAGGAAAGGAGGGGAAATTCGAACACAATCCCCAACCAAAACATCATACTGGTCACAAAACGAATGTAAGAAGAGGGACGGATTTGGGTGGGCACGTTTAAAAAACTGAGCAAGACCGGCAAACCAGTGGGGAGAAGGACATAATATGCAAAGGCCATTCCCGCAAAGAAAAAAAGGACCACCAGGGGAATAGCCAAAAAACCTGTCAGTCGCGCCCGGCGGGAAAGAGCAGGGGCCACAAATAAAAAAATCTCATATGTGATATAGGGGAGAGCGGCTGTAAAGCCGGCCAAGAAAACAATCCGCATCCCCACCCCAATGGGTTCCGTGACTTCCACAGCTTCCAATTCCCCCACGCCCCCAATGGGTTGTGCAATCCAAGCTAAAAGCTCCGGCAAGAAAATAAAAGCGACCACCGAAAACAGGATCAAAGCGATGAAAGATCTTAACAAATGTCTTCGCAAAGCGCTGAGGTGTTCCAAGAACCCCTCAGGTTCCTCGATGGCTTTTTGGATACTGTCGCTTACAGGCGCGTCTTCTGGTTCTTCTGTGAAAAAATCATTCACATTTTTCAAAAGGCTTGAGACCCTTTTTACAAGGGAATGGAAGAAACTCACTACCAGTTTGACGATGGATTGAATCGCTTTTTTCAAGGTAGTTTTCTCCTCATCATACTCCATTAATTTCCAAGCCGCCCCTTCACTGGAAGCTCCCTATCTCTTACTCGTAGTCATCCAGCGTCAGGGATAGATTTTGAGGCTCGGTCCAGGAGCATTCAACCCCTCCTTCAAGCTTGGAGAACATTAAAACATTTCTCTTCAAAAGAGGCTGCTACTCCTGACCGCTCTTTTCCTCCAAATCCTCTTCGTCATCTTCACCCTCACCGCTCAAGCCCTCTTTAAAAGCGCGGATGCCTTTCCCCATCTCACCAGCGATTTTGCTGATCCGGCCCACGCCAAAGATTAAGATTACAATGACGAGGATAATGATCCACTCCCACCCGCCAAGTCCTCCGATCATAATGCACTCCTTTCGTTTCTAACATACCAATGCAAAAAATTATAGCAGATATAGCAACCTTGAGGTGGTGAGTATTTATGTGTGATAGAAAAAAGAAGATCCAGGAAAGTCATTTTTTTTGTAACGCTGGAAGGTCTCCTTTGCTAGATGGGGAATGTCGCTCTCTGAGGTGAGTTTTATGGTGTGGGCAGCAGGCCAGCGTTCCAAGGCTTGAGGCACTAAATAAGGCCGGACGACGACAAATGCAACGCCGAATCTCCCTTTATCAATCAATGTTAAGCCTTCCACCCACCCCTCCCCGCGTTCGAACTCCAAGGGGCCGAGTTCATCAACGATTAATAAATCGCAGGGAGCAGTTTGGGCCAAGACACGATTTCCCCACTGGACGCTCTCCTCTTTAAAAGACCACCCTTTCGTAGAAGGACCGCTTGTCTTCACCTCACGTGGTTTCGCTAATAGACGCGTTTCCTTCTTTTTTAAGCTGATGACGCTGATACCCACTTTCCTTCCACCCTCAAAAACTCCCGGGGAAATCAATCCTGCGAGTGCCAGCCCCGCTTGGCGCCCCAATTCAGCAATGCGGGAACAAAAAGTTGTCTTACCCACTCCGATTTCACCTGTGATGATCACACGTTGCGTATCACTCATCCGTTTTTATCCATGACGACCATAGTGTGACCGTCGGCATTTTCCACATGTATAGGTACATTATACATGGTGGACAAGTTCTCCGGAGTGATGACTGTATCCAAACCACCTTCAAAGAAAATCCGGCCTTCATTGACTAAAACGAAATTTTCCGCAGCGTAAATAGCCACATTGGGGTCATGGGTGGTTAGGACAATGGTGATCCCTTGCTCGGCGAGCTCTACCAGCAGGTTCAGAATCCTGTTCTGGTTCTCCAGATCCAAATGGGCTGTTGGCTCATCCAGGAGCAAGATCTTCGTCCGCTGCGCCAGAACCCGTGCCAGGTGCACCAACTGACGCTCTCCCCCACTTAATTCTGAGACCGGTTTTCCTGCCAAACCCACTATCCCCATCGACGTCAAAGCCTCTTCCGCTATTTGCAAATCCTCTCTCCCAGGAGACTGAAAAGGTTTCAAATAAGGAGAACGCCCCAATAAAATGTACTCCAACACCGTGAAATTAAAGGGGATGCTTTCAAACTGAGGGACCAATCCCATAATTTGGGACATCTCCCTCCGGGAATACGCTCCATGATGCTTTCCAAAGATCAAGACTTCTCCGGAACCGGGTTTTAGCAAGCCGAGCATGAGATGCAGAAGCGTTGTCTTCCCAGTCCCGTTGGGACCTAAGATAGCGGTGATCTTCTGAGCGGGGATATCCAAGGACACATCTTTCAAAACACGGATTCCACCCTCATGATAAGCAAATGAAACATCCTTGGCTGCGATGGCTTTATGATCCATCATGCCCTCACTTTAATGCCCATGCTGATCATAAGGTACATGAACAGCAGGGCCCCGATCGCCGAGGTCAGGATGCCCAATGGGATCTCACCTGCGAGCAAAGAACGGGCGATATCATCACTGAGCAAGGTGAAAATCCCCCCCAATAACATCGCCACAGGGATGGAGGTATCAGCGCTGGCTCCCACGAGTCGGCGGGCGATATGGGGAACAATCAACCCCACCCAGCCAATGATGCCGCTGATGGAAGTTAATGCTGCTGTGGCCGTCACGCTGGCAAAGAGGAGGATCATACGCTCTCTATTTGCCGAGGCTCCCAAAGAAAACGCGGTTTCATCTTTAAGGGAAAGCAGATTCACACGCCAGCGCATCAAGAACATCGTCAATAGGCCAGCCAGCGCAAAAGGTAAAACATACCAGAAGTTCCGCCAGGTTACCCCCCACAATCCACCCAACAGCCAAAACGTGATTTCGGGGAGCTGTGTGAGGGGGTCAGCCACATACTTCAAAATCCCTACCCCGGCTGAAAACAGCGCGGAAACAGCCACGCCGGATAAGACCAAACGCAGCACCCAGCCCCCAAAACGCAGGCGCCGGGACAGAAAATAGGATCCAAAGAGACCTATCAGACCAAACAGGGTAGCGGATAATTCGATCACCAAAGGATGCTTTCCCAGCCATAAGATACTTAAAGCCGCCCCAAACGCTGCCCCCTGGGTGACGCCCATAAACCCCGGTTCAACGAGCGGATTCCGGAAGACCATTTGCAGCACCGCTCCCGTGGCTGACAAAGTCATGCCCAGCAGCAGCGCAGTCAGCAGGCGGGGTACGCGAAGAGAAAACACCAAACGCCGGGCCAGCTCATCCTCCAACAACAAACGGGGAGGCATCCAATAGGGACGCGGATAGCGACCCAGAAATACTGAACCCAATAATATCACTAGCGTCCCCACACCTAAAACTATGAAAACCTGCTTTTGGGATCTTTTTCTCACGGGATATCGCCCCGAAGTTTGGGAAGGACATCTTCTCGGATCGATTCCTGATCCAGGCGGTAAAGCACATCATAAAATGCGTCCACCTCGGCCAGGGTGTCTATCTCATCTGCACGTTCTGGGTGGATCTTGGTAGCCAACCATTCCAGGCCCAAAATCCAGCGGGTGTCCGGTTGGTCCCAACTGTAAAAGTCAAAGGCAAACGCGTAAAGTTGACCCTTTTTCAAAGCACTAAAGCTCGACCATAAAGCATCTTCTTTCAGACGTCTCACAACTTCGTCTGCATCACCTTTGTAATCAACGAGATAGATTTGATCAGGATCCCAAGCTGCAATTTGCTCGAAATTGACGATCGACCACCCCCCGCTTCCCCCCTGATCGACCCAGACCGGTCGACCGCCGGCGATCTCCACCATCTGCGTTTGCAGCCAGGATTCCGGAGGAACGCTAAAAGCGAAGTCTCCACCCTGGTCACTGTACCTGAGGATTAAGACCCGCGGTTTCTCCCCTTCCTCAAGATCCGCGGTGATCTCCTGCACTATTTCCACGCGGTCCTGATAAAACCGGATGATCTCCTCTGCGCGTTCCGGTACCCCAAACACTTTGCCCAACATCTGGATATCCTGATAAAAAACATCCGGGGTCTCTAGGTTGAGGTAAAGGACGGGGATGCCCAGCTTTTCTACCGAATCCCCCAGTTTGCTTTTATTAAAATTTTTCATCAAGACCAGGTCCGGCTTTACAGCTGCTATTTGCTCAGGTCCGGCATCTCTCTCAAAGAGATCTTTCTCATCAATGGTAGGATCCACAACAGGTAAGAAATCAAATACAGATTGGTTTCGATTTTCCAGCGCTTTCACCCTCTGATCCGCTTCATCAAACATAAATGCAGCATCTTGGACCATGACGGACGCTTTTCCAGCGATAGCTATCTCCTGCGGTAAACCGTCTAACGTGACGGTATGGCCTGTGGTATCCGTGATTTCCAGCGAATCCGGCCCATCCCCTGCTGCGGGTGAAGAGCCGCAGGCTGCGAGAAGGATGGAAGATGAAACTACGATGAATACAAACCAACGTATAGCTGTTTTTTTCATATCATTAAACCCTTATCGTCTAACATCATTTGTTTTTCTCGGCAGCGAACCCCTTTTTACAATCCTCCAGCCAATTCAGCATTGCCTGCACCTGGCCCATCCGAAACTTGAAAATCTGACATGAAAAAAAATCAGGGTCTTCAAGTTCGCTCAACTGCGTTTCAAGGTTGTCCAGCCACGCTTGACAGCGGGTGAACTGCCTTTGAATTAAGGTCAAGGCCTGGGTTTCTCCCGCCTCTAAGGCGAAAAGCAGCCGCGACAAAAAAGCAATTCGCATGTGCCGCCCGCTCTTTACGGGTGTCTTCATCCAGGTTTCAAATTCACGCCGGCCGCGCTCTGTCAGGTGGTATATCTTGCGATCAGGATGGGAAGAAGAGGCCTTTAAGGAAGAGGAAAGTAAATCTTTTTCCTCTAATTTCTCCAGTAGGTAATAAAGTTTGCTGCGTTTAACCTGCCAGATCCGAGAAAGTTCCGGACTCTCCTGGACCCGCTTATAAAGGGCATAACCGTGTTGGGGTTGGTCCTGAAGCAATCCCAGGAGGATATTTTCCAAGGTCAAATCGCTGTGAGAACGCGCCATATATTCAAAGCCTGAATAGTTATAACTTGAATATATTCTAAATCAAACTGCCCTGCTGTCAAGAAGGAACGTTCAATTATGCCCTTCATTGAAACCCTATATCACCTAGATGTATGGTAATGGAAGGTTGTGGCAGCAAATTTCAGGCATTACAATTAGCTAAACAGTATCTGGAAAAGCACTATCCGAACCTGGAGGCGACATCATGAATATCGATCTCCATGCCAACGCTACCACAACTCCCGTACAACGAAAATACATTCAAGAATCAGACAAAACCATCAAAGAGCTCGCGGAGGAACTGGGGGTTTCCAAAACGACCGTTCAACGATGGAAAAACCGAGATCACGTCCACGATCGGTCAAGCCAACCACACAATCTCCAAACCACCTTGACCGAATTCCAGGAAGCCATCGTGGTTGAGCTGCGAAAGACGCTTCTGCTGCCGGTGGATGATCTGCTCCAGGTGGTGCATGAATTCATTCACCCTGAGGTCTCTCGTTCTTCGATCATCCGTCTGCTGCGGCGCTATGAGCTCACCCCTTTGCGGGAGATGATCCCGAAGGAAGAATCGGAAGACGAGGCTCCTAAAACCTTCAAAGACTATCTGCCGGGCTATCTCCACGCAGATGTCAAGTATCTTCCCCAGATGCCCGACGAGGAGAGCCGAAAGTACCTCTTTGTGGCCATTGACCGGGCCACACGTTGGGTATACCTGGAGATCTATCCCGACAAGTCTGCCCAAAGCGCCAAACAGTTCCTGGATCATTTGGTTGAGGTTTGTCCTATCCATATCGAGATCGTACTCACGGACAATGGCAAGGAGTTTACCGACCGCTTCACGCGAGGCGGAGAACGTGAACCCACCGGGAACCATCCTTTCGATCAAAAATGTCAAGAGTATGAAATCGATCATCGCCTTATCAAGCCCGGACGCCCTGAAACCAATGGGATGGTGGAATACTTCA
>JAWODY010000030.1:0-5462 GCA_046483045.1 Anaerolineales bacterium | reverse complement strand
GATCACTCCCTTGCGCGATCAAGGGCGCGGATTCTCTTTCCACACGACCTATTATGTTCGAGGATTCATCCTCTGGATCTACGTGCACCTGAGCCTTAGCTTGCCTTCTGGTAGTCCCTGTTGTTTTGTACTGGAAAGGCAGTGTATCAGGTGATGCGTAGATCGGGGAGAGGTCCATCTGCACCCTGTGGCTGAGAAGCAGGCTGAGGACCTTGATCACACCCTCATAATCAGGCTGATATTTCTTGTTGACGGCGATGACCGTATGGGGGGAATCCTGGAGGATCTTGTCAATCCACCGGGAACACGTCTTCTGAGGTCCGACCTCGATGAAAATCCGAGCTCCATCCCGGTACACAGCGTTAACCAGGCGCGGGAAATCGACCTGTTCGCAGGTCATCTTGGCAATCGCCTGGGCCAAACGATCGGTCTCTGGGATCAAGGGTTCGTATTGAGCAGCGGAGAAAAACTTGATCTCAGAGCCTGACTTGACTTCGTTGGTGTAGAGGGTGACGAAATCATCGTAGGTGGATCCCATCGCTGGATTGTGGATCACTGCATCAAAAGGCATGGGCAGGGCGTGGCAGTCAAGTTCTTGGATGATCTCTTGGCACGCTTTGTCTAGGCCCGCGATGACCACTTCTCCCGGGGCGTTGATGATGGTTAGAAAGGTCCCATTGTGGACCCTGACCGCAGCTTGAACGTACTCAATGGGCGCTTTGAGGATGTAAGAACCCCAGAAATCATCTTCGAAAGCCGCTCCTTCCTCCTCCCAATAGGACCGGACGGCTTCTTTCGGGCCATAAAGCAGGCGCTTGAAGAGGGGGGACCGCTGCCAGGCCAGGCTACTTTGAGACGAGTTTTGCCAAACGTCGTTTGCCCACAGCATGCTGATCTCACCTAAACTGTATCCGAAGGTAGCGCTGGGTGAGATCCTGAATATCTCCTTCATGATCATGGTGTGTAAGACGGATAAACTTATTCCTGATTCGATGAGCTCTACCGGATGGTCAAAGAACCGCCGGGCATGAGCGCTCTGCTCTTCTTTGCTCAGCGGGGTTATGCTGCGTGGATAAAGGAAGCGTTCTGCAAGGGAGTGACTGATGTCTGAAGTAAGAGATTGGATGCCTTTGTACAAATATGGAAAGGCGCTGAATAATTCCCGACCCATGCCTGGGTAAGAATTAAAGGCCCCGGGATAGACGAACGCGATCCCGTGATCACCAAGGGGGTTGGGTGTAAAGTAGCTGCCCCGGGGCGTTCTCCACACCATTCCTGTAGCGAACGCCTTGTTCATTCCTGCTTTGGCGCGTTGAAGCTCTTCTAGCAGGTCATCCCGGTGACGTCCGACAAGGGACCCCCGGAAGGGCGCTTCCCCTTCCTGGAGCTTTGCATACGCTTTCTGTGCGGCAGCGGTCAACGAGGTGTGATTCTCAAGCTGGGTTTGAAGCTCTTCCAAGTCTTGGTGTAATGCGTGTTGGTCCTCCCCCGAAAACGGGAGGAGGTGCGGCTGATCGCCCGTAAGGTGCGGTCTCACTTTGGGCAGCTTTCGTCGATGCTGGCTTTCCCTGATCACCAAGGTACCGAACTCACCAAAGGAGCCCGAATACCCGCAGACGGCCGCCATCCGGCCCACCCTTTCATGACCTTCCAACCAGGGTCGGGAGTGGGGAGGGATGTAAAAGGGGGACCCGTTCAAAGATGAGAGGGTGTTTTCCTCTTTGATACGAATGCCGTAAAGGGTCCGCCGGTGGAGTGCCAAGGCTGCCTTGATCAACCCCGCCATCCCGGTGCTGTCCTTGACTGTGGGGGTGACGCTCCCCAACGCGGTAGGAGGTTCTTCATCCCAATATGGGGTTATGTCTACCCAATCTTCTACTATGGAGAGCCCTTCCTCCTCAAAGCCTTCTAGGCATTCGAGGGTACCGAGCAGGGCAGGGGAGATGCCGGCGAGATCCAGGGATCGCTTCATCACCCGAGAAGGTCTTGGGCCCGTGTTTACGGAAACGATAGAACCATAAGTAGGACAAGAAATGAAGGAGGAGGTCCTTTTTAGGAGCATGCTCCCCGCCTTGGTTTCATCACCCAGGGCGATCAGGACCATGCCTGAAGGGTGCTTTGCAAGCCAATCGTCCGCGACTCGCAGTGCAGTAAATAACGCACCCTTCCTCTCCGCGATGGTTTTTATCAAGTAGGTTTGTTCCGGCAGCTTGTCTTGGATGGGTTTCAGATCAAGACTTTTGTTTGAAATTAGCCCCAACTGGTTTGGGACGGATCCCCTCCCGTCCTGCCAGGCGTCCAACGCAGCGAGCGCAGGGTTGGTGGGGGCAGCGCATGGGCAGCGATTGCCGGAATATAATGCCTGTTCAAAGGTGTGAAGGGAAGAGCAGGAGCCATATCGGGCTCCCACCCCGATGATGTCTAAAGCCATTATGGTTCCTCGTGTAGTTTATTGTGGTGAAAGAGTTCATTGAGCCGTTCGCTGAGGGTGATCTCTGCCTCCCCGACCTCCATGAAAATCTGGCCCTTTTCGTCATAACTGGTCACATCAGCGCGCAAGGTGTGGTTGGACACAGTCTTTACTTCCATGGTTGCGTAGATCGAGGTGTCGAAGGGGAATGGTCGATACAGCCTTCCCCGGGAAATGCGCAGGGGGAGTCCGCTCACACCTCGGTATTGGAAGGACCAGATCAACAAACTCTGCAGGACAGCGTCCGTTAAGAAAGGGTTATAAATGTCGGCAGGAAATTGCCCCTGTTCCTGAGCCGGGATGGATGGAAGACGGCAGTGGGTAGTAAGGCCTTGGGAATTATGATCTATCACCTCCTGAACGCCCTGAAAGCGGGGTCCGTGGAAGAGGATTTGATTTTCATACAGCCTTTCACCGGGAATAGGGGACCCGCGTTTTAGGTTCACGTTTTCCAGCACAGGCGGATCCGGTAAATTCCGTTTTATAACCACGATGGCATGATAATGTTTGCGCTCAAGTCCGTCCTTGGTCTGGCTTTTGATGACCCCTTTGAAAGTGATCTCTTTTTGGCTTTTCTCGATCTCCTCCAGCTCTAAGACATAATCGTCAGCGAGCGTTTTGTCGAATAGGATGCCTTTAAAGACTCTGTAGTCCTTGACTTCGTACAGCCTGTAGTTGGGATAGAGCCCTTCACAGCCGTTGGCGATCCATCCCACCGCACAAACCGTTGGTAACACGGGACGACCGCCGACGACATGGTCTTTGAGGAACGGGTTTGCCTCCAGGATGAGTTCTCGATGGATGTGGTAGGTTCGTAATGTGGAATCCATCGATGGGGTGGGTTTTGGGAGGGGGCTGCCCACCACCCACTGAGGCTGATCCCTGGAGCTGGATATCAAATCCACCAGGATTTCCGTTCCAACTTCGATGGGGATGACATCCACATTCCGCCGGGACAGGATGCGCTTCAGCTGGGGGGTGACCATACCACCATCCCATGGACCCCAATCCATGGCCAGCACCTGACACTCCGGGTGTTGGGCTTTCAGGGAATGGGCCATTTTGTTCAGGACCTCGTTTCCCAGTGCGTAATCAGCCTGCCCGACGTTCCCGTAAAATCCAGCGACCGATGAAAAGAGGATGATGTACTCCAGCTGTTCGGGGGGAACGATGGATAGGAGGTTTCGCAAACCGTCGACTTTAACCCCGTAGACGAGGTCAAAATCACCCTCCTCTTTATCCTCAATATATTTGTCCGCAAGCGCGCCTGCTCCGTGCACCAGGCCCGTGATTTTATCCCGGTCATCTCCTAATCCCTGGGAAAGCTGGTCGAGGTCGGTAATATCGGCGCTTATGTAGGCTGCGGATCCGCCATGAGCTGAGATAGCATCCAGGGTGGCTCGGATTTCCTGGCTGGAGAGGACCCGGTCCACCGCATGCTCAACTTCTTTGGGCGTGGGTTCGTCACCGTTGTCCTCAAAAGCTTGGATCGCGTTTCGTTTTAAATCCCCCTCTGTTTCACATCCTGCCGCCCAGGGAGGTTCATTTTCTAGCAGCTGGGACCTTCCCAGAAGGAGGAATTGGCAGTGGAAGGCTTCAGCCAGGGCGATCATGTTTTGAGCGGTGATCCCTTTCCCGCCCCCGCTGACCAGGAAATATGTCTTTTCGTCGGGTGGGTTCAGTGGGTTTTGTTTCTTCATGCGTTTGGTTTCCCTTGGCGGAGGGTCACCCGCCCCTGCGGTCCATATCCCACTTCTGCTGTTTGGCGGCAGGGATCATACAGCTCTGACACGACTGCCCGGGCATTCTCCTGTGCGGGTCGCAGAGGGTCAAGGTCCACTGCCCGGCAGAAAACGTTGGGCCACTCCCAGCGCAGCGTCTTTGTCAACCCGGGTATACCGCTACCCTCGCCGAAGGGATGGCCCTGGTTTAAACCTAACTGCCCATCGTATTGCGTCACGGTGATGAAAAAAGTCCGGCCGTGGTCTGGTGAAGTAGCGAGATCGTCTTTGAGATGTTTTCCCAGGAAGAAAACCTCTTTGATGAGCTGCCTCTCCTCTGGATCTTTGAGATACTTTTTAGGGGGATGAATATGGATATACCCGGCGACCTTTCCATATTGTTCACGGACTATGTCCATTTGTTTCTTGATGTCCTTGTCCGTTGGATGTTGAACCTGGACATGCGGTAAGCTCTCAGGGCGGCTTGATTTACTGGCTGCCTTTGAAGTGGCGTATCGCCAGAGGACGACGGACCAACCCTCCTCTTTCAGTGCCCGGGCAACCTCCTGGGTCAACTCGGAACCCGCATCGCCAATCAAAACGGGGCGGGCTGGGGGTATCTCGAGTTCGATGCGGTCAGGGGGAGAGAGGGGGCTGAGTGTCACGGGATGGACCTGGATGGGGCTGTGGGGTGCTTTTTTTTTCTCCTCTCTGCCCCCCTTTTTAACCTCGGATATGTACTCCACCACTTGACCCAGCGTCCTCAGCTCGGCCAATGTGTCCGTTTCAAAGGGAGGTAGATCCTCGACTTGGTCTTCCATGGCTCCCAAGATTTCGACTCGTTTGATGGAGTCAATGCCCAAATCGGCTTCCATGTCCATGTCGAGTTCTAACATCTCCGGGGGGTAGCCGGTCTTTTCTCCCACCACTTTCAGCAGCATATGGGACAATGCTTCCACATCCAAGTTGGATTTTCCGTTATCGGATTTCTCCACTTCTGGCGACCCGGAGTCTTCTTCCCTTTCAAAGTTGGTTGGCTCTGTTTGGGGGGAAGCTGGCGGATTGGGTTCCATGCTTTTCGACGCCTCCGCCGCCAATCCATCCGGTGATGTCATGGTCCTCATATACTTCACTATTTCTCCTAGAGTTCGGAGTTCAGCCAAAGTGCTTGTATCAGCCTGGGGCAGGGAGGGGTAGGTGTCTTCGAGGGCCCCTAAGATCTCCACACGTTTGATGGAGTCGATACCCAGGTCTGCCTCCATATCCATGCC